>NZ_NFLM01000030.1 GCF_002160915.1 Faecalibacterium sp. An121
CCCCACTCCCTTTTTGCCCCCGGCGGCGGCAGCGGCCCCGCCCCCGACCAGGACACACCCCAGGGCAGAGTCCTGAGCCAGGTGGTCATCCCCACTTTTATCACCGTCCACCTGGGCAAGCCCTCCGAATCGGCCCGCAACGTCACCGTCTCCTTCCAGGACTACATCGCCAACGTGGCCTCCAGTGAGGTGTATCCGACCTGGGTAACGCAAAATAACCCAAATTTGCTTTTGTCTTTGCTGCGTTCTTTTTAGAAGTTCCACTCAATGGTGACGGCCTGCTGTCCGGTCTCGGGGTCCTTCGGGGAAACCACCACCCGATGCACCAAAAGTACAGCCAGCTCGCGGGTCAGGACGGGGACTTTTGCCAGCTCTGTCACCCGTTCCATCTGAGCGGCGCGGGCGTCCTCCCGGACCTGCTGCTGGCCCAGGTCAGCTTCCAGCACGGCAATACGTGCTTCTGCCTCCTGTACCTGCTGCAAAAAGGCTGCGTTCATCTGGGCAAAGGTCTCGGTGTCGATCAGGCCCGATACTTTATCCAGATATAGCTCCTGTATGGCCTTACGGCGGCGGTCTACGTCGGTTTGCAGCCGCCGGCGCTCCTCCTTGAGGGCCTGTACCCGCCGCCGGGCAGGAGTGTCCGTTTCGGGCAGTTCAATCTGCTGCGGGTCGAACCAACTCGCTGCATACTCCCGTATCCGTTCAAGCACCAGGTCCTGCAGGGCATCCAGACTGGTACAGGTTTTATTCGAACAGCGCTCGGGCGCACGCTGGTGGGTACGGCAGCGGAGATACCGCCGCCGTGCGCCATCGGTCCGAACACTCCCACTGCCGGTCTGCTCCATGACCGCCCCACAGCACCCGCAGACCACCAGCCGGGCCAGAGGGTGGACCTGGCCGCCCGTTCCACTCCGAGCGCGGCCCTGCAGCATCTGCTGGACTGTCTCAAAGGTCTCCCGGTCGATGATCGGTTCATGGGTGCCCGGCACTACGATCCACTGGGATGTCGGCAACCAGACTGTCCGTTTGGATTTGTAACTGACCTTTTTATGACGGCCTTGGACAAGGTCTCCCGTATAGGTGCGGTTGCGCAGCATCTGGTAGACCGTCGCCGGCCCCCAGAGGGGCGGTTCAGGCCCTTGCATAGCGGCCTTGTAGGGAACACCGTGCTGCTGTTTGTAGGCAGTAGGACTGGGGACCCCTTCGCTGTTGAGTATTTGCGCGATCTTGTGCGTCCCGATCCCGCTGCGGGCCATCTCGAACATTCGTTCCACCACGGCAGCCGCTTCCGGGTCGATGACCAGATGTCCTCGGGCGTCCGGGTCCTTGCGGTATCCGTACAGCGCAAAGGAAGCGATGTATTGCCCCTCCCGCCGCTTGTGGTCCAGCACCGAGCGGACGTTGTTAGACAAGTCCTCCAGATACCACTCATTGACCAAACCGTTAATCTGACGGGATTTCTTGTTTGCGCGGTCATCGGTGTCCACATGGTCCACCACCGCGATGAAGCGTATCCCCCACTCGACAAACTTGCCGTGCAGGTACTTTTCCACCAGCTCCATGTCCCGGGTAAAGCGGGACTGGGTCTTAGCCAGCACCACATCAAACCGGCGCTGGCTGGCAGCTTCGATCATCGCGTTGAAGGCCGGACGGTCCCGGTCGATGCCCGAATAATCCTCATCCGAATAGATTTGGTAAATATCAAAACCTTTTTGGACCGCGTACTCGATCAGCATCGACTTCTGGTTCTGGATGCTCTCCGATTCACCGGTCTTGTGTTCATCCTCCTTGCTCAAACGGCAGTAAATAGCTGCTCTCATCGTTTACACCTTTCCTTTCGGTGTAATCGCCTACCCAAAGTATACCGCATCTCCCCTCCTGTCGCAACGATGCCGCCTGCTTATTCATAGCGGTGCGGTTCTCGGGCAGTGTCCAATGCACCCAAGTATACGCCGCCGATATACCGCGTGAATACTTGTTGAAAGCATTCCCGGCGCTGCCGCTCGTTCTCAGAATGAAATATCTCGTGCAGGATAAAAGGCGTTTTCTTCACAGCTTCCCTCCTCTGCCACGCGTATCTTTTCGGACACTACCCAATGTATTGCTGCACTTTATCGTCAAGAACTCCCCCTGTTTGTCCCGCTGTTCAGAATTTCATGGGTAGCACATTCTTCTTACTGCCTCCATTGTAGAGCGCATATACCTGATACAGGTATTTTTTATACCCTGCCAGGTTGACGCCCATGGCCCGTCCCTCCCGGTAGATGGTCAGCGGGTCGGCGTGGTGCAGGCGGCTGACAAGGCGGCGGGGGTCGTACTCCCCGTGGTACAGCTCTACAAAACGGACAACGCCCTGGACCGTCTCAGAACGGAGAGATTCAGGATCGCCATGCCAGGCGTCCACGATGATGCTCAATGCCTCTTTGTAGCAGTCGGGACCGACCCGTTTGAATTCCTCAAAGGCGGTGCCGATGCAGGCGATACGGTACTTACCCCGGCGCTGGCTGTAATCCAGCCGCAGCCCCACCGACTCAGTAGCCTTGAGGAAGGCCATCGCTTCCAGGTCGCCGCCGTAAATCAGGGCGCGCATCCGTGCGCCGGGAGTTAACTTGGCAGACACGCCAGTCTGCTGGGCAAAGAGCAGGGCTTCTTCGCTTTCGCTCAAACCGCGGTAGACGTGGCAGCGGATCATTAAATCCTTGCCACCATTCAGCAACTTGAGGGCCGCGATGGTGTGCTGGCCATCAAACACATAGTAGCGGCCATTGCGATAGCTGACCTTGGGCGGGTTAAGTAACCGAATGTCGAATGCTGCTGCGATCTTGCGGACCCGGTGGATGTTCAGTTCCCGCTGGTAGGTGCCGCGAGGGACCTCCAGCATCTTGCTGTTGATCATCATTTCCTGGTAGGCGCTAGTGTCGTTCAGTCTCATCTGTTCCTCCTTGTTTTTTGCAGGTATTGGATACCCTTGTCCGTGAGCTTTTCGATGCCGCCCTGGCAGGCGGTGCGCTGTTTTTTGTTGGCCTCGAGGCAGGTGTCCCAGCGGAAGATCATAGCGTCCAGCGCATCTTCCAGCTCTGAACAAATGTCGTTCGCGTCGATCTCTCCGTTAGGCTGCAACATATGGTCGGAGATGTCCCGGATAGCCTGTAAGGTAGCAGCGGAGCTGCGCTTAGGTTTCGGTTTTTCTTCAGGACTTTCAGCTTCTTTGGCCTGCCGGAGCTGCAGGACCAGAGCAGGCCGCTCCTCCGGCGGGGCCTTGGCGATGGCCGCAACGGCTTTTTCTGTAGGCTTGATGCTGCCAGAGAGGATTTCCTGCTTGATACCAGGCTCAGCCTCCTCGGCGGCGTCTACGCCCTTGGCAAAATGCTCTGCCCTACGGACATACTTTTCATTTAGATTATTTTCGCGAGCAATACGTTTAGCTGTCCACTCACCTTTTTGGTGCTGGACATTTTGTCCAGCACCACTTTTGTTCGTTAAAGTGTGCTGATTTCCGTGAAACTGTTCCGTACGTTTTGCAGCTCCATACTGCTGACCCACCAAATATTTGTACTGTTGCGGCGTCAGGTTCCGTCGGCCGAGCTGGTTCTTGCAAATCCAAGCGATGGCCGCATACCGGTCAGGAAACATTTTCTCATAAGTTGAATATTGAATCTCCGGGTGCTTTTGAAGGATACGGTAACGGTTGTGACCATCTACAATCACGCCATCCCAGACGATGAGCG
This sequence comes from Faecalibacterium sp. An121, assembly GCF_002160915.1. Taxonomy (GTDB): domain Bacteria; phylum Bacillota; class Clostridia; order Oscillospirales; family Ruminococcaceae; genus Faecalibacterium; species Faecalibacterium avium. Next base: position 3,729 of record NZ_NFLM01000030.1, read on the forward strand.
GGTTGATTACTACACCGTCAGCCAGAATGTTTTCTTCAAGCTGTTTAAACTCTTCATCTCGAAGCGGCGGTATTTTGCTCTCGAACTCGGGGTCAATCCTGAGCTGCTGAAGCATATGCTTTTGCCTCACTCCGGGTCTGGTTCCGGTAAGTCGCAGGTTGGACGTAGTAGTCGAAACCATAGCGGATCTGACAGTAAGTACAAGTATCCTTACTGCGCTGGCGCAAGTCTGCACGGCGCAGGGTCGCTCGTCTGGCATCCTGGAAAGAATGCAGGCAGACCGGGCAGAGCGTAATGAGAGACGCGGTGTTGACATTTCGTGCATAGCTACGGCTCATAGTTGACCTCCGTTTCTTTGTAAATGGTGGATATTAGAAAGCCCGCCGGTGCGGAAAGCGTTCTCTCTCCGGTGGGCTAAACTTTTGTTGGTTTCCTTCCCCCATTTGTCCTCAACGCCCCGGGGAGGGTTGGGAGCCTTCAGGCGGCGGATTTGCACCGCTCCATTGGCGTTTCAGCCACCCCGCCTTCTTTGTGGCCGGGCCGCGAGTTACGGAAGTATCATTGTCTGGAAGTACCTGAAGGTTGCTTATTCACTTTTCAAAGTTCACTGGCTTCGGGCTTGTCCTCCGTTTGGGGGAGGCCCTTGCTGTAGTTATAGTGTACCTGAAAGTTTTACGGATTTTTAGGAGGTCGTACTTCCGGTTTTGGCCCTTTTTTGATCCCAAAACCAGCAAAAACCGGATGTCTCACCTCCGGTTTTTCGTATCTACGTATATTTAATTTTATGGCATTTTGGCATATAAAAAAGCCGCTGTAGGCAGGTAAACACCTCCTACAGCGGTTCCCATATCGGGTCAGTCGGGCTTCTGGTTCTCCAATTCGTCTATGACAATGGATAGCGCCTTGATAACTTGAAGAATCACTTGCTGAATGTGAACCAAATACTGATTCAATCTTTTTTCTCCAGGAGATGCCGTGATTCCACGAATCAAGAAGTCCAACGTGACATCAAAATATACTGCGATTTCTACAAACAGATCCAGCGACGGAGTATATTCTCCTTTTTCAAGACTTCTCATATGGCGGTCGCTAATATTCAGCGCCTCTGCAAATTGTTCCTGTGTCATCTTTTTGGTTTTGCGCAGTTTTTGGATTCGTTTACCTGTTTCAAACTGGTTATACGCCATAAGCAAACCCTCCGAACCCATGCAGAGGTTTGCATACCCAAGGCCAGGACCAGGCAATAGGTAAGAACCGCACGAGTTCGGAGGGATGTACAGTGAAAATGAAATTCTTTGGCTTTTCTCTTTGTGTTCTCTTTTTCATTGTTCTTCGTCCTTTCTGTTGCTCACGGCAGATGGGCGGACAACAATCCCTAGATTTTCTCATCTCTCCCTTCCTAGCCTAAATGTTGTATAGTTTATGCAATCCCCTACAATATGGGGCCACAGCAAAATCAGTCCTTGAATCAAAGTGCTTGCCAGCAGTTCCTTGCACTGTTCGCCCTATTCTAACTTCAATCCGGTATCTTTTATTTTTGTCTGAAGCTTATACGTTGGCTGAGATTTATGCGTTCTGCTCTGTGTTGAGTGATTGCTGGCAGTCCAGAAGGGCATCCAGTATTTTGCTCACCGCGAGCAATGTGGAAGCATTGCATTGGTCAAGCTTGTTGGCGATCTCACGGTCGACCACCCAGCTTCTGCTGACATACGGCGTTTCCTGCATGAAATAATCAAGATCTTTTTCCAGCACATGTGCTATCTGCATCAGCATAGGGAGGGACACTTTTGTCTGTGCAACCTCAATATGGCTGATAGAGTTGTTGGTACAGCCCACCAGCCGGGCCAGCTGCGCTTGTGTCAGATCTTTCTCCACACGAGCCAGCTTGACTCGCTTGCCGATCCTTGCATAATTGACTGCATCCTCCAACTTCATCACCCCCTTCTGCTGATGAAGTCATTATAGAGGAAATTTTTATTTCTCTATAAAATCAAAGCTTATACATTGTTTTGTCAGCCATACCGCAAACGCACTCATGTCATGATACCCAATTTATATTATGTTTTGTTGCTTTTTACTATACTACACGTCAACGCCTTAAAAAGCCATTATATTGTAATAAACACAGACTTTTTTGTCATGAATGCAGATTCAATGGGATTTCAAAGATGAATTGAAAGTAACCGTCTTTGTACAACATGGCATATTCTCCACAGTATTTGTTCAGAATTGCTTTGATGTTGGAAAGTCCAAATCCATGCAAATGCAGACTGGATTTAGTCGAAGGGATTTCATTGTTAATTATTTTAACCGGAAGTGCTGTATTTCGGATAATGAAACTAAATTGACCAGCTTTCATATTCGCCTGAATTTGAATTGAACGGTTTTGAGCACATTTTTTACAGCCTTCAATTGCATTATCAATCAGGTTGGACAGTAAAACAGTCAAATCTATCGCATCTATCGTTAGACCAGACAAATCGTTCACTTCAAAATGGACATCAATATTTTGCCTAATTGCTTCAGATGCTTTAGAATTAAATAATGCATTCAAAACAGCATGATGGCAATTGACAAGGAATATACGTTCGCTTTGTTGTTTCAAAATTGAGTCCAGATAACTTTCAGCTGCTACAAATTGTTGGTCATCAAGAAGCTGTTTTATCATATCAAGGTGCGCTCGAAAATCGTGAACCTGTTTACGTTGTGTAGAATACAAATTACAAGTTTCCTCCATATTTTTTCTTTGCATTTGTAGTTGTTGATTCAGCGCCAATAGTTTTTCTCTGTTCTGCTCTTCTCTTTTTACTTGATCCAGTAGATAAAGGATTGCGGCATTCGCCATAAAAATCATCCAGCAGCACACTATAATCGCACCTTCACTTAGTCCTTGTCTACTAGTGATTCGCAGCAATATAAGCAGCATAAAAAAAGAAGCTGACGGAAACAACAAGTATAAAATTATTTTAATCGCATTTCCTTTTATATTTATTTCTCTTTTTCCTTTGGATCGGATGATCTTATTAAGCGCCAATACAAACATAACTTGTAAGAAATAGTAAATTATTGACGAAATCACAAATGGGGTAACTTCTTCTTGACGGAAAACTGGTATACTTACACCACAAATAATCGCTGATATGTACAAACTCATAAATGACAGTAAATATGTCAAGAGATATTCTAAAACGACAAGAAACAGCACTTGGCCTAAAGAAACATTTGCATACAAAATACATCCAAACACAGTTCCACATAATATCGTCAATATCATTTTAAGAGTTGTACTGTAGCCAAATACTTCCATATTTAGAAGAATAACTATGTAAAGTGACAATGTATAAACAGCAGCCATAAGATAATATTTAAATCCAATAAAAAGCCGCGACGTAAAAGCATCCAAAAAAATCAACACACAAGCAGCATCGATAACCGTATATAAAGCACTCAGCAAATACTCCATTTGTTTTCAGCCTCCCATTTTAAATATTGCTGTTTCAGATCAGAGTATCTTCTTGTACTAGATGGGATTTGAATTCCTCCTTTTAGCACAAGCCTTTTACATTGAAAAATCTCAATATATCTCATATTCACCAGATAACTTTTGTGAACTCGTAAAAAGCCAAAAATTTCAAATCTTTGTTCCAAGTCAGTTATATTTCCATAAAATCGATATTCAGCTCGTTGATCGTTTATGAGATGCATCACAATTATTCTTCTTTGAGATTCCATATAGAGAATATTTGCAACAGGTATATCTATGCATTCTCCATTGACTTGGATTGTCGTGACACGTCGGCGCTTCACCATTTCTTCAATAGCAAAATCGAGATAATAATTTAATTTTTTAGAAATTTGATCCTTCATCAAATATCGAAACGCACCAACCTCATAACCTTCAGGAGCATACTGGATATAGTTTGTAATAAAGATGATAATCGTATCTGGCTGTAAACTATGCACTCTTCGGGCCAATTCAATTCCACTCATTTGCGGCATATCAATATCCAAAAATGCAATATCAAACCTTTTTGCTATATCCACCTCTTCCGGATTAGTGTTTTTAGTAATCATAAGTGTCTTCCCTTTTTCTTGGCAATACATTTCTACTATATTCGAAATTTTTTCTACTGTCTCATAATTATCATCGCAAACGAGCACTTCCATGTGGGCACCTTCCAATCTTATCCGATCTAATCCTGCTTTTTGCCTTAACATTAACGACTCCCTTCAAGCTTGTCAATAGTTTGTCAAATGCTTTCCGTATAATAGTAGCCTTTCTATATAATACTTCGAATTTATCGAATTTTCAAATAGTCCACTAAATAACAAGAGAGGAGTGTACTATTGTGGAGCATTATCTGGGGCAAAAGTTAAAACAATTGAGGAAAAGTCGCGGTTGGTCACAAAAAGCTTTAGCCAAAAAGTTAAATAAGGGAACCTCAACCATCAGCGACTATGAAACGGAAGCACATGCAATACCATTGGATGTGTTAATTAGCATTGCTGCAATATTTGGTGTATCTTTGAATGAATTAACCAATCTCAAAGAGCCTGACGCCATTTCGCTTAAAGATCTCACCCCATTCCAAGTAGAAACTCTAGTTGCACTTCGCAACGAATTTTTATCACCAACAAATCAAAGCAGTAATCTTTCTGCACAACAGATGCAAATTCTGCATGATATCATCAAACTCTTTTCCCAATCTTCCTAATTTAGCGTTTTAATTGTGTCACAAGACTGGTTAGTCTTAAAAACCTCAAATTCAAGACCTGCTCATTCTCTTATGAGCAGATCTTTTTCTTTGTTCATTACAATTTTTTGTTCATTTATTACAATTTTGTAGAATTTTCTACAAAAAGCATTCATACTAATTTAGATCTATCGTACACTCCACCGATTTCCAATCCATCCGCATCCTGGATGAACAGGGCAATCCCATCTTCTGCGGCACCTGCTCCCTTATCAGCACGCATAACCTGAACCAGTACTGCGAAGTCCAGATCGAAGCGCATACCCATTCCCAGAAAATGGATGTGGCAGCGCACAGCAGGACCTTCCAGGACCCCGGTAAAATGCTGTCCCAGGTCCTGGAGCAGATGCTGGAACCATACGGCGCTCTTTTCCAGATCCAGGAAGATAAGCTCATCCCCGAGATGCTCTCCCAGCAGGCCGAGACAGACTGGGACTTTATCAAACGCATCTGCAATCAGTTTGGGTATCCCATTTTTGTCAACAGCAAAGTCCCTTACATCCAGCTTTCCATTGGCGCTGTCCCCTTTTCTTCCACAGAGCTCCCATCCTGCACAGATACCAGCTGGATCGAGAAGGATATCACCCAGTATTGGAAAGTAAAGAATCAGATCGCCCCCGAAGCTTCTGCCTATGAGTTCCTGCAAAAGGGATTCACTCTGGACAACCTGACTGCAGGGGCCGGGCATATGTTCCTCGCCAACGGCCGCGAGATGTTCGTTACCAAAAACGATATCTATGCCTCCGGCGGCCTGCTCTACAACCGCATCCTGCTCACCTACAAGGACGGCGTATACGCGCAGCTTTCCAAGACCAGCAATTTCACAGAGCCTCAGTCCCATATCCAGACCGAGGCTGTTTCCCCTGCTTTCAAACAGCCTATCAATCAGCCGACTGGACCCAGTGCTCTTTTCGGCAAGGTCCTGGCTGTTTCCGGCACAGATGTCCAGGTCCTGTTTGACGTAGATGTGGGCGGGTCTGGGGCAGGCGTGCGCTGGATTCCTTACTGCAATTTCTTCAACAATGACTTCTACTGCATGCCGGACGTTGGGGATACCGTTTTCTGCTACTATGAAAACGAGGGTTCCGCCATATGCCTCGGCAGCAAACATATAAACAATACCCGCGACGACTTCTCCTATCCCTGGGAGAAGATGATGACGGCCAACAACCGTATGATCCGGTTCAAGAACCGTTCCGTTGAGTTCAACGCCAACCGGAAAGAGTACGACGGCGAGGATGACCAGCCCGTCAAGATCGTCCTGTCAGAGGACACCGGCATCGAGATCTCCTCCGAGAAGGATATCAACATCATCTCCGACCATAACATCCTTATCCAGAGCAACGACCTGGATACAGTCAAGGAAAACCCCATCGAGTGGTTCGAGTCAAGCCGCAAAAAGAACATGCAACAGTTCGACCAGGACCAGCAGAAAGGAGAAAACAAATACATATCCGATGGCGGCAGTTCCAGCTGCAATGCAGGCTGGGAGATGGTCAAGATCCTTGGCGGGAATCTCATCTCCGGTTTTGCAAATGATATCACTGAACCTTTTCAGCTTATCTCCACCCTCGGAGACATGTTTGGCTCTTCCAAAAAAGAGGACACCCCAGATAAACCTCTCGTCTCCCCGGAAGAAATAGATACTTATAAGGTAGACCTCTTTGCTGTTGAAAGCTGTAAGAATTCATCATCCACGACCTGACCGGGGACTTCCCTGTCCAGCGCAGCTATGAATCCATCTACACCAACGCTGGCGGCCTGCTTGGCAGCCGCTGGTTCCTGAATATCGGCAGCTGGATCTACATAGACGGGCAGAATGCTTCCATCATGATGCCCGATATGCACCTGGAAAAGTTCACCTTCCACCCGGAACAGCAGCAGTGGGTCAACTGCCGGGGTGCAGACCTGTCTCTTTCTTTCGGGATGGATACAGTCTGACTGCAATCAAGGAGAAAAAAGTCTACCGCTATGATGTAAAGGGAAGGCTTGTCTCCATCGCTGATTTCAACGGCAACCATATTTGGCTGCGCTATGTCGGGGACACCCTGACTCAGATGGAGTTCCCATCCGGGCAATCCCTGTCTTTCACCTACAATGCCAACAAGATCGCCTCTATCCGGGATACCCTGGGGCGGACGCTCCGTTATACCTATGACCAGGAACTTCTTACCTGTGTAGAGTACAACAACGGCGGCCAGATCCACTATGTCTATACGCCGGAAGGATATCTGGCACAGATCACGGACCAGAACGGCCATACCTATCTGAAAGATGAATACGACAGCCTGGGCCGGGTCACACGGCAGATGCTGTCCAATGGGCAGGAATATGTCCTGTTCTACGACGACGCCAACCGCTGCAACACTTTCCTGGATACCATTACAGGCTATCGCACGTTCTATTATTACAACTCTGCCAATCTTACTGTAAAGACCTGCTTTGAGGACGGCTCAGAGGAACGCTATGTTTACGACGAAAAGCAGAACAAAGTCCTGATCTCCGACCGCCGCGGCCATGAGATGCGCCAGCGTTTCAATGAGCAGAGCCTGCTGGTGTACCAGGAACTGCCCAATGGCCTGGTCACCCAGTTCACCTATGATGCACAGGGCAACATGTCCCGGCAATGGGATAATGCCGGCCGGGACAAAGCGTACCAGTACGACCAGAACGGCAATCTGGTCCAGTTCACAAACACAATAGACGAATCCTCTTGCCAGACTACAAAGATCACCTACGATTCCAAAGGCCGGATCACTGCGGTCCGCACCCCTGGCGGCGGAGAGTGGGTCTATTCCTATGATGGAAACCTCCCCTACCCTGACCTTATCACCAGCCCCAATGAGACCTGTGTCTACTACAACTATGACCAGGCCGGCCGCTGCATGTCCATTATCACCGACCAGGGACGGACGAGCTATGCCTACAACGACTGGGACCGCTGCTGCCAGATCACAGACCCGCTGGAGCACACCACCAAATATCTCTTTGACCTGCTCTGCAACCTGATCAAGGTCATCCGGCCCAACCAGTACAATCCCTCCCTGGGAGACGGTCCGGGCACCCGCTATGTCTACGATGAGATGGACGAACAGGTCTTGCGGATCGACGCACTGGGCAACGTTTGGGCCACCCTGCGGGATGCTGCCGAGAATGTGGTCAAGGAGATCCATCCCAATACCTATGATTTCCAGACTAACGACGGCGAAGGAATCCGCAGCGAATACGACTCCAACGACAATAAGATCCGGATCATCTACCCTGACCAGAGCATCGAGCGCATCTTCTACGACCCCATGGGCAACATCCTCAAGAAAGTCCAACCCATGGATTACGATGCCAAACGGGACGATGGCCCGGGCTATACCTACGAATACGATGAAGTAAACCGCCTGGTCCAGATCACCGCGCCAGATGGCACGGTGGAGAAGCGCTATGTCTACGACCTCTGCGGCAACATCGTCAAGCTGATCGACGCTGCCGGTTATCTCACTGGCAAAACAGATGCGGAACGCATCGGCTCTCTGTATACTTACAACTATGCCGGCTGGCTGACCGAGGAACGCAAGCCATGCCAGTATGATGCAGACGGCCAGCCGCAGTACCAGCTGACCCAATACAAATACGATACGGCCGGCAACTGCATTGAGGAGCGCCGGTATCTCCACTTCCAGACCGAGACCAGTATGTCCGGCCCTCTGCATGTGATCCGCTTTGAATACGACAAGCTCGACCGGCTGGTCAAAGTCAGCGACCAGACCGGGGCTGCCGTGGAGTATACCTATGACCTGCAGAACCGCCGGATCAAGGAACGGCGCAGGCTGCGGCCCGGCGTCAACCAGCTGTTCCGCTGGAAGTACGACGCCGGCGGCCGGCTCATCGAGCAGGGCCACATGGTGGAGCGCGCCGACGGCGGCACCGCCTGGGCATCGGTTCTGTATGAGTACGACAAGACCGGCAACATCGTTCATATCCAGATGCCCGCGGGCGGGGAAATCTTCCGCGAGTACGACGCTGCTGACCGGCTGACCGCAGAAACCCATCTGGATAAAGCAGCCGGCATTCATAACCGCACGCTCTTTGCCTATGATAAGGCCGGAAACCTGGTGGAGATCACCGACAACCAGGGGCACAAGACGCAGATTGAGTACGACCTGCTGAATCACGAGATCCGCCGCACTGCACCGGACGGCGGCGTGACCCGCAGCTTCTACAACGGGAACGGCCTGCTTGCAAAACAGGTGCGGCCCAACCAGTATGACCCCAAAGCCGACAACGGCGAAGGCTACCAGTATACCTACGACCATAAGGGAAATATCCTGTCGGTCATCGGCCCGGATGGTCATGTTTTACAGACCAACACCTACGACGGCGAGGGCCGCCTGCTGCAGCAGCTCGACGCTGTCCAGTCCGGTGCATCCTTCACCTATGACCTTGCGGGCAACCGCGTCCATATCCAGACCACCGGCGGCGCGGCCCAGCAGCTGGAATACGACGCCCGGGGCAACATTGTGGGCGTGGTGGACGGCAACCACAACCGCACCCGCTACCGTCTGGACGAGTGGGGCCGGATCGTCGGCATCCTGAAGCCGGATTCCTCTACAGAGCTTTATACCTATGACTTCGCCGGCAACATGACCAGCTCCACCGACGGCGAAGGTCACACCACCCAGTATGAGTACAATGTGGCCGGGCAGGTCCGTGCCATTATAGACCCCACTGGTGAGCAGGAAACCTATCTCTACGACGGTGAGGACCGCCTGATCTCCCGCACCGACCGCAACGGCGTAACGGTGGAGATGGGCTACAACCTCTACGGCGCTCCCCTGTTCCGAAAAGTCAAAAACGGCACCCTGGGCGACTTCTATGAGTACACGCCGGAGGGCCTGTTGAAGTGTGCCATCTCAGACGGGATGCGCTATGCCTACGAGTACGACGAAATGGACCGCCTGGTCCGCAAATCGGCCAGCGGCCGCACTCTGCTCTCCATGGCCTACGACCACAACGGCAACAAGGTCAAGCAAATTGACGTTACAGGCAAGGTGACAGAGTATTCCTACTCCATCCTTGACCTGCCCGAGAAAATTTGGGATGATGGGAACGAGCTGGCGGCCTACCAGTATAACCCTGACGGCACCATTCGTCAGGAACAGCACGGCCCTGTGCTTAAACAATACCAGTACGACCAGGACAAGAACCTGACCGGACTTTTTGTCCAGTCTGGTAACGCCATCCTGGCCAATAACCGCTACCTTTACGACGGCAACGGCAACCGTACCCGCAAACAACAGCTTGGAGGCGAGACACTCTACCACTACGACCCGCTGAACCAGCTGCAAAAGGTGCAGTACCCCGGTTATACCGAGGAGCTGTTCTACGACAAAGCAGGCAACCGCACCAAACGCATTGCCCAGGGCGTGGAAGAGTTCTACCAGTACGACCCCCGCAACCGCCTGACGGCCTATACCAAAAACGGTGCCACTACCCTTTTCCGTTATGACCATGCAGGCAACCTGCTGACGGACGACAAGGCCTGGTACAGCTACGACGCCTTTAACCGTACCACCAGGGTGGAAACCTTTGACGGCAATATCCAGGTCAACCGCTACGACGCCGAGGGCCTGCGCCATGAGATGGAAGAAAACGGCAGCCTGGTAAAGTTTATCTTCAACCCCGACCGTGAAGCGGTTGTTGAAGAAAACAGTTCCGGTTTGACCCGTTACATCCGCAGCAGCGAGCTGATTGCCCGTAATACAGACGCCGCCAGGACGTACTACCACTATGTCAGCGACGAGATTGGGTCAGTTACCCATGTTGTTGATGCTGATGGCATTGTCCTCAATCGTTATGAGTATGATGCATGGGGTAATACAAATCTTTGTGAAGAAAAAGTCCCCAACCGTTTCAAGTTCACCGGCCAGCAACTTGACCCTGTAACCCAGCAGTATTACCTGCGTGCACGGTTCTACAATCCGGTCATCGCCCGGTTCACTCAGGAGGACACTTACCGCGGCGACGGGCTGAACCTGTATGCCTATTGTGCCAACCGGCCTACTTACTACATTGACCCGACCGGCCACTGGTGCGATACAAAACAGAACGCATTTAACAAGCTGGCAGCAGAACGCGGCCTTGACCCTGACAAGATGGACTATGACACCAAGCAGCGCTTGATGGCAGAAGCTTCCAATATTGCCAAGGGAAAAAATAGCACTTCTCCTACTCAACTATATCTTCCTGCACTTTCTTCTCAATGTAAAGTCGCAGGAAAAGATGGTTTTATTCGGTATGGAGAATTGGATTCGCTAGGAAGACCTACCGGCATATATTCAGTAATTACAAAAGACATGATTAATTCCGGAACAGATGCCAGTCGATACATTTACCCTCCTGGTTTTAATGGGGGCGGTCCTGGAAGCTCAGGACATGCAAGAGGGCATTTATTGGCAAAGCAATTAGGTGGTAGTGGCAGAGATCCTAGAAATCTCGTTACGCTTTTTCAAAATGGCCCCAACAGTCCTGAAATGCGGAACTATGAAACAAGTGTACGAAGGGCTGTTGAATCCGGTGAAATAGTTTTTTATAAAGTCACACCTATATATAATAGCAACAATTTAATACCAACAGGCATTACTATAGAAGCCACTAGCACTAAAAGCTTTAACCTATTTGTATCTATTTTGAATAGAAAAAAATCATAAGAGGCCTTTAATTATGTCAGATTATTTTAGCTTATTATCAGAAACTATACATTCTCCTAGTAATGCTTATCATACAGGAACCGATAAAGCCTGGCAAGAATTCGAAAAAAAAACCGGAATCTATTTCCCAACTGACTATAAAAAACTCATCAACAAATATGGAACTGGAGGACTAAATAATTTTGTTTGGTTTTTAACTCCATTTGATACAGATGAAAATGTTAATTTCATGAAAAGATCCAAACAAATGTTAGATGCATATAAAATTTCAAGAAAACAATTTCCCGACTACTTTCAATTCCATGTATATCCAGAACCTAACGGTCTATTGCCGTGGGGGTATACAGACAACGGAGACGAACTATACTGGAAAACTAATTGTTTTCCAGACTCATGGGAAATTGTTCTTTATGAATCCGCTTCTCCTATTTATTATCATTATAAATTTTCATTATCAGAGCTTCTTTATAAAACTATTACAAATCAAATATATTGCAGCATTTTATCTGACTTCTTGTCATGTCAAAGTATCGAATATATAGCTGTAAATGTAAAACAGGCATAATTTCTCAGATACACATTCACGACATTTATTCATAAATATCCACTTAGCATTACCAAACATTTATACCGTTCTAATAATTGTCAGCTGGCGGCCTACCAGTATAACCCTGACGGTACCATCCGCCAGGAACAGCACGGCCCCGTGCTCAAACAATACCAGTATGACCAGGACAAGAACCTGACCGGGCTTTTTGTCCAGTCCGGCAATGCTATCCTGGCCAACAACCGTTACCTCTACGATGGCAACGGCAACCGTACCCACAAAAAACAGCTTGGAGGTGAGACACTCTACCACTACGACCCGCTGAACCAGCTGCAAAAGGTGCAGTACCCCGGTTATACCGAAGAGCTGTTCTACGACAAAGCAGGCAACCGCACCCGGCGCATTGCCCAGGGTGTGGAGGAGTTTTATCAGTATGACCCGCGCAACCGGCTGACTGCCTACACTAAAAACGGCACAACCACTCTCTTCCGTTATGACCATGCAGGCAACCTGCTGGCAGACGATAAGGCCCGGTACAGCTACGACGCCTTTAACCGTACCACCAGGGTGGAAACCTTTGACGGCAATATCCAGGTCAACCGCTACGACGCCGAGGGCCTGCGCCATGAGATGGAAGAAAACGGCAGCCTGGTAAAGTTTATCTTCAACCCCGACCGTGAAGCGGTTGTTGAAGAAAACAGTTCCGGTTTGACCCGTTACATCCGCAGCAGCGAGCTGATTGCCCG
>NZ_NFLM01000031.1 GCF_002160915.1 Faecalibacterium sp. An121
ATCGTCGTACCGTGGGGGCGCTGTTCGTTTTTTCGTTTTCTTCTGTTCCATAACGTGTGCTCCTTTGCTTTCCAGTTTACGACTCTTTTCTCTGTCTGTCAATTCGGGTATAGGGGCAATATTGTAGAGGGGCCAATGGCGGACGATACCATTTGGGATTTTGTCAACGGCTTTATTTCTGGCAAAATTTCCAGAAGCGTTTTTTGGGAATATGCACGCTTCAAACATCCGACCCACCAGATCAGTTTCCACACGGTCAATGCGTTGCGCTGCCTGACCTTTGAAAGGAGTGAGCACATCCATGACGGAAAAACAGAGAGATGATATTTACTATGTTTGCAGCCTGATCGAGTTCATCGCCCGCAAAACCAAGAACCACCGGCAGGATGTGATCCGGCACTTTTCCAAGGCGGACGTTGAGCGCCAGCTCCGTCTGGCAGAAGTCAATCACTGCCTTTCTTTTGAACAGGTAGCAGATGAGCTGATTGAGGACTATGGGATTTCCGATGGGGATTTTGACACGGTGAAGGAATGCCGGTATGAAGTGCCTTCTTTCCTTTCCATCGGGATGCTCTACCAGGAACTTGTGCTGTCCACCATGAAAAACGAGGATGCGGCCCAAGGCATCATTGATATTTTCTCTTCCTTTATTTCGGATGAGATTTCGGACTTCAACTCGAATGTGTACTATACCAACCCCGATTACCTGCGCTGTTCTTATCTTGAGGGAAAGATGCTTGCGTAAGGGGACAATCCGATGGGTGTAATAGCAACAGACAAGCCAAATGCGATGACAACGGATACAGAGGAAAAACCTACTCGAAAAAAGCCGCCGCAGCCACAGGTCCCGTATAAAAAGTTGAAACAGACACAAAAAGCCAGAATATCCAGGTGGATGTTTGAGGCGGTCTGCAAATACTACAAAGAACACCAGCAGATGCCCCCGGAAGAATTGCTGGAGCCTATGTGCCGGGAACTTTATCCCAAGCTGCATGGCACTGCTCCAAAGGCTTCCTTTGAAGATCTACTGGCGGTGTTTCGGAAAAAGCAGGCTCATTTTGCGGAGCGAATCGAAAAGAACGGCCTGCCGGAGCCTCCCAAGCCCAAAGTAAAAAAGACGGAAGCCGAAAAACTTGCCATGAAGCGTGCAAGGAGGCGGGCAAAGAAGAAAAAGCTGAAAGCGCAGCAAGAGCGCCTGAACGATCTTCCTGATTGGCAAGATGACCGATTCTTCTTTATCGCCGGTTACACTTCTGGCGGCGCTCCTTATGGCGTGACATGGGAAGAAATGGGCCTTAACCCTTGGGAAAAGCTCGAATAATTACTCACAGCTCTGTGCAAAATCACAGGGCTGTTTTTATTTTCAGAACAAAAAGGAGAAATTTCTTTGCATAACCTGATTATTACCGAGAAACCCTCTGTCGCCCGCACCGTCTCGAAGGTCCTGGGAGCCACCACCCGCCGTGACGGCTATCTGGAGGGAGGCGGCTACCTTATCAGCTGGTGCGTGGGCCATTTGGTGGAGCTGGCCCCGCCCGGCGTATATGACCCGCGCTTGGAACGCTGGGACCGCGCCGACCTGCCCATCCTGCCCGAGAGGTGGCAGTACCTTGTGAGCAGTTCCACCAAAAAGCAGTTTGATGTTTTGTGCAAGCTCATGCACCGGGCGGACGTGGACCGCATCGTCTGCGCCACCGACGCCGGGCGGGAGGGCGAGCTGATCTTCCGCCTGGTCTATCACCAGTGCGGGTGCCGCAAGCCTGTTTCCCGCCTCTGGATCAGCAGTATGGAGGACGCCGCTATCCGGGCGGGCTTTGCCAATTTGAAGCCCTCAACCGAATACGATTCGCTGTACAAAGCAGCCCTTTGCCGGGAGCGTGCCGACTGGTTGGTCGGCATCAACGCCACCCGGCTTTTTTCATGCCTGCATGGCGTCACCCTCAATGTGGGCCGGGTCATGACCCCAACGCTTGCCATGACGGTGGAGCGGGAAGCGGCGATTGCGGCCTTCAAACCGGAACCGTTTTATATCATCCAGTTACAGACAGGAGGCTGCATGGCGTCCAGTGAACGTTTCAAAGAGAAAGCCCAGGCCGAAAAACTTCTGGCAGAATGCCGGAAAAGCAGCCGGGCCCTTGTGCAAAAGAGCGAGCGCAGAGAGAAATCCGAGCGCCCGCCGACCCTCTACGACCTGACTACTTTGCAGCGGGACGCCAACCGGCTGCTGGGCTATTCGGCCCAACAGACCCTCGATTATACCCAGGCGCTCTATGAGAAAAAGCTCGTCACTTACCCCCGCACCGACAGCCGCTATCTCACCGAGGACATGGCGGCGGGCCTGCCCGGCCTGGTCATGGACACCGCGGCAGCGTTTGGATTTCGGGGGGCTATTCCGGTCCATGCAAAGCAGGTCATCAATAACCAAAAGGTCAGCGACCACCACGCCATTCTGCCGACGCAGAGCGTGACCGGGGCTGACCTTTCTTCTTTGCCTGTTGGCGAGGCCAGTATTCTCCGCCTCATCGCCACCCGATTACTGGCCTCCGTGGGTGAGCCGTATCGCTACGCCGATACTACGATGCAGTTTGAGTGTGCCGGGCAGACTTTCACAGCCAAAGGCAAGACAGTTCTGGACGAGGGCTGGAAGGCTGTAGAGCGGGTTATCCTTGGGGATACCGCCGAAAAGGTCGAGGAAAATTTGGAAGTTCTGACAGAAGTACAGGACAAGGAAACGCTTCCCATTTTGGACGCCGAGCTGAAAGAGGGGCGCACCACCCCGCCCAAGCATTTCACCGAGGACACCTTGCTGGCCGCGATGGAATCCGCCGGCGCGGACACCATGCCAGAAGAAGCCGAGCGCCAGGGCATCGGGACGCCTGCCACCCGGGCGGCCACCATCGAAAAGCTGGTACAGAAAGGTTTTCTGGCCCGGGAGGGCGGCGGCAAGGCAAAGCACCTTATTCCCTCCGAGAAAGGCCGCACCCTCATCGCCGCGATGCCCGAACAGCTCAAATCCCCGGCCATGACTGCCGAATGGGAAACGAAGCTTACACAAATCGAGAAGGGCCAGTATGCGCCCGAACAGTTTATGGAGGAAATCGAATCTATGATGAAATCTCTCGTCAATCAGTACGCCAACACCCCCAACGCTCCCGCCAAGGCCGCCGGCGGTGCGCCGGTGGTGGGCACTTGCCTCCACTGCGGCTCAGAGGTGGCCGAGCGGGAAAAAGGCTGGTTCTGCACGAGCCGCGAGTGCCGCTTTGTCATCTGGAAGGATAACGCCTTCTTTACACGCCTCGGCAAGCACCCCACCCGGCAGGTGGTGGACAAACTCCTGCGGGACGGCCGCGCCCGCCTCAAGGACTGCAAGAGCCAGCGCACCGGCAAGACCTACAACGCCTCCGTCCTGATGACCACCGAGGCCGACGGCCGGGCCAAGTTCAGCATGGAATTTGAGAACGGGGGTGCACGATGATGCAGGATGTTTTGGAGCGGTTTTTCGCCGCCGAAAGCAACGTTTACCTGATTTTGCAGCTCAAAGACGAGCAGGAGACAGCAGATGTGCGGTTTGAATCCTTTGCCCGTCTGGAGCAGATGGGCAAGACACCGAATCCCGACCACTACGAGGCCGTTTACTTTGCCAACACCCCGGCGTACTTTTACGGCATGAGCAACGTGGAGGCATTGGAGGAACTGTACCTCACGTTCAATTTGAGGCGTCCAGAAGGTTTTCGGGGACACAGCCTTTCGGTCAGTGATGTGGTCGTACTGAACCGCGAAGGTCAGACCGGGGCGTTCTATGTGGACAGGATCGGTTTCAAGGAGCTGCCGGGCTTTTTGGAGCAGATGAAAGAGGCGGCCCGGCCTCAAAAGTCGGTGACTGCACAAGTTAAGCAGACCAAAGAGACCACACCCAGGGTCAAAACCAAGAAACACAAAGAGAGGGACGCACGATGAAAAACTTCACTTACGAAGAAGTCAACCTGATGGCCCTTTACAATACCGGCAACCGGGAGCGCCTCATCGAAGTCTTAACTGAGATGCGCACCTATCTCACCTGGTCGGAGGTGGAGCTGCGGGACCTGACCGACAGCACCCTGGACAAACTGGCCGGCATGACCGATGCCGAGTTCAACGCGCTGGAATTGTACCCGGATTTTATTTGAGAGGGAGGGCTTATGGCAGACGAAAAAGACAGCAAATGGCAGTGCTATATCATCCCCGACCTTGCCACCTGGACCGGTGCAGCGGGGAGCAAGCCCTATACGCCCATCGAGTTTTACGACAGCTATGAGCAGGCCGCAGCCCGTTTCCGGGAGCTGCGCTCGGAACCCTACAACAGCGAAGAAGTGCCGGGCACCCGGCTGACCTTTGGCGTCCAGCGGGAGGACCCGCCCAGCGCCGCCGACCTGCTCCATGTGCGACAGGGCCAAAACTACCTGGTGGACGATTATACCCGGATGGCGTCCCTCAACCAAAGCCCCGAGGTCATGGACATCCTGCGGCAGATGCGGAAAGACCTGGGCTTTGACCGGGTCCGCGCCTATGAACCGGGCGCGATGGAGCCGAAGGATGTGACTTTCAGCCGTTGGAAACATCCCCTCAAGCCGATGCTGAGAAAATCGGTGTTAAAAGAGCTGAAAGAAACGCGGCCCAAAGAAGCTACGGCCAAACTACCCTGCAAGCCCAAAGAAAGGGGCCGGGAATAAAAGGAAGGAGGCTTCATGTCCGAAAAAACACTCTACTACGCGCAACTCGCCGAGGACACCGCCCGCCGCCTGACCGGAAACTGGGAGCGCTGGGCGGGCTTTTTAGCGACAGCCAGCAGGCTGTACAAGTACCATTACCCTGACCAGCTCATGATCTATGCCCAGCGCCCGGACGCCACCGCCTGCGCCAGTTATGACGTCTGGAACGACCGGATGAACCGCTATGTCCGGCGCGGCTCCAAGGGCATTGCCCTGCTGGACGATACGGGCGACCGGCTGCGCCTGCGGTATGTGTTCGACCTGGCCGACACCGGCACCCGGCCCAATTCCCGAGACCCCTGGCTGTGGACACTGGAGGACCGCCACGGAATCCCGGTGAAGGCTATGCTGGAACGCCGTTACGGCACCACCGCAGACACCCTGCCCCAGCAGTTGGCGGATGCGGCGGGACAGCTGGCGGACGCCTACTGGGCCGATCATAGACAGAAGATTGGCGGCATCCTTGCAAATTCCATGCTGGAGGAGTACGATGAACTCAACAGAGGGCTTGCCTTCAAGCGGGCTGTCACCGCCAGCACCACCTTCGCTCTTTTGTCAAGGTGCGGGTACAGTCCCGAAAAGCACTTCGATCACGAGGAATTTAGCAACATTTATGCGTTCGACACGCCGGCTACCGTGGCCGCCCTGGGCACCGCCGTCAGCGAGAGCAGTCGCGAGGTGCTGCTGCAGATCGCGGCGGTGGTCCGGCAGGTGGAACGCGACATCGCAGAAGAAAGGAGACTTTGGGATGAGCAGCACAGCATTGCAGTACACGCAGAACGGGGACTATCTGGTCCCGAACATCGAGCTGAATCAGCCGCAGACGCCCTTGGGCAAGTACGGGCGGATGCGCCGGACGTTTCTCAAGGAGAGCCGGCCGATTCTCTACAATCACCTGCTGCTGAGCGGGAAACTGTACCCGCACCTGGCGGAGATCGACCAAGCGGCGAAGCAGCGGCTCGAACAGATGATGCCCGCACTGACGCAGGCAGCGGGCGCAACGGAGGAGCTGAAAGCTCGCGACCCGATGCAGTGGACCAGCCGGATGAACGCCTGCAAAGCGCAGGCCGAGGAAGTGATCCGGAACGAGCTGATTTACAACTGAGTTTTTTCGCCACTGAGGCGGAGCAAATTGCACAGATCGACCAGCGAGCGGAGACCGAACAAGTCTCCGCTTTTTCTTTTTCTGAGGCGGATTGGTGGGCGGCCCTGGCCTCCGGCAGCGGATTTGAACATGGCAAAGAGCGCATTGCGGCCTACTACGCTGAAAATCACAGCGCCAAAGAGCGAACCGCCTTTCTGAAGCAGGAATACGGTACTGGTGGCCGGAGCTGGACGTTTCAGGATGGTAGCAATGGCTTTCTGGACTATGATGCCAGCGGCATCAAACTGCGTTCCTATCCCAACGGACAGGAGCAACGTCTGAAATGGCCCGAGGTTGAAAAGCGCATCCACGTCCTGATCGCTACAGGACGATATTTGAGCGAAACAGAACCGTTTATTTCGGAGGTAAATGATACCCGCACGGAAGGAGAAATTTTGCGGGAAAAGCTGGCCGAACGCGGCATCATAAATGGCCAGGTGATAGATCCGGAAAAGCTGGACAGCGACCCTTTTATTCGGCAGGTGGTGGCGGATGCTGAGGCAACTAAGGAGACTGTTTCCGCCCAGTTTCAGAAAACCTTAACGGCAGAAGATGTAACCGACATCCGGCTGGAAAGCAGCAGCTACTCGGCGGTGTCCCGGGAGAAAGAGTATCACCTGTCCTGCAAGATCAACGGTGTGCCGGATACGCTCGTCTATACTGTCTCCCAGCACGATGACGGAGAAGGCTTTACCATCCGGAGCGGCCAGCGTGAGGAAGATGACATCTGGAAAAAGATGCCCCAACCTGAGCTGGAAAAACTGGAGGCTGTTTTGGCCCAGACGGTGGAGTTTGACTACTGGAGCAAATCCATTGAACACGCAGCTGATGCAGATGCCCTCGAAGTGGTGGCTCAGGATTACCGATGGGCAGAGGATCTTAACTTGAGCGATGAACAGCGCGATGCCCTTTGGGTCCAGATCGAAGCCCGTAAAGAACAGCTCACCACACAGCCTGCCATTCCAACGGAACCGATGGCAGCTTACCCGGCAGAGGAAACACACCTGCCCTACGATGTGGTGGTCGAACGGCTCCATGTTGACCAGCCGCAGTCTGAAATTCCTGCCCCACCGGCCCGAAACTTCCGCATCACCGACGAGCATCTGGGTGAGGGCGGGCCCAAGCAGAAGTTTGCCCGCAACATCGAGGCCATCCGCATTCTGCAAACCTTGGAAAATGAGAACAGGAACGCGACCCCGGAAGAACAGGAAATCCTGTCCCGGTACGTCGGCTGGGGCGGGCTGGCGGACGCTTTC
The DNA here is from genome assembly GCF_002160915.1 of Faecalibacterium sp. An121. Classification (GTDB taxonomy): domain Bacteria; phylum Bacillota; class Clostridia; order Oscillospirales; family Ruminococcaceae; genus Faecalibacterium; species Faecalibacterium avium. The sequence continues at coordinate 7,149 of NZ_NFLM01000031.1, forward strand.
GACCCGGATAAGGACAGCTGGGCCAAGGAGTATACGCAGCTGAAAGAGCTGCTTTCCCCCGAGGAGTACGCCGCCGCCCGGGCCAGCACCCTGAATGCCCACTACACCAGCCCTACCGTCATCCGGGCTATCTATGACACGGTGGAGCAGATGGGGTTCACCAGCGGCAACATTTTGGAGCCGTCAATGGGCGTAGGCAACTTCTTCGGGATGCTGCCCGAGTCCATGCAGGGCAGCCGCCTGTATGGCGTGGAGCTGGACAGTATCACCGGCCGCATCGCCCGACAGCTTTACCCAGAAGCGACCATTACTGTCGCAGGCTTTGAGACCACCAGCCAGCGGGATTTCTATGACCTCGCCGTGGGCAACGTGCCCTTCGGTAATTACAAAGTCAACGACAAAGCCTACAACAACCTTGGTTTTTCCATCCACAACTACTTCTTTGCCAAGGCTCTGGACCAGGTGCGGCCGGGCGGTATCGTGGCGTTTGTCACCAGCCGTTTCACCATGGATTCCAAGGACAGCTCCGCCCGCAAGTACCTGGCCCAGAGGGCCGACCTGCTGGGGGCAGTGCGGCTGCCCAACAACGCCTTCAAGGCCAACGCAGGCACGGAAGTTGTCTCGGATATCTTATTTCTCCAGAAGCTGGACCGCCCTATCGACCGGGAGCCGGAATGGGTGCAGGTGGGCCAAACGCCCGAGGGCTTCACCATCAACCAGTATTTTGTGGATCACCCGGACATGGTGTTGGGCGAGCTTTCTGCCGAAAGCACCCAATATGGCCGGGAGGATGTGACAGTCAACCCCATCGAGGGGGCCGACCTGGCCGAACAGCTTAAAAGCGCGATGGCCCATATCAACGGCAGATATGAGGCGGTGGAGCGAGTGAACACCGAGCTGGACGAGGGCGCACCCGACGTCCTGCCAGCTGACCCGAACGTCAAAAACTTCTCCTATACGGTGGTGGAGGGCGAAGTTTACTACCGCGAGAACTCGGTCATGACGCCAGTGGAGCTGAGCGATGATGCGAAGGATCGGGTCAAGGGGATGGTGGGGCTACGAAGCATCGTCAACGAGCTGATTGCCTACCAGCTGGAAGATTTCCCGGATGCCGACATTGCCGACAAGCAGGCCGAGCTAAACGCTGCATATGACGCCTTTTCTGCAAAATATGGCCTGCTCAACGACCGCAAAAACGGGCGGCTCTTTGAGGACGATTCCTCCTATTATCTGCTGTGTTCGCTGGAGAATCTGGACGAAAACGGCAAACTCAAGAGCAAGGCGGATATGTTTACAAAGCGGACCATCCGGCCCGAGCGTGCCGTCACCCATGTGGATACCCCTGCCGAGGCGCTGGCGGTGTCCATTGGCGAGAAAGGCCGGGTGGACCTGCCCTATATGGCCGAGCTGTTGGGCACGCCGGAAGATTTTGAGCGCATTACTGGCGAGCTGCGGAGCGTGATTTTCCAGGACCCTTCCGACCAGAACTGGAAAACTGCGGATGAGTACCTGTCCGGCAACGTCCGCAACAAGCTGCAAATCGCCAAGCTGGCCGCTGCGAATGACCCGGCTTTTGAGGTCAACGTGGAAGCTCTGACCAAAGCCCAACCCAAAGAGCTGGAGGCGTCCGAAATCGACGTGCGGCTGGGGGCGACCTGGATTTCGCCCGATATCATCCAGAAGTTTATGAACGAGACCTTCCAGATCCCCTTTTATTTAAGGTACGCCATTCGAGTCAAATTTTCCCCGGCCACCGCAGAGTGGCGGATCGAGGGAAAGACCAAAACAGGCCACAATGACGTCATGGCCTACGAGACCTTCGGCACTGTCCGGGCCAGTGCCTACAAGATTCTGGAGGATACCCTCAACCTCCGGGACGCGCGGGTCTACGACACGGTGGAAGATGACAGCGGCAAGCCCAAGCGGGTGCTGAACAAAAAGGAGACCATGCTGGCCGGTCAGAAGCAGCAGGCCATCAAGGACGCCTTTGCAAACTGGGTCTGGCAGGACCCCCAGCGGCGTGAAAGTTTGGTTAAACAGTACAACGAGCTGTTCAATTCCACCCGGCCCCGGGAGTACGATGGCAGCCACATTCACTTCGTGGGTATGAACCCGGAGATCACCCTGCGGGAGCATCAGCGGAACGCCATTGCCCATGTGCTCTACGGCGGCAACACCCTGCTGGCCCACGAGGTGGGTGCAGGCAAGACCTTCGAGATGGCGGCCTCTGCCATGGAAGCCAAGCGGCTGGGGCTGTGCCAGAAGTCCCTTTTCGTGGTGCCGAACCACCTGACCCTTCAGTGGGCGCAGGAGTTTTTGCACCTCTATCCCAGCGCAAAGCTCTTGGTGGCGTCCAAGAAGGACTTTGAGACGGCCAACCGCAAGAAGTTCTGCGCCCGCATTGCCACCGGGGACTACGATGCGGTCATCATCGGCCACAGCCAGTTTGAGAAAATCCCGCTTTCCTTTGAGCGGCAGGAGCGCATCATCCAGGAGCAGATCGACGAGATCCAGAGTGGCATTGCCGAACTGAAACATTCGTCCGGGGAGAAATTCACCATCAAGCAGATGGAGAAAAGCCGCAAGCAGCTGGAAATGAAACTTGAAAAACTGCGGGCCACCGAGCGCAAGGACGATGTAGTAACCTTTGAAGAATTGGGCGTAGACAGGCTGTTTGTGGACGAATCGCATCATTTCAAAAATTTGTTTCTCGTAACAAAAATGCGCAATGTCGCTGGTTTGTCCACATCCGAGGCCCAGAAGTCCAGTGATATGTTCGGCAAGTGCCGATATATGGATGAGCTGACCGGAGGCCGGGGCGTGGTATTCGCTACGGGTACGCCTGTGAGCAATTCAATGGTCGAATTGTTTACGGTCATGCGTTATTTGCAGTACGGCACGTTGCAACAAAAGGGATTGACGCATTTTGACTGCTGGGCGTCCACCTTCGGGGAGACTACCACCTCTATCGAGTTGGCCCCCGAGGGCACCGGCTATCGCGCGCGGACCCGCTTTGCGAAATTCTTCAACCTCCCCGAACTTATGACCATGTTCAAAGAGGTGGCGGATATCAAGACTTCGGACCAGCTTCACCTGCCAGTACCAGAGGCAAAGTTCGAGACAGTGCTGGTCAAGCCCTCTGAAATTCAAAAGGAAATGGTGCAGTCCCTTTCGGAGCGGGCAGGCAAGATCAACGCCGGGATGGTGGATGCTTCCGAGGACAATATGTTGTGCGTGACAAATGATGGCCGCAAAATCGGCCTCGACCAGCGCCTTATGAATCCGCTTTTGCCGGACGACCCAAACAGCAAGCTGAACGCTTGCGTCCGAAATGTCCTGCGCATTTGGGAAGAAGGCAAAGAGGATAGACTGACCCAGCTCTTGTTCTGCGATTTGTCCACGCCAAAAGGCGATGGGCAGTTCAACGTCTACGATGATGTGAAGAAAAAATTGCTGGCGGCGGGCGTGCCGGAAAGCGAGGTGGCCTTCATTCACGCCGCCGACACCGAGGCAAAAAAGAAGGAGCTGTTCTCCAAAGTGCGTACCGGGCAGGTGCGCATTTTGCTTGGCAGTACGGCAAAAATGGGGGCGGGCACCAACGTGCAGGACCGTCTTGTTGCCGTTCATCATCTGGATGTAGGCTGGAAACCCTCTGACATGACCCAGCGCAACGGCCGCATCATCCGGCAGGGCAACCGGAACAAAGAAGTACAGATTTATCAGTATGTAACAGAGGGGACTTTTGACGCCTACCTCTATCAGACCCTTGAGAATAAACAGCGATTCATCGGACAGATCATGACCTCGAAATCGCCCGTCCGTTCTTGTGAGGACGTGGATGAGCAAGTGCTCAGTTATGCCGAGGTCAAGGCGCTGTGCGCCGGCAACCCGCTCATCAAGGAAAAGATGAATCTGGATGTGGAGGTGGCGAAGCTGAAGGTTTTGAAAGCCGACCACCAGAGCCAAAAGTACCGACTGGAGGATAAGCTGCTCAAGGAGTTTCCCGCCAGCATCCAGTGTCAGAAAGCGGAAATCGCCGCTCTGCAGCAGGACGCAAAAGTAGTTGAATCGAACCCACAGGTAAAGGACGGCTTCTGCGGTATGACCGTGAAAGGGATGCACTTTGAGGACAAATTGGTCGCAGGCGAGCGGTTGCTTCTGGCCTGCAAAGAAATGCCCACCGCCGAGACGGTGACGCTGGGCAGTTACCGGGGCTTTGGCCTCGACCTGCGCTTTGATACCTTCCGCAACGAATACCAGGCAGTGCTGCGGGGTGCAACCAGTCACTTTGTGCCCCTCGGCACCGATGCCCGCGGCAACCTGACCCGTCTGGATAACGCGCTGGACAGCTTCTCCGACCGCATCGCCCGCGCTGAGAACCAGCTGCAGACTTTGTACCAGCAGCGGGACGCGGCGCAAGTTGAGGTGGAAAAGCCTTTCCCCAAAGAAGCGGAGCTGGCCGAAAAATCCGCCCGTCTGGCCGAACTGGACGCCTTGCTGAACATGGAAAGTCGCCCCGAGCCGGAGCGAGAAGAACCAGAAACCGAACCGGACGAGCGGGGCGAGGAACATCGCCCCTCGGTGCTTGCCGGGCTGAAAGCCGCTGCGACTGAGAAGCCCGCCCGTGATAAAGCCCAGAAAAAGGAGGAACCCGAGAGATGACCAATCAGGAATGGAACACCACCCTTTAAGCGAATGACTACCCGCAGCGTTCCGGTCACTGTCAATCATCACAGGGAAGCTGGACTTCCCCTACGCTGGCTGCCGCTAGCTAGCCCTTTGTGGACTTGCCGCCCGGAAACACCTTGCGCTGCAAGCTGTTCCCGTCCAGTAAGTTTTGCAATAGACTGCTATACTTTTCTGAAACGATGAAGTATAATGAAGTCAACGACGAATTGGAAATTGAAAAGGAGACTGGAAATGAAAAGATATGAGTATATGACCGTAGATTTAAGCGCAGAGCCTTCGTTTAATGTTCATGTTAAGTTGGACAGATATATTGCTAAGCTGAACGAATATGGTAAGCAAGGGTGGAGATTGATTTCTGGAACTGATGATTGGAAATATTCAATTTTTGAGCGAGAAATTGAGGATAAGGAAGAATGATAAATAAAAATATATCGGGCCACCCTGATCTGAACTTTCAAAACTGAATACCAGCCGCCCACCGGCGGCACCACCGAGCAGGAAACCTTGAAACAGGTTCCCTGCTCTTTTTTGCCCGGACGCCGGGAGGAAGGAGGACGCTACTTGTCATATCCGAACTTTGATGTAAAAATCACCCGTGCAGGCCGTGCCCAAAAAGAAGGTGCCGGAACGGTGAGTCAGCCCCGGCGAAAGCGCGGCGTCCAACTCAACTTCCGTGTTTCAGAGAAAGAATTGGAAGTTATTGAGCAAAAGATGGAACGGCTTGGCATCTTGAACCGGGAAGCCTATCTGCGGAAAATGGCGCTGGATGGGTACGCCGTCCGGCTAGACTTGCCGGAACTGAAAGAGCTGCTCTCTCTGCTGCGCAGGCACAGCAGCAACCTCAACCAGCTGGTGCGCCGGGTCAACACTACCGGGCGGGTTTACGAGGCGGACCTGGAGGACATCGCAAAGCGCCAGGAACAGCTCTGGGAAAGCGTGCGTGAAGTTCTGAACCGACTGGCGAGCATTTCTTGAGGCCATTGAATCATACGGGATTGCCAAATCCTGCGGCTTGTGCTATCCTTATCATATCCCCCCAGGGGGGATATGATAAGGAGGTTTCTTATGGATAAGACGCACGCACATCCCCACACCGAAACAAAGAAAGTGATCGACAGACTTTCCCGTGCCATTGGACATTTGGAGAGTGTAAAGAAAATGGTAGAGGAAGGGCGTGACTGCAGCGAGGTGCTGATCCAAATCGCCGCCGTGCGGGGAGCCATCAACAATGTTGGCAAAATGATTTTGCAGGATCACATCAACCATTGTGTCGTGGAGTCCATTGAGACAGGAGACACAAAAGTCTTGCAGGACTTGTCGGAAGCCATTGACAAGTTTGTTAAGTAGGAGGGAGATATGAGCAAACATTTGTCCATTTTATGGGCGATACTGGCTGCAGCGCTTTATGCTGTTAATGCGCCGGTATCCAAACTTCTGCTGCAGGAAGCAACGCCTACCATGATGGCAGCAATGCTCTATCTGGGCGCGGGTATTGGAATGCTTTTGCTCGGGATGGCTCGACAGCAGCTGAAAATGGGGAAGAATGAACAGAAATTGACGCGCAAAGACTTTCCCTTTGCCGTCGGCATGATCGTCCTGGATATTGCGGCACCGATCTGCCTCATGATCGGGCTTAGATCTACAACGTCGGCCAACGCTTCTCTGATCAATAATTTTGAGATCGTGGCCACATCCGTGATCGCGCTGCTTGTCTTTAAGGAAGCCATCGGTAAACGCCTGTGGCTGGCCATCGGACTGATTACTCTTTCCAGTGCAATCCTTTCCATGGAGGACGCTTCCAGCTTACATTTCTCGACAGGCTCGCTGTTCGTCCTGCTGGCCTGCATTTGCTGGGGGTTTGAAAACAACTGTACCCGCATGATGTCGCAAAGCGACCCGCTGGAGATTGTGGTGCTGAAAGGTTTTGGTTCCGGGCTTGGTTCACTGGCGATTGCGTTTGTGGTCGGAGAGCAGCTTCCACCCCTGCGATTGATTTTGTGTGCGCTGCTGCTGGGCTTTGTGTCCTATGGATTGAGCATTTTCTTCTATGTCTACGCACAGCGAAAACTGGGGGCGGCCAAGACCAGCGCCTATTATGCCATCTCGCCGTTCATCGGCGTGCTTTTGTCTTTGCTGATCTTCCAGGAAATGCCGAGTCTTTCCTTTTGGGCGGCTCTTTTGATCATGGCTTTAGGTGCATATTTTGCTGCATAAAACTTACGGCGGCCTGCGCGAGCAGGCCGCTCTTTTTGTTTTAGGAGGATATAATGGCAACCACAAGTATCATGCCGCTGCACACGGGCAAGGGCCGAACCATGAAGCGGGCTATCCGAGATATTATCGCCTATGTGAAGAACCCGGACAAAACGGATGAAGGGCGGCTCGTGACCAGCTACCAGTGCAACGGCGAGATCGCAGACGCCGAGTTCCTACTGGCCAAGCGGCAGTATATCGCCGCCACCGGCCGGGTACGCGGGAAGGATGACATCATCGCCTACCACCTGCGGCAATCCTTTGTGCCGGGCGAGATCACGCCGGAGGAGGCCAACCGCTTGGGGCAGGAGCTGGCACGGCGTTTCACAAAGGGCAACCACGCCTTTGTCGTCTGCACCCACATCGACAAGGCGCACGTTCATAATCACATCATTTGGAATGCGGTCAATCTGGACTGCGACCGCAAGTTCCGCAATTTTCTGGGCAGCACCCGGGCAGTGCGGCGGCTGAGCGATACCATCTGCATCGAAAACGGCTACTCCATTGTGGAAAATCCAAAACCTCACAGCAAGAGCTACAACAAGTGGCTGGGCGATGCCGCCAAGCCCTCCCACCGGGAGACGCTGCGCATCGCCATTGACCGGGCGCTGGAACAAAAGCCCGCCGACATGGATGCCCTGTTGGCGGAACTGGAAAAGTCCGGCTGCATTGTGGAACGCCGGGGCAAGCACATCACACTTTGCGCGCCTGGCTGGAAAAAGCCGGTCCGGCTGCGCAGCCTGAGTGAAGGCTACACTCAGGAGGATTTGACCGCCGTTCTGGCCGGGGCCAGAGAGCACACACCCCGCAAAGTGACGGCTGCCGCTCCTGCAGTGCCCAAGGTCAACCTGTTGGTGGACATTCAGGCCAAGCTCCAGGCGGGCAAGGGCAAAGGTTATGAGCGCTGGGCCAAGGTGTTCAACCTCAAGCAGATGGCCCAGACCATGACCTATTTGTCGGAGCATGACCTGCTGGACTACGCCGCGCTTGCGGCAAAGGCTGCGGCAGCGGCTGAAAGGCACAACGATTTGCGGGCGCAAATCAAGTCAGCGGAAAAGCGGATGGAGGAGATCGGCACCCTGCGAACGCATATCATCCAGTACGCCAAGACACGCGACACCTATGTGGCCTACCGCAAGGCGGGATACAGCAAAAAGTTTCTGGAAGCCCACCGGGAGGAGATCGCCCTGCACAAAGCGGCTAAAGATGCTTTCGATAAGCTGGGCCTGAAGAAGTTGCCCAAGGTGAGGGACCTGAACGCTGCATATGCAGAAGTGCTGAACCAGAAGAAAAAGCGTAACCGCCCCATAATCCCCCGTCTCAGCAGATCCCATCAGTATAAGAGCAGCACTTTCTAATCCTTTTAGACACAAAAAGAGCTGCCGTGTCAAGTGCGGCAGCTCGGGGTTCCAGG
>NZ_NFLM01000032.1 GCF_002160915.1 Faecalibacterium sp. An121
GTCTCTATCTTTTATACACCATAAGGAGGAAAAATTCATTATGAAACTCAAGAAGATTGCTTCTCTGGCGCTGGCCGGCATCATGGCCGTCAGCATGCTGGCTGGCTGCAAGGACGGCACCACCGAAGATGGTGGCGCTTCTTCTCAGCCCGAAACACCGGTTGTTTCCAATGCCGCTGAATATGCAAACTATATGCTTTCTGGCCCTGAGAAGAACATTTTTACTTTTAGCTCGAATTCGGATTTGGATGCTAAACTGAAGAAGGTAGTCGAAAAGGTAGATCTCATTGGCGATACATTGATTGAGAACGCTTATAAGACTAATTATGTGGTTGGAGAAACTGCAGGGTCTAACATTCCTCAGAAGGTTGGGCCTGAGCTGGATAAAGAATTCAGTAACAAAGTTTTCGTTACCACCGGATTTAATACTGTTCCTTCTGTTAGTGGGGATCGGATTGCGATTGATACTTATGCGGTTTCTGGTAAATTGAGTGAAGAAGATGCTGTGAAGTCCATTGTGAAGACTTGGGCTGGTACTTCCATTAATACAACCACCTATCCTTCCAGTGTTAGTGGCTACGACTGCGATTATAAGGCTGAAATCAGTGCTGTAAATGTGGCAAGTCGTCAGCATCCCGACCAGAGCGTATGGGTTGTTGCCATTATGGTTACGCAGACTTCTGTCCAGTCCTGAAATTCACTTTACTTATAACACCCCCGGGGCACCATACCGGGAGATGATATAAGGGGCGCACAGGTGCCAGAGACCACCTGCACGCTCGGGTAAAACACCCATCCGATGTGGCGGCAAAGAGGAATAGAACCAATATTCCTTCTGTTGTTGATCGCACCAAAACAAAAGAACTTTTGCGTCACGAAAGATAGGGTCCCTTTGCGAGGGCTGGCTTGAGAAAGCCGGCCCCCGCATTGTTTTTGCGCGCCGCGGCGCGTCAGGGAAAATCGTACCGCACCAGGGCGCAGTTGCCGATGCCGAACAGGGCAAATTCCTCGTTGGTCATCGGGTGGAAATAGGATCGCACCACCCGGGCAATGCCGTTGTGCGCCACCAGCAGGGCGGTGCCGTCCTGGGCGGCCAGGTCGTCCAGCAGGCCGTAGATCCGGGCGGCCAGCTGCAGCATGCTTTCGCCGCCCTCAAAGCGGTCGCAGAAATGCAGTTTGGCCAGCGTGAAGGCGGGCCCGTTGCGGGGCGTGCCCTCGTATTTGCCGAAGGCCTGTTCCCGCAGGCGGGGCTCCACGGTCAGGGGCAGGCCGGTCTCGGCGGCAATGATTTGGGCGGTCTCGTGGGCGCGGGAGAGCGGCGAGCAGAGGATATGGGTGATGCCGTGGCCGTCGTCGGCCAGCTGCCGGCCCAGGGCGCGGGCCTGGCTGCGTCCAAGGTCGGTGAGGGGACTGTCGGTGACGCCGCAGATCTTGTTTTCCACATTCCAGACCGTCTGGCCGTGGCGGGTGAAATAAACGGTATGCATGAGAGTACCTCCTGAAACATAAAAAGCCCGGAGGGGCTGCCTCCGGGCGGGTGCATGATGCAGCGTTACGGACGAATGGAGATCCAGACGTTGCCGGTGGTGGTGGAGATGGTGCAGGCCCCGGCCGTGGGGTCGGAGTCGGGCACCTGTACGCGGCCATGGGTGCTGGTCACAGAGAAATTCTTGGCGGACAGCAGAGAGCCTTCGATCTCCCCGCTGGTGGTGGACAGGGTGAGGCTGGCGGCATCCGACCGCTCAAGGCTGATCTCACCCGATACGGTGGAGATCTCCACCGCGCCGGCAGCCGTGCTCCGCTCCAGGTCCACGTCACCGCTGGTGGATTCCACGCTCAGGCTCTGCACATAGGAATCGTTCAATTCCACGTCGCCGCTGGTGGTCACGGCCTGCACCGCGCCGGCGGTGGGGCAGCGCAGCTCGATGTCGCCGCTGGTGGTGTTGCACACGACGTTGCCGCTGACAGAGGAATACAGTTCCACATCGCCGCTGACGGTGGTGAAATTGGCCGCTGAGAAGGCCAGCCGGCTCGCCGTCTGGACATCGCCGCTCATGGTGGAGACGCTCAGGGCACCGTAGTCCCCGGCCGGCAGATAGAGGATCAGCTCGGGGTCGCTGTCGTGGAAGAACAGCCGGTCGCCGGTGCTGTCGGGCTCAGGCCGGGAGATGGACAGGACGCCATTGGCGACCGAGACCGTGTGGGTGACCGACTCGGCATCCCGGGTGGTGACGCTGACCGTGCCGTCCCGGGAGGGGCGCAGATAAATGTCCTCGTAGTAGCCGGTGATGGAAATATCGGTAAATGTGCCGGTGACCGGATAGTTTTTGGTCACCAGGGGCGTCCAGTCCTGCCGTGCGGCCTCGGCGGTCAGGCCGGTGCGCAGGAGGGTCAGCCCGCCCACGGCCACGACAGCCAGTGCGGACAAAAGCAGGGAGGAAAAACGGCGTTTCATAAACGAACTCCTTTCTTATAAAAAGTGTTGTATGCAGCCGCGCCGAGCGCGTCCTGCGGACGATGTAGCGAAGGCGCGGCTGGCGCCGCAAAAATCGGCTAAGCGCAAGAGTTGCAGCGCTCATGCGCATTGCACCTGGCGCTTTTTGGCGAATATCTCAGCATTTTTGATTTCTCAGATACACCCTAGTGAGGCTGGGCGGCCCAGCCGGCTTCGATCGCACGGATGCGCTGGTAGAAGAAATCGTTGGCGGGGGTGGGCAGGCCGTGCTTTTGGGAAAGCCGCCGGACGGTGCCCGCAAACTCCTCCACCTCGGTGGGGCGGCGGGCCTGGATGTCCTGGCCCATGCTGGGACGGTTGTCGGGCTTGAAGGAGGGGATGGCCCCGGCCAGCCAGACCACATCGTCGTCGGGGGGCAGGGGAACGCCCTCGGCGTTGGCCAGCCGGATCACCTCCTGCATGGCCTGCAGCATTTTGGCCCGCTGGGGGGTGTCTTTGGCCAGGTCCCCGTAGGTCATGCCGAAGGCGGCAGAGGCCTGGTTCAGCCCCACGTTGATCATCAGCTTGTGCCACTGCTTGTAGAGGATGTCGGTGCAGGGCTCACCGGCGATGCCGCAGGCGGCAAAGTATTGGGCCACCGCCGCCACCCGCGGGGTGATGCGGCCATCCCGCTCCCCAAACTGGATGCGCCCCGGCGCCTTGAACACCAGATCCCGGCCCACGCGGTTGGCGTCCATCCCAATGGCCACGCTCCAGAGGGTGTGGCCGGGGTAGGCTGCCTCCAGCCGTTCCTCACTGGTGATGCCGTTGAGCAGGCTGAGGATGACGGTGTGAGGCCCCACAAAGGGGGCGATGTCCCGGATGGCCTGCTCCAGGCCGGTGGCCTTGACGGTCACCAGCACCAGGTCGGCCGGCTGGCCCTGGCTGGGGCTGCAATAGGAAAAGGGGCAGGGCTGGCCGTTGCAGGTGGCGGGATGAGCGGTGTAGCGGGCGGCCCGCTGGGAGTCGGCGATGACCTGCACCCCCGGCATCTTCGGCCCAAACAGGATACCCAAAGCGCCCAGCCCGATCAGGGCGCTGGTGCGGATGGGCCGAACCAGCTGCAAAGAGCCGTCCTGCCGGAGGACGGTGCAGCCCTCCTGGATGGACTGGGCGGTCAGTGCCTGGTCGGGCACTTCCACCACCAGGGAGGCCCCATCCGGCCCCCGCAGGGTGACGCTGCACAGGACGGGTGCGCCCTCGGGCAGTTCCTCACAGCCGTAGTCGCCCTCCGCGATCTGTTCCACCCGATACAGTTCCATGCCAGGCCCTCCTTTGGGATGATCGTTCAATAACTGGAATATACTTCCATTATAGCGGCTGGCCGGGCCGACGTCAATGTGTCGCGGTCACAAAACCCATCTTCCCGGTGAGAAAAATGCAGCCGCCTTTTTGGGACAGTTGCATAGAACCAAAAAACCGCCCCCAAAGATGAGAACAGCTCACTCCCGCCCCCTGCACCCAAAGCTAGAATATGCGAACTAAAGAAAATAAAGAAAAAATGGAAAATTTTGAAATTGGGTCTTGACACCGGGGGGGGTATGTTATGATAGGCACACAAAGGAAAGGACCTTCCTTTGAACCTGTTTTGGGTCTCTATCTTTTATACACCATAAGGAGGAAAAATTCATTATGAAACTCAAGAAGATTGCTTCTCTGGCGCTGGCCGGCATCATGGCCGTCAGCATGCTGGCTGGCTGCGATGGCTCTTCTTCCAGCAAACCTACCGAGCCTGATGTCAACCCCGTTGATTCGTCTCTTGCTAACTATGTTAATAGCGAACTGGATGCGAAGTATACCAATATTTTGAAGCTGAGCGCAGATTCTACACTTGACTCTGCTCTGAGCAAAGCAGCGGCGATGATCGATGAAAATGAACTCAAAGCTACTTCTACAGATTGGATTACAAAGGGGAGTGCTATTCAGAACTCGTTTATTGAAATGGTGAAGGCAGATACTTGCGATTTCGATGATTTTGCGAATACCACAAAGGATACTGTTGTAGCAGATCTTATTATTGTGCCTGGCAACTTTACTGAAGATGGCATGAAGGATCAGGTTGTCACCATGATGAAGGGTATCATTAATACCCGCAACATGCCCACTGATGGGACTTCTGGCGGCAAGACTTATAACTACACCTACAATGGCAGTATTGCAGTTGTAAAGGTGGAAAGCAACAGTGGCGAGTATTCTGCTTACGTGGTTGGTTTGGTTGTTGATCAGACTGTCAAGGAAGTTGTCACTGGTGGTGTGTAATTAAATCAGTATGAACTTTACTTATAACACCCCCGGGGCACCATACCGGGAGATGATATAAGGGGCGTGCGGGTGCCAGAGACCACCTGCGCGCTCGGGTAAAACACCCATCCGATGTGGCGGCAAAGAGGAATAGAACCATATTCCTTCTGTTGTTGATCGCACCAAAACAAAAGAACTTTTGCGTCACGAAAGATAGGGTCCCTCTGCGGGGGCTGGCCATACGGCCGGCCCCCGCATTGTTTTGTGTGCGGGCGCGGGGACAAAAAAGGGCTGCCCGCATCCAAAGACGGGGCAGCCCGGGAAGATCAGAAATTGCGGCCGTTCCAGCCCCAGTCGCTGACGGGGTGGTAGGTGACATAGACGGCTTTGGGGGGTATATCCAGCTGTTCGGACAGGATGCGGCAGACAAGGGCGGTCATCCGGTTGTAGTCGGAAGCCGAGGCGGAGCCGTAAAGGCTGACGGCTACAAAGGCCCCCTTGTCCAGCTTCTGGCCGCCCAGCCACAGCTCGCTGTTGTCCTGGATGGAGACCATCAGGTAAGTCTCGGTCTTGTGCAGGGCGGTGATGGCCTGTCCAAAGGCGGTTTTGAGGGCTTCCCGCTGCTGGGGGTCAGTGGGAACGGTGGTGCGCAGGTCGATGAATGGCATGATGGTTTCCTCCTTTTATAATGGGTAATGGGTGTCCCTGGCGCCGGGGCGTCAGCCTTCCAGCGCGTCCAGGGCCGCCAGCACATCGGCGGCGTTGGTGTCGGGCTTGACCTTGGGCATGGCCTTGAGGATGACGCCGTCCTCCCCGATCAGGTAGGTGGAACGCACCGTCCCCATGCTGACCTTGCCATATTGCTTTTTCTCTTTCCAGACGTCGTACAGCTCCAGCACGGCGTGGTCGGGGTCGGACAGCAGGATAAAGGGGAGCTGGTGCTTGGCGGCGAACCGCTGGTGGGAAGCCTGGGTGTCTTTGCTGACCCCGATCACCACCACGCCCCTCTGGCGGAAGGTGTCGTAGGCGGCGGCAAAGGCGCAGGCCTGGCGGGTGCAGCCGGGGGTGTTGTCCCGGGGGTAGAAGTAGAGAACCACCTTCTGCCCGCGGAAGTCGGACAGCTTCACCGGGCGGCCCTCTGCGTCGGGCAGGGTGAAGTCGGGTGCGATGGTATGTTCAGAGAGCATAACGGTTTTCCTCCTTGCTTTGATGCTTTCAGGATACCATATCCGGCGTCCGGGCGCAACCCTCTTGACGGCGCTTGCCCGGCGCGCTATACTGTCCCGGGCAGGCTGCGCGGGATGGGCGGCCGCCCTGGCAAAAGGAGCGTATCGCAAGGAGGATCGTGTATGGCTTCTGGGGAAAAGAATCTGACCGAAGGCCCGCTGGCGCGGCAGATCCTGATATTCAGCCTGCCGCTGGTTTGTTCCAACCTGCTGCAGGCGCTGTTCAATATGTCGGACATCGCGGTGGTGGGCCGGTTCGCCGGCTCCCAGGCCCTGGGGTCGGTGGGCTCCACCACCATCTTTGTCACCCTGATGACCGGTTTCCTGATCGGTCTGGGCGGCGGCGTCAACGTGCTGGTGGCGCGGTTCTACGGCGCCGAACAGCCCAGGGACGTGGAAAAATCGGTCCATTCGTCCCTTCTGGTCTGCATTGCGGCGGGTATTTTGCTGCTGGTGATCGGCGTGGCCTTTTCACCGGCCCTGATGCGGCTGCTGGGCACCAAGCCCGACCTGATCGACGGAGCCATCCTCTATCTGCGGATCTACTTTTTGGGTATGCCCGCCATGGCCATCTATAACTTTGGCAACGGCGTGTTCAGCGCGGTGGGCAATACCCGCAAGCCCCTGGTCTATCTGACCATCGCGGGCATCCTGAACATCCTCCTCAACCTGTTTTTTGTCATCGTCTGCCGGATGAGCGTGGCGGGCGTGGCCCTGGCCAGCATCCTGACCCAGTATCTGTCCGCCTTCCTGATCCTGCGGGCCCTGACCCGGGTGGAGGGCTGCTACGGCCTGCGGCGGGAAAAGCTGCATCTTGACCCCGCCATGACCCGCAGCATCCTGGGCCTGGGCGTGCCGGCGGGCTGCCAGAACGCCATTTTCGCTCTGGCAAACCTGTTCATTCAGGCCAGCATCAACACCTTTGATACGGTGGTGGTCCGGGGCAACTCGGCGGCGGCCAACGCCGACCCTCTGGTATACGATGTGATGGCAGCATTCTACACCGCCTGCGCCAGCTTTATGAGCCAGAACTTCGGCGCGGGCAAGCGGGCCCGGGTCAAGCGCAGCTACTTCATCTCGCTGGGCTATTCCTTTGGGATCGGCGCGGTGATGGGTCTGTCCCTGGTGTTCTTTGGCCAGACGTTCCTGGCCCTGTTCACCACCGAACAGGCGGTGGCCGACGCGGGGATGCAGCGCCTGGTGATCATGGGGCTGTGCTATCCCATCTCGGCCTTTATGGATTGCACCATCGCCGCCTCCCGCGGCCTGGGCCGCACCATTGTGCCCACCTTCATCGTGATCATGGGCTCCTGCGTGTTCCGGGTGGTATGGGTCTATACCGTCTTTGCCTATTTCGGCACCCTGCAGTCCCTCTATTTGCTGTTCGTCTGTTCCTGGACCGTGACGGCCATCGCCGAGATCATCTACTTTGTCCGGATCTACAAGCAGCAGATGAGCATTTACGACAAGGCCGCATGAACCCGCCTTCCGCCCTGCATCGGCCGTTTTTGGGGGCCTCCTCTTGACAATCCCGTCGCCGCGATTTATGATAGTGAAGTAAAATCGAGACGGGGAGGGGAGGGCCGCGGCCTGCGGCTGTACTGCACATGGAAAAAGATCTTACCACCGGAAGCGTATTCCAAAACATCGTCAGCTTTTCGCTGCCCTATCTGCTGGCCTACTTTTTGCAGACCCTGTATGGGATGGCGGATCTGTTCATTACGGGGCAGTTCAGCGGCACGGCGGATATCACGGCGGTATCCATCGGCAGCCAGGTGATGCATATGCTCACGGTGATGATCGTGGGCCTGGCCATGGGGGCCACCATCTCGATCGGCCGGGCGGTGGGCGCCCAGGAGCGGCGGCGCGCCGCTTTGTCCATCGGCAACAGCGTCACCCTGTTCATGGCCCTGTCGGTGGCCCTGACCGCTCTGCTGCTGGCGCTGGTCCGGCCCATCGTCCAGGCCATGTCCACCCCTGCCGAGGCGGTGGAGGGGACGGTGCAGTACCTGACCATCTGTTTTGTGGGCATCCCCTGCATCACCGCCTACAACATCATCAGCTCCATCTTCCGGGGGCTGGGGGACTCCAAAAGCCCCATGTACTTTGTGGCGGTGGCCTGCGCGGCCAACATCGGTCTGGATTACCTGTTCATCGGCGGGCTGGATATGGGCCCGGCGGGGGCGGCTTTGGGCACGACCTTGTCCCAGGCGCTGAGCGTGGTGGTGTCCCTGGTGTTCATCACCCGCCAAAAGGCGGGCCTGTCCCTCCAAAAGGACTGCTTTCGCCCCCGGCGGGAGGTGCTGGGGCCCATCCTCCGGGTGGGCGTGCCGGTGGCCCTGCAGGATGGGTTCGTGCAGGTGTCCTTCATCCTGATCACCATCATCGCCAACAACCGCGGCCTGAACGATGCGGCAGCGGTGGGCATCGTGGAAAAGGTCATCAGCTTTGTGTTCCTGGTGCCCTCCTCGATGCTGTCCACCGTGTCGGCCCTGGCGGCCCAGAACGTGGGCGCGGGCAAGGACGACCGGGCGGCCCGGACTCTGCGCTATGCCTGTACCCTCTGTCTGGCTTTCGGGCTGGCGGTGGGCGTTGCGGTGCAGTTCGCGGCAGGGGGGATCGTGGCCCTGTTCGACAGCACCCCCGCCGTGGTGACGGCGGGCAGCCAGTACATCCGCAGCTATATCTGGGACTGTATGTTTGCAGGGGTGCATTTCAGCTTCTGCGGCTACTTCTGCGCCTATGGCCGGTCGGGCATCTCGTTTGTCCACAACGCCATTTCCATCGTCCTGGTGCGGATCCCCGGGGCCTATTTCATGAGCCGGCTGTTCCCCGACACCCTGCTGCCCATGGGCTGCGCGGCGGCTGCCGGGTCGCTCTTGTCGGTGCTGGTCTGCGTGGGGGCCCTCGTATGGCTGCGCCGGCGCGGCGCCTTGAAATCTGCGGGTGCAGCGTGAAAAAGTTCACACTTTTCTCATAAACCTATGGTTGACATAGGATGAAAAATATGGTATAGTGAATGTGGTTTGATAGGTAAGGCTCTTACAGGGATATGGGCTGCTGCCGCAAAATGGTGGAGACACCATGCGCAGGTCTGAACAGGATGCGTCGATGACAAGGCGTATCATAATGCAGCTACACCGCCCTGCAAAGCTAAAGCTCAGGCGAACACAGGTCGATTTACGCCCGCTTGTCCTATGGACCGGCGGGCTTTATTTTTTGACAGGAAAGGCAGGTGGGACGCTATGGACCCCAGCAGTAGACCAACGCGGGCAGACCGCAGGCGAACGAGCACAGGCCAGGACAGGTACAGGCGTCCCGGTCCTTTGATGCGCATTTGACGGTTTTGCACAGGCTGCGTCCGGCACAGGACGGCCCTTGCGCAAGACTGGTCCGGGTGCGCGGAAAGGGCCCCGCCTGGGGCCTTGTTTTGGTGCGCGCACGCGCCCGCGATCTGCCGGAAAAGGCGGAAAGCGGGCGCTTTTTTTGCGCCCCTTTCTGGGCGGGGAGACCCCGCCGGCAAGAAAGGAGGAACCACCCATGATGATGAAATGGATCAAAGCGTATGCAGCGGCGCAGAACACGGCTGCAAAACAGTCCGACACCCGGCTGCGGGAGGCCGCAGCCTGCACCGAGGCCCGGCTGCTGGAAAAGCTGGGGACCGGCGCCGGCGGCCTGACCCAGGCCCAGGCCGAGGCGGCCCGGGAGCAGTACGGCCCCAACCAGCTGGTGCGGCCCAAGCGCAAGAGCGGCGCCCGCCGGCTGCTGGAAGCCTTTGCGGACCCCTTCTCCCTGGTGCTGCTGTTGCTGGCGGTGGTGTCGGTGTTCACCGATATCCTCTTTGCGGCCCCGGGCCAGCGCAGCTATATGACGGTGGCCATCATCACGGTGATGGTGGCGGTGTCGGGGGTGCTGCGCTTTGTGCAGGAGACCCGCAGCGGGAATGTGGCGGAGAAGCTCACCGCCATGATCCATACCACCGCCTGCATCGAGCGGGAGGGCCGGCACCAGGAGCTGCCCATGGAGGAGATCGCGGTGGGGGACATCATCCACCTGTCCGCCGGGGACATGATCCCCGCCGACCTGCGGATCCTGAACGCCAAGGACCTGTTCATCAGCCAGTCGGCCCTGACCGGCGAGAGCGAGCCGGTGGAGAAGGCGGCGGCGCCGGTGGAGGAGGCCCTGCCCCTGACCGAGGTGCCCTGCCTGGCCTTCCAGGGCAGCACCGTCATCAGCGGCAGCGCCCGGGCGGTGGCCGTGGCGGTGGGCAGCGGCACCATGTTCGGAGCCATTGCCCGCACCATGAGCGACAAGCCCCCCAAGACGGCTTTTGACAAGGGGATCGGCTCGGTGTCCAAATTGCTGATCCGCTTTATGGCGGTGATGGTGCCGGTGGTGCTGTTCCTGAACGGCTTTACCAAGGGCAACTGGATGGAGGCCGTCCTGTTCGCCATTTCGGTGGCGGTGGGCCTGACCCCTGAGATGCTGCCCATGATCGTCACCACCTCCCTGGCCAAGGGCGCTCTGGCCATGAGCCGGCAGAAGGTCATCATCAAGAACCTCAACGCCATCCAGAACCTGGGCTCGGTGGACATCCTGTGCACCGACAAGACCGGCACCCTGACCCAGGACAAGGTGGTGCTGGAGATGCACCTGAATGTGGACGGCCAGCCCGATGACCGGGTGCTGCGCCATGCCTTTTTGAACAGCTATTTTCAGACCGGGCTCAAGAACCTGATCGACCTGGCCGTGATCGCCAAGCAGGAGGAGCTGGGAGCGGAACCGCTGATGGCGAATTACAGCAAGGTGGACGAGGTGCCCTTCGACTTTGAGCGCCGCCGGATGAGCGTGGTGGTGTCGGACCCCACCGGCAAGACCCAGATGGTCACCAAGGGCGCGGTGGAGGAGATGCTGGACTGCTGCGCCTGGGCGGAGCGGGGCGGCCGGGTGCTGCCCCTGACCCCGGAGCTGCGCCGCTCGGTGCTGGCCCAGGCGGACAGCCTGAACGCCCGGGGGATGCGGGTGATCGCGGTGGCCCAGAAAAGCAATCCCGCCCCCGTGGGCCAGTTCTCGGCCGCGGATGAGCAGGAGATGGTGCTGATCGGCTTCCTGGCTTTCCTGGACCCGCCCAAAAAGACCGTCCCGGCGGCCATCCGGGCGCTGCACAGCTACGGGGTGGAGGTCAAGGTGCTGACCGGCGACAATGAGAAGGTCACCGCCGCCATCTGCGCCCAGGTGGGCCTGCCGGTCAGCCAGGTGCTGCTGGGCGCCGACATCGACGCCATGACCGACCAGGAGCTGGCCCGCCGCGCCGCTGAGGTGTCGGTGTTCGCCAAGCTGTCCCCCGCCCAGAAGGCCCGGATCGTCCGGCTGCTGCGGGAGAACGGCCACTGCGTGGGCTATATGGGGGACGGCATCAACGACGCAGCCGCCCTGCGGGCCGCCGATGTGAGCATCTCGGTGGACACGGCGGTGGACATCGCCAAGGAGTCTGCCTCCATCGTCCTGCTGGACAAGGATCTGATGGTGCTGGAGCAGGGCCTGATCGAGGGCCGCAAGACCTACGCCAATATGATGAAGTACATCAAGATGACGGTGTCCTCCAACTTTGGCAATATGCTGTCGGTGCTGGCGGCCAGCGCCTTCCTGCCCTTCCTGCCCATGACGGCCCTGCAGCTGATCCTGCTCAACCTGGTGTACGATCTGTCCTGCACCGCCATTTCCTGGGACAACGTGGACGAGGAATACTTGCGCAAGCCCTGCCGCTGGGATGCCGGCGGCGTGGCCCGCTTCATGGCCTGGAACGGCCCGGTCAGTTCGCTGTTTGACCTTTTGACCTTTGCGCTGATGTACTTTGTGTTCTGCCCTGCGTCGGCGGGGGGCAAGCTGTATACCCAGCTGACCGATCCGGCCGCCCGGGAGCTCTGGGCCGCCCTGTTCCAGACCGGGTGGTTCGTGGCTTCCATGTGGACCCAGACCCTGGTCATCCACATGGTCCGCACCGCCAAGGTGCCCCTGCTCCAGAGCCGCGCTTCGGCCTCCCTCACCGGGCTGACGCTGGCCGGCATGGCGGTGGTGACGGTGCTGCCCTTCACCCCGCTGGCCGAGGGCCTGGGCCTGACCGCCCTGCCCGTCGGCTACTTTGCCGCCCTGGCGGGGATCGTGGCGGGCTACATCCTACTGGAGAGCCTGGCCAAAAAGCTGTATCTCCGCCGCTACCACAGCTGGCTGTAAAGAGATGGCGGAAAAGGGGAACTTCTGCTATACTGTGTCCAGAACACAGCAAGGAGGCGCTGTATGCAGATCATCGACAAAGATACCTGGCCCCGGCGGGAGGTCTATGACTTTTTTGCAGGGATGTCCCATCCCTTTTATGCGTTGACCTTCCCGGTGGACGTGACGCCCCTGCGGGCCTGGTGCAGGGAACGGGGGCTGTCCTTTTATATGGCCATGGTGTATGGCGTGACCAAAGCCATGGAACGGGTGGACGCCTTCCTTTACAAGGACCGGGGCGGGCAGATCGTCAGGGTGGACCGGCTGGTGCCCAGCTTCACCGACCTGCACCCGGGCAGCGGGCAGTTCCATATCGTCACCCTGGAGGCGGGGGAGGACCTGGAGGACTTCTGCCGGCAGGCCAAGGCCCGCTCGGCCGCCCAGACGGCTTTCATCACCCCCCAGGGCCTCTGGGCCCCCGACGAGCTGGTGTATTTTTCCTGCCTGCCCTGGTTCCCTCTGACCGCTGTGACCAATGAGCGGGACACAGACCCGGCGGACTCCATCCCCCGGGTGACCTGGGGCCGCTGGGAGGAAAAGGAGGGACGCACCCTCTTGTCCGTCAGCCTGGAACTGGACCACCGCCTGCTGGACGGCGCCCATGTGGGCCGCTTTTATGCAGAGCTGGGGAAGTGGATGCAGGCTCTGCCGCTCTAAAAAGTCCCGGCTGGAACAGAAAAGCCCCCGCAGCATAAAGCGCTGCGGGGGCTTTTTGGTTGGTGCGGCCGGGGGGATTCGAACCTCTGGCCTTTGGAGTCGGAGTCCAACGCTCTATCCAGCTGAGCTACGACCGCACATCTGTTTGCCGACAGGGTATCAGCGTCAAGAATTATACCACACTTTTGCCTAAAATGCAAATAGGAATTTTGAACAAAAGTCCCCTTGACAAAAAGGCCCCGGCTGGATATACTTAAATCGTAAGTAGTAAGTGATAAGTAGTAACTGCACTTGCATCATCCGTTCTGCCTGTACAGGAGGGACTTTTTATGAAGGATTTGTCGATCGTACAGAAATATATGGTGTGCACCGTCAATGACAAGGGCGTGTTTCCCTTTGCCAGCGTGGAGGAGCGGACCCTGGGCCTGGTGGCCGGGGCGCTGCTGGAGCTGCAGATGGAGGGCTGCATCGCGGTGGACGGCAAAAAGGTGTCGGCGGCCGGAGCGCTGCCCCAGGACAAGGGGTATTTGAAGCCCCTCTATGATTTCATCCGGGAAAAGCAGTCGGTCAAGCTCTATGTGGTGGTGGACGCCTACAATTTCAGCTGGACCGACAAGCGCATCAACGAGCTGCGGGACGCCGTGGGCGGCTCGCTGGTGCAGCTGGGGGCGGCGTCGGCCTGCAAGGCCGGGCTGCTGGGCAAACAGGCCGGCTACCTGCCGGGGCCCGAGACGGTGCGCTCGGTGGTGGAACAGATGCGGGCCGAGCTGCTGGAGGAAGGCCCCGTCAGCGATGAGACGGCCGTTCTGGTGGCGCTGCTGGAGCGAGTCAAGTGCCTCAAGGCCTATTTCTCCGCTTTCGAGCAGAAGGAGGTCCGGCAGAAGATCGAGGCTCTGGCACAGTCGCCGGAGGGCAAGATGGTCAGGGATATGATGACCTACCTGCAGATCATCATGTATTCCTTCGCGGCCCGGGGCGCCGCGGCGGCGGGGTCGTGAGCGTATGTCCCGTCAGAGAAAGCTGGAGGTCATCCAGCAGGCGGAGTACGTCACCATTGGGGAGCTGGTGCGGCTGACCGACGTGCGGTACAGCACCCTGAAATTCTATACGGAGGAAGGGATGCTGCCCTTTGAACAGGCCGGCGACAACCTGACCCGGCGTTACAAGCGGGAAGCCAGTCTGGACCGGATCGGGCAGATCCGGCAGCTGCGGGCCGAAGGGCACAGCATCCCCGAGATCAAAGAGATCTTGCAGGCTCAATAAAATACGGCGTCCGCAGGGAGGGATCCCCTCCGGCGGGCGCCGTTTTGTGGTGTGGTCAGGGTTTGCGGTTCCGCAGCCAGATGCGGTACAGGCCGTCCGAGACCAGATGTTCGCGGTAGAGGATGGGGGTGCGGCAGGCTTTGCGGAGGGTGACCGGCAGATTGCCGGTGGCATAGAACCGTGTGTCGGGTCCCAGCTCGGCCCGGAAACGCTCGGCCAGGCCGTCCAGCATACAGGCGGTACCGATCAGCAGCCCGCCCTGGAGGCAGGCGGCGGTGTTCTTGCCCAGCACCGAAGGGGGTGCGGGGGCGGTCAGGTCCACCTGGGGCAGCTGGGCCGTGTTCTGTACCAGGCTGGCCATCGAGAGCTGCGGCCCGGGCAGGATGACGCCCCCCACCATTTCCTTTTGGGCGTTGACCCCCATGATGGACAGGGCGGTGTCCGAGAAGATGACGGCCATGGGGGCGGGGCCTTCGGCCATGGCGGCCACCACACCGCACAAAAGCTCAGCCCCCAGCTGGGCGGGCTGGTCCAGGCGCAGCTTGAGGCCGCTTTTCAGTCCGGGGCCCACCGTCATGATCCGCACGCTGGTCAGCATCCGCAGCGCAGAGATCAGCTTGCCGGTAAGGGCGGGCACTACGCTGGCCAGCATCACTCCCTCGATCTGCTGGGGGGAGCTCTGATGCAGGGTGAGCAGATGGATCAGCCGGATGGCGTATTCGTCGGCGGTGGAGGCGGTGCTGGACGACAGCTTGCCCGAAAAGTGCAGAGCGCCTTCCTTATAAGTAGAAATGGTGATATGGGTGTTGCCGATGTTGACGGTCAGGATCATGGCGGGCCTCGCTTTGGCTCTAGATGGAAAAGGATCGATCATCCTTATTGTACGACGCGCCCGGTAAAAGCGCAAGAGAAAAAGATGCGGCAAAAACTTGCAAAAAAGGGTTGACAAAAGTCCCCGGGTGTAGTATTATATTCGAGCGCTCCACGGGGCGCCCACAAAACGCAAAAGAGCTTGCGAAAAGCTTCAAAAAAGAGCTTGACAAGCAAAGACGGATGTGGTAAAATAAACAGGTCGCCAGTCGAGAGACAGAGCGGCGCAGGACCTTGAAAATTGAACAATATCGAATACTTGTAACGGAACCTTTAAAGTGTTGGAAACACTTAAAATTCCAAAAAAGTAATTCACAGGACGCAAGCGATTGC
>NZ_NFLM01000033.1 GCF_002160915.1 Faecalibacterium sp. An121
CCCAAAGTGCAGCCGGGCTGGAAGGTGTGCGCCTCCCCGCAGAAGGAATAGCTGCCCTGCGCCCCGGCGGTGACGTTCATCAGCCGGATGTTGGGGTACTGCTTTTGCAGGATGGCCGCGCCCTTTTCAAAGTCGCTCTGCCCGGTCATGAACAGCAGCTCGTTGTCGGAGATCTTGAGGATGTCGCACCGGGCCAGCCCCCAGGCGATCTGCTCCTTTGCCTCCTCCAGACTGTCCCACAAAGGCTCCCGCAGGTTGGGGTCAAAGGAGATGAGGGCGCCCGCCTCCCTGGCCAGGGCCACCGCCTTCTGGGTGGCGGCGCGGCAGGGCTGTCCGGTCAAAGACAGGGTGCCAAAGTGGAAGATCCGGCAGCTCCGAATCAGCTCCTGGTCCAGGTCCTCCACGGTCAGGTTGGCGTCCGCCCCCGGCTTGCGGTAAAAGCTGAAATCCCGGTCGCCCCCGGGCAGGGTCTGCACGATGGCCAGGGTGGTGTGTACGTCGGGATCATACCGCAGGCCCTGCAGGCCGATGCCCGCCTCCTCCGCGGCCCGGGCCAGCTGGCGGCCAAAGCCGTCCCGGCCCACTTTGCCCACAAAGGCACAGCGCTTGCCCAGCTTGCGCAGCATGGCCAGCACGTTGCAGGGCGCGCCGCCGGGGTTTGCCTCAAACAGGGGGTTGCCCTGCTCCGAAAGCCCGTTCTGCGTGAAATCGATCAGCAGCTCTCCCAGAGCCACCACATCCCATTTTTTGTCGTTCACGATTTACTTTCCTCCCCCAACTCCAGGCTGTATTTTTCCACATCGATGCGGGCGGCGCCCTCGGTCACCTCAAAGCTGACCGCCTGAGCGCTCTGGGGAGTGTACAGGGTCATGCTGGCGGCCTGTTCGCCGTCGTTGACGAATACTTCCAGGCTGTACCGGTCCATCACGATCCGCAGCTTGACCGCGCCCCCTTGGGGCCGGACCGGGAAGTCCCGCACATTGACAATGTCATAGGGAAAACCGCTGTGGGTACGGTCGATGCGGACAGTGCTGTTCGCAACCTTGTAGCGGACCACCGTCTCCCGGTTGCCGTCCTTGGCCAGACGCAGTTTAAAGGTCTGGTAGGATGGGCTGCCATCCACCGGGCGAACGGTAACGGTCATGTCCAGCAGCCGGCCCTCCACCCCGTGGAGGCTGACCTCTCCGGCGGTGAGCAGAATGTCACGGTAACTGACCTTTCGGCCATGGTAATTCGCCAGCTCCCGCACCGGATTCTGGATCAGGCGGCCATCCCGCAGTTCCAGCTCACGGGGCAGGGTCATCTGCCCGAACCAGCGGCAGCCCTGGGGCTGGCTGCCGGTGGTGGCCCAGTTCTGCATCCAGGCGATCATGATCCGGCGGCCGTCATAGGTCTCGAGGGTCTGGGGCGCATAGAAATCGGTGCCGTAGTCCACCGCCTGGACGGCTTCCCGCTCAAAGTGCCGGGAGGCTTTGTCGTAGCTGCCCAGCAGGGCCGCCACCCCGTAGCCGGCGTGGAATTCCAGCCCGATGGCGGTCATCTCCTGGGGGCTGACCAGCAGCACCCGCCACCCGTCCAGCGGGAAAAAGTCGGGGCACTCCCACATCCGGCCATACTCGTTGCGGCTGGCGTCCAGGGTGGTGGAATAGGTCCACTTGAGGCCGTCTTTGCTCTCGAACAGGCGGATGGCGCCGCTGCCGTCCTCGGTGCGGTTGCCCGCCACCATATAAAATGTCCCGTCCTCCTGCCAGATCTTGGGGTCCCGGAAGTCCAGCACGCTGCCCCCTGCGGGCAGGTCGCTGCCGTCCAGAACGGGGTTGCCGGGGTATTTCTCATAGTTGACCCCGTCGCCAAAAGCAAGGCACTGCTGCTGGAACTCTTCCATCCGGCCGTCCGGACGGCGCATCCGGTAAACGCCGGTGTACATCAGCATCTGCCGGCCGTCGGGCAGTTCCAGGGCGCTGCCCGAAAAACAGCCGTCCCGGTCGGCGGGGGTGTCGGGGGCAATGGCCACCGGCAGCTGTTCCCACCGGATAAAGTCGCGGGTCTTGACGTGCCCCCAGTGCATCGGGCCCCAGTTGGTGGAATAGGGATGGTGCTGGTAGAACAGATGGTACTCCCCTTTGTAGCAGGAAAAGCCATTGGGGTCGTTGATCCAGCCGATGGGCGCCGTCACATGAAAGGCGGGCCGCTCGGCTGCGGGTATGTGGGGAGCATATTGTGCCTCAAAGTCGCGGGCTTTCTGCAAGGTATCGCTGATCATGGAGGGACCTCCTGGGTGATAGTTTCGTTTTTGCTTGGAAGCGGCACGATCTGTGCCGGGGTTGATATCCTCACCGGCAAAGCCCTGCCGCGTCCCTGGTCGGGGGCAGCGCGGCAGGGCCCAGCGCGGTGTAAGAAGAATGGAAGAAGAATGCGTATGTCGGGGTCAGAATATCAGCTTTCGCTGGTGTAGCGTGCGTAGGCGTCCTGGTAGACCTGCAGCAGCTGATCCATCCCGCAGCTGTCGGCCAACATCTGCTTGTAGGCCTCCCACTCCTCGTCGGTGGGGCCGCCGTCCCGGATCCACAGGCCTTCCTGCTCCGAGACCATGGTCTCAAAGTCAGTCTTGTACCGGTCGATGGTGTCCAGCTCGTCGGTGGTAAAGACGCAGTCCACCGGGTACACCGCTGTGTCGGTGACCTGGGGCATCCAGTAGTCGTACAGGTCGTTCAGCCGCTCGATGGCGCGGTCCTCCATCTTGAAGGTGGTTTCGTAGTACTCGGACAGGATCAGCTTGGGCCCCCAGACTTCATACTCGCCTTTCAGTTCACCGGCACCCTTGCCGTACTACTCGCTTAACGGCCCCATCTCGCACTATTAAGGGAAGCGTCTGCTTTTTGGTCTGTGAGGCACGAAAGTAAATTTGACATGCACAGCCCCGACTTGATCTGTGTCAGATCGGGGCTGCCACATCGACATATGGTAAAATGGAAGGAGGATGCGCAAAACGAGAAATCTTATAGGTTTAGGGCATACTGCTCAACACTGATTCGGGCTGCACCGTCGGCGGCAAAGGTGATGCGTTCGGCTTCGGGTGGGGTGTAGATGCAGGCCGTCATAGTCTGCTCGCCGCCGTTGATGAACACCTCGATGCTGTTGCGGTCCAGAAGGATGCGGAGGTTGAGCGTATCGCTCTGGCTGCGCACGGTACAGCTGCGAAGGTGTACGATATCCTGATGGAACCCTGCCTGGCTCCGGTCAAGGGTGAGCCGCCGGGTGCGCGGCTCATAGGTAAGGGTGGTAGAGTGGGCACCGTCGGAGGCCAGCTTGATGGTAAAAGCACGGCACTCCTTGCCCTCGGGAGTGATGGTCACGCGGAGGTCAGCCACCCGGCCGCCAATGCCTTCCAGAGCCGTCTCGCCTTCCATGCGGACATTCTCATGCAGGACACGCGCGCCATGGGCGGCGTCCAGTTCCCGGACGGGGGTCTGGATGATCCGGCCGTCCCGGATGTGCAGCTCCCGCGGGCAGATGGTCTGTCCGAACCACTTGGCCCCATGGGGCTGATCGCTGATGCCGGACCAGGCTTGCATCCAGGCGGTCATGATCCGGCGGCCGTCGGGCGCCTGGAGGGTCTGGGTGGCATAGAAGTCGATGCCCTCGTCCATCAGCTGGACGTTTTCGCGGACAAAGCGATGGTTCACAGGGTCATAGCTGCCAATCAGGGCGATCACGCAGTGCCCGTTGTGGAACTCGTCCCGGGCCTGCATCTCCATCGGGCCAACCATCAGCACCTGCTTGCCGTCCAGCTCAAAGAAGTCGGGGCACTCCCACATGACGCCGTATTCGCCGCGGCTGGCGTCCAGAATGGTGACGTATTCCCAGTGGAAACCGTCGGCGCTGTGGAACAGCAGGGCCGCGCCGCCCTCTGTTTTGCCCTGCCCGACCAGCACGGCGGAATAGCTGCCGTCCGGCTCCTGCCAGATCTTGGGGTCGCGGAAATCAAAGCGGCTGAAGCCTTCGGGCAGGCAGGTTTCGTCCAGCACGGGATTCTGAGCCAGCTTGACGTAGTCGAGGCCATCTCCGACGGCGACGCTCTGGGTCTGCACATCCCGGGTCTTGCCGTCCGGCTGCTCTTCCCTGCGGACGCTGGTGTAGAGCAGCAGCTGCCGGCCGTCAGGCAGCTGTGCCGCCGAGCCGGAGAAACAGCCGTCTTTGTCGCAGGGGCTGTCAGGGGCAAGAGCGGCGGGCAGATAGTCCCAGTGCAGCAGGTCGGTGCTGACGGCATGGCCCCAATGCATGGGCCCCCAGATGGTGTCGTAGGGGTAGTATTGATAAAACAGGTGGTAGTTTCCCTGGTAGAACGAGAAGCCGTTGGGGTCGTTCATCCAGCCGGTGTAAGGGGTCAGGTGGTAGGCAGGGCGTTCGGCGGCAGAAATGGCCGCGCCGTGCTGCGCCTCATAGGCGCGGGCATTTTGTAAGGTCGTGCTGTCCATAGCAGCCTCCTGTGAAAAGATGCTCCGGGCCGAGGCCGATTGTTCAAGTCGGAGGCCCGGAGGTTCGATTTTGCGCGGGGATCAGGCGTAATAAGCGTCCAGATACTTCTGCATGATGGCCAGGTAGTCAGACAGGCGGTATTCCTCCAGCATACCCAGATATTCCTCCCAGGCGCCGTCGGCCATGCCGTTCATGATCCAGTCGGCCTTGCAGGTGTTCATGTAGGTGGACAGGTCGGTCTCGAGCTCGGAGATGGTATCGGTGTCCTCGTTGCTCATAAAGACGTTGGGGAAAACATAGTCGTTGTGCATCTCGGGGGTGTAGATCTGCTCGATCCAATCCAGACGGTACTGGGCGTCGTCGGGGCAGGTGACATAGACGTCGTAGTAGTCGTTCAGGATGGCCAGAGGCCCGTTGACGCTTTCCGCCTCGCGGACCTCGACAGGGGAAGCGTCACCCAGGGGCGCGTGCTTGAGCATCGGCTCGCCGTCGGCATTGGTGGACATTTCAAAAATATCAAAGCCGTCGTCCTCGCCGTAGGTGCCCCAGTTGTTCTGGGCCGACTGGATGGGGATGTACATCTGGTCCA
Organism: Faecalibacterium sp. An121; assembly: GCF_002160915.1. Taxonomy (GTDB): domain Bacteria; phylum Bacillota; class Clostridia; order Oscillospirales; family Ruminococcaceae; genus Faecalibacterium; species Faecalibacterium avium. The sequence goes on from NZ_NFLM01000033.1 coordinate 5,069, forward strand.
GCCAGGCACAGACCAGGGCGGGATTGGCTGCCTTGGCAGTGACCACGCAGCGGCCGCGGTTGAAGCCGCTGGTGAAAGATCCATTGTACGGGGTAATGTTGGTCGTGTCGGCGGCCAGCGGGGGCAGGGGCTCCCAGTCGGTCAGGTTGTCAATGTTGGCCACATCCCAGGTAAAGCAAACGCCATACCGGCCGGATTTGCCCTTGGAGACATAGGTGGACCACTCCTGCGTGAAGCACTCGGGGTCGATCAGGTTTTCGGTGTACAGCTTGTGCAGCCACTGGATGCCGTCCCGGTAGCCCTCCTGCGCGGCGGCGCAAATCACTTTACGGTCGTTGGTGACAGCAATGTGACGGCTCTTGTCCTGGTCGCCATAGCCCTCGCCGAAGCCGTTGATGAGGATGGCGGGGTCCTGGTCGCCGTCGTTGACGATGCAGGACATGGGGATGATGCCGCCCTCGATGCCGAACTCGCTCTGAATGGAGGCGGCGTTGTCCCGGAAGGCGATCAGCACCTGCTCGAACTCGTCCACGGTGTGGGGCATCTCAAGGCCCAGGAAGTTGAGCCACTTGGTGTTGATGAAGGGCATACTGCCGACGGTCTGGATCGCGGTCTTGTCCACACCCAGCTGCTCGATCCAGGGCAGGGCCCAGATGTGGCCCTCGGTGTCGGTGCACATGGTGCGGTACTCGGGGTACTTCTCAAAGACGGCCTGCAGGTTGGGCATACAGGTGTCGATGTATTCCTCCAGGGCGATGACCACCCCCTGCTTGGCGTAGCGGAGCAGGTTGCTGTCCGAGAAATCGGCGGTAAAAACAAAGTCGGTCAGGGTGTTGGGGTTGGACATATTCAGGCTGATCTTGTCGCCCCACTGGTCGGACTGGATGGCGGTCCACTCGATGTGGACGTTAGTGGATTCTTCCAGCCGCTTGAAAATGGTGCGGTTGTTAGGTTCCGATTCGCTGCCTGCGGGATAGCTGGTGGTACCGGTCAGGGTGACAGTCTCGGCCAGAGGAAACTCGACGGGGCCGTCCACCACGACGGCCGCAGCCGCTTCATCGTTGGCAGAGCTCTTGCCGCCGCAGGCGCTCAGAGCCATGGCGGAGCCGGCCAGGGCAGCTGCTTTGAGGAAGTTGCGGCGGGAAATCATCTTTTTCATGGCGTTTTCTCCTTTTTCTTCTTGGTTTGTGTTCTGCAGGGATGCGGGCGTCAGCCCTTGATGGAACCGGCCATGATGCCGGCGTCGAAGTACTTCTGGAAGAAGGGGTACATGACGATCAAGGGCAGGCTGGAAATGATGATGGTGGCATATTTGAGCAGCTCGGCCAGCTGGGCGCGCTCAGCGGTGCTCTGGATGTCGGCGATCATGCCGGACTCGGGCTGGCTCTGGATCAGGATGGAGCGCAGCACCAGCTGCAGGGGCTGCTTGGCGGTGTCGTTCAGGTAGATCATGGCGTCAAAGTAGCTGTTCCACATGGCGACGAACTGCCACAGGGCCAGCACCGCCACCAGAGGCATACAGATGGGCACCAGGATCTTGAAGAAGAAGGTCATCTCGCTGGCGCCGTCCACATCGGAGGCCTCCCGCAGCTCGCGGGGGACGCCCTGGTAGTAGGTGCGGGCGATGATCATGTTCCAGACGCTGAACGCGCCGGGCAGGATGACGGCCCACATCGAATCCAGCAGGCCCAGGTTGTTGATGAGCAGGTAGGTGGGGATCAGGCCGCCGCCGAAGAACATGGTGATGACAAAGAGGGTGTTGAAGATCTTTTTGCCGCGGAAATCGGGCAGGGACATGGGGTAGGCCGCCAGCATGGTGACCACCACCGAGATGACGGTAAAGAGCACCGAGTAGAGGACGGCGTTTTTGAAGCCGGTCCAGATCTGGGCGTCGGTGGCCACGCGCTCGTAGGCGGTCAGGGTCCATTTGCTGAAATCAAAGGTGATGCCCTGGTTCTGGAGGGTGACGGGGTCCATGAACGATGCAATGACGATGTACACCACCGGGACCACGATAGCGACCACGAACAGGGCCAGCAGGACATAGCCGATGAACAGGATCGCTTTATCCTGCCGGGTATAGATCGCGAGCCGGCCGCTCTTTTTAGCTTTCGCTGCCATGACTGTGCCTCCTTATAATCCCTTGCCGTCGTTCATCTTGGCGACGATCTTGTTCACGGCTATCAGCAGGATGACGTTGACCACCGTGTTGAACAGGCCGACTGCCGTCGAGAAACTGTAGTCACCGTCGATCAGGCCGCGCTTGTACACATAGGTGGCGATGATCTCGGAGGTCTGCATATTCAGGTCGGTCTGGAGGGCGTAGGCTTTTTCAAAGCCGATGCTCATGATGTTGCCGGCCTGGAGGATGAACTGGATGACCACCATATCCTTGATGGCGGGCCACTCGACCGTCATGATCTGCTGCAGCAGGTTTGCGCCGTCGATCATGGCCGCTTCCTTCAGGTCCTTGCTGGCATTGGAGAGGGAGGCCGTGTACATGATGGAGGACCAGCCTGCGCCCTGCCAGATGCCGCTGATGATGTAGATGGGGCGGAAGGCCTCGGGGATGGTCATAAAGTTGATGCTGGTGTGCAGCAGCCCGTTCAGCGGGCCGGTGACCGACAGAAGGACGCGGACCATACCGCAGAGGACGATGACCGAGATGAAGTTGGGCATATACAGCACCAGCTGGATCTTCTGTTTGATTTTTTTGCTCTCGATGCGGTTGAGCAGGAAAGCCAGAATGATGGGAACGGGGAAGCCCCACAACAGGCCGTAGACGCTCAGCTTGAGGGTGTTGACAAGGTAGCGCTGGAAATCCGGCGAGGACATGAAGCGCCGGAAATGCTCGAAACCGACCCACTCGCTGCCCAGGATGCCCTGGAAGGGGTTATAATCCTGGAAAGCGATCAGGATGCCGCCCATCGGCATGTACTTGAAAATCAGGGTCAGCACCACAGCCGGCAGAATGAAGATCAGATACAGCTGCCAGTGCCGCGCCATATAGACGCCCGTATTGTGCACACGCTGGCTGGCCGAGACTGCTACCGTCCCGGATCGGGATGCTTTCATGTAGATTCCTCCTTTTTCTATACAATGTCACTTTCGATTTTACATTTGCACTATCACCGGAGATTAAATCCCTTAAGACTGTTTCAAATGTAAAATCCTTACGCTCTTTTTATACCACGCCGTATGGCAAAAGTCAACATTATTTCGCCCGCCCGACAGTATATTTCGGTGAGTTTGTATGATTGCACAAAAACCGGTGTGTGCAAATGTGCAAACCGATGTTTTTGCGTTTGCACATTTGACTAATGTGTGCATTTGCACTATACTATAAGCAAAGGAGGGATTCCGATGGCAACCCGAGTAACCATCCAAGACATCGCCAACGAGCTGCAGCTCTCGCGCAGCACAGTATCGAAGGCTATCAACAACACCGGCGTTCTGGCCGACGCCACCCGCGAGAAGATTTTGCGCAAGGCTGCCGAGATGGGCTACAAGCAGTTCGCCTACCTGCCCCTGTTCCAGCCGGAAAGCGCAGCGGCCCCGGCGGACGCCCCAACAAATGCGCCGGCCGAGGCGGAAGCCCAGCCTGGCGGCAAGCGGGAGATCGCCATGATGACCACTTGTTTTTTGAGCAACTCCCACTTTTCTTCCATGATGCTGGACCGCTTTCAGTCCGAAATCCATCACCTACACTACTGCATGACCATCTACCGCATCTCCCCGGAGGAGCTGCACCAGCGCCGCCTGCCCTCTGCCTTTGACCCCGAGCGCACTGCCGGTATCATCTGCTTCGAGGTGTTCGATTATGAATACGCCCAGATGCTCTGCGAGCAGGGCATCCCGTTGCTGTTTGTGGACTCCCCGGTGACCGAGCTGAAAGCGCCCCTGAAAGCGGACCTTTTATATATGGACAACCATGTGGAGATCCAGCATTTCATCCAGATCATGCACCAGCGTGGCAAGGATCGGATCGGCTTTATCGGCGAGATCGGGCACTGCCAGTCCTTTTTCGAGCGGTATGCCGCCTATGCCAGTGCCATGACCCAGTTGGGGTTGGCTGACAGCTTGCAATACTGCGCGCTGGAGGGCCTTTCGCCTGCATATTTTGAAGATGCGCTGCGGACCATGCTCAAGAACTCCGGGCTGCCGGATGTTTTTATCTGCGCCAATGACTTTGTAGCCATTGATGCCATCCGAGCCCTGCGCAACCTTGGGGTCTCCGTGCCGGAAGACATCTGGATCTGCGGCTTTGACGACAGCCAGGAGGCTTCGGTCATGACGCCGCGGCTGACTTCCATCCATATCCACGGGCAGATCATGGGCTTTACTGCCGCCGACCTGCTGATGACCCGCATCAAGGAACCCTCGCTGAATTACCGGACCGTCTACACCGAGACCAATCTGATCCTGCGGGAATCCACGGGAGACCATGAGGCAAAAGTATGAGCAACCTGATCGATCCTGACCGCCCGCTGATGGCCTTTATCACCAAAATGGCCTACAGCGCCTACCTGAACATTTTATGGCTGATCTGCTGCCTGCCCATTGTCACCATTGGTGCGTCCACTACCGCCCTGTTCTACGTCACCTTAAAGATGGCAGAGGACCGGGACGACGGCTTGACCGGGATGTTTTTCCGGGCTTTCCGGCAGAACTTTCTGCCAGCCACCAAACTCTGGCTGATTTTGTTGGGCACAGGGGCGTTTCTGGCAATAGACGGCTATATCGTCTGGCATATCTGGAGCCAGAGCATATTCTGGACGCTCGTCGCCGCTTTGCTCATCGTGGCAGCCATTGTCTACGCGGTGGTTCTGCTGTATGCGTTCCCCCTGCTGGCGCGGTTCGAGAACACGACCTTCGGCATTCTCAAAACTGCCCTGCTGGTGGGGCTGCGCTATCTTGTCTGCACGCTGCTGATGACCGGCATCTATTTTTTGATGGGCTGGGTGGTGGTCAACCTCTTTACCCCCGCCTTCCTGCTGGGGTTTGGCTGCTGCGCAATGCTCTGTTCTTTCCTGCTGGTCAACATCATTCACGCCATTGGCGGCGACCCGGACGCTGAGAACAAAGAGGATGGAGAAAACCAACATGCCGCGGATGAATGAGCGGGCCCGGCAGGACTGGGCCACCCTGCGCAGCCTCCATGGCAAAAAGAGGCTGGAGCATATCTGGAGCTACTATAAGCTGCCCATCATCGTCGCGCTGATCCTGTTTTATATGGCAGGTTATGCCGTCTACCGGCAGGCCACCAAAAAGGAGGAAGTGCTTTATCTGGCGCTGGTCAATATCGCGCCGGGCGACACCCTGACTGAACAGCTGACCGCCGGTTTTGCCAGGGACCAGGGCCTGACCGGCAAACAACAGGTGTATCTCTACAGTGGCCTGCTGCTCTCGGAGAGCGAGGGCGCGGATGAAGAATATGTTTATGCCTCTGAAATGCGGATTGTGTCGGCCGTCACAGCCCAGCGGCTGGACGTTGTCCTGATGGACGCCGAAGCGCGGGACGCTTTTGCCGCCCAGGGCTATCTTGTGGACCTGAGCAGCCTGATACCCGGCCTTACGTGCCAATGGCTGGACGTCTCCCAAACGCCGCTGATCCGTCAGGCCGGCTTTCCCGAGGCAGTCTATCTAGGGGTGCTGGCCAACGCGCCCCACCCCGAGCGCGCCGCCGCCTATATCGACTATCTGCTCACATAAGAAAGGAAGGACCGTCCATGGATATTTTGGCAATCGGTGAAATTTTGATCGACCTGACCCAGACCGGTACCGACGAAAACGGGATCCCTCAGTTTGCGGCCAACCCCGGCGGCGCGCCCGCCAATCTGGCGGTGGCAGCCGCCAAGCTGGGCGCACAGACCGCCTTTATCGGCAAAGTAGGTGCCGACGGCTTTGGCAGTTACCTAACCAGCGTGCTGAAGCAGAACGGGGTGGACGCTTTCCACGTGGCAGTTGACCCCGAGGACCCCACTACCATAGCGGTGGTTTCGGTGGACGCCTCCGGCGAGCGGAGCTTTAGCTTTTACCGTAAAGCGAACGCCGACGTCAAGCTCACTGCCGGCGATATCCCCGACAGCGCCCTGCAGCGCGCCAGGTTTGTCCATTTCGGCTCGGTCAGCCTGACCGCCGACCCGTCCCGCAGCGCCACTCTGGACGCGGTGTGCCGTGCCAGGGCAATGGGCAAGGTCATCACCTATGATCCCAATTATCGCGCAAACCTCTGGCCGGATGCGGCTGCCGCCGTCGCACAGATGAAATCCCCGCTGAAACTTGTGGATATCCTCAAAGTCTCGGATGAGGAGCTGCCTCTGCTGACGGGCACCACCGACTGCGAGACCGGCACCGCCCTTTTGGCCGAACAGGGCATCCGGCTGATCTTTGTCACCCTTGGGCCAGATGGCGTATTTTACCGCATGGGCGGCCGGACCGGACGTGTTGCCGGTGTCCCCTGCACCGTCGGGGATACCAACGGCGCGGGCGACACTTTCTTCGGCGCGGCCCTCTCCAAACTCTGCAAAGAGGACCTTGACGCCCTGACCCCTGAAAAACTGGAAGCCATCCTGGCCTTTGCCAACAAAGCCGCCAGCCTCACCACCAGCCGGCACGGAGCGATCCCCGCCATGCCCACCCTGGCGGAGGTCGAAGGCTAAAATTCAGACACATAACTTGCCCGCAGGAAAGCCGCACAGACTTGCCGCGGGCAGTTTGTTCTTTCTGGGGTGTGCTGTACAGCCTATAAGGAAGCAGGGTTTGGGGAAGGTACTCCCCAACAAGTACGACCGGTCAGTGTGCTGCGATTTCAAATTTTGAAATTGTGGCCACAGGTCAATACTTGCTTATCGCTTTTTTTCAAAACTTTTCCCTCTCTGATTTTCAAAAGACATTGCGTATTTATTGATATATCAACTATTTGCAGCGAAACGCTTGCCTTGTCTCGCAAAATATGGTACACACGTTATACGAAAGTTTGACGCTTCACGTTCAACCGAAGGGAGGCCCCGCCATGACCGCCGTCATCTACGCCCGCTATTCCTCCGACAGCCAGCGCGAAGCCTCCATTGAAGGCCAGCTGCGGGACTGCAAAGATTACGCCGAGCGCAACGGTATCACCGTCGTGGGCACCTACATCGACCGGGCTTACTCTGCCAAGACCGACGACCGACCCGAATTTCAGCGGATGGTTCAGGACAGCGCCAAAAAGATTTTCGATGCGGTCCTGGTCTGGAAACTGGACCGCTTTGCCCGCAACCGCTACGATGCAGTCTACTACAAACGTCAGCTTGAAAAGAACGGCGTCCATCTCGTTTCGGTCATGGAGCCGATCTCGGACGGCCCTGAGGGCATCATGATCGAGAGTCTGCTCATTGGCATGGCCGAGTATTATTCTCAAGGTGGCCCGCGGCGAACGCGAGAACGCCCTTAAGTGCAAGTGCAACGGCGGGGTAGTGCCGCTGGGCTATGTCATCGGTAAAGAGGACCGCCTCTACCACATCGACCCAGAGACGGCCCCCATCGTGCAGGAGATTTTCACCCGCTACGCCGACGGCGAACCAGCCGAAAAGATAGCGGCTTCCCTGAACGAGCGGGGCCTGCGCACCCGTACCGGGAAACCCTTCGTCAAAAACAGCTTCTTTCAAATCTTCAAGAACCGGCGCTACATTGGGGAGTACAGCTACAAGGACATTGTGATCCCCGGTGGCGTGCCCGCCATTGTGGACCAGGCGCTGTTCGACCGGGTGCAGGAACGCTTCGCCAAAAACAAGATTACCCATGGCCGCCCGGCCAAAGAGGCGATCAACTATCTTCTGACCACCAAACTGTTTTGCGGGAAATGCGGCACCCTGATGGGCGGCGAGAGCGGCACCAACCACATGGGCACCACCTATCACTACTATAAGTGCGGCAAAGCCAAGCGCAAGGGGCAGGCACATTGCAGCTTTAAAGCGATCCGCAAGGAACCTTTGGAGCGCTTTGTGGTGGATACGGCGGTCAAATTGGTTTTGAACGATCCAGTCATTGAACACCTGACCAATTTAATTCTGGAAGCCCAGAGCCGGGAAAACACCCGCCTCCCGGTTCTGAAAGAGCAGCTCCGGGACACAGAAAAGCGCCTGTCCAACCTGCTGGAGGCCATTGAGCAGGGCATCCTGACACCCACCACCAAGCAGCGCCTGGACGAGTTGGAAGCCCGCAGAGACGCCCTCAAGGCCAGCATCCTGGAAGAAGAGCTGCAGCGGCCAGCTCTGAGCCGGGAACAGATCCTGTTCTGGTTTGAGCAGTTCCGGCAGGGAGATGTGAACAGTCCTGCTTACCAGCGGCAGATCATCGACAACTTCGTCAACTCGGTCTATGTCTTTGAGGACCGGGTGGTGCTGAACTTCAACTTCAAAGAGAATGCCAAGACCGTCCCCCTTCGTGAGGTTTTGGGTTCGAGCGCTGATGGGAATGGCCCACCAAAATAAAAACCCGAGGCCGCAGGCCCCGGGTTTTTGTTTTGCGCGGGCATCGCAGAGGCGCACCCTAGTCCTGTACTGCTGCGCAAGCGAGGCGCTGCCTGCGGCAGAAGCAGCCGAGCCGGCGCGGGGCCGCAGTCTGTCTTTTGCAAGCCCGCTGCGACGGACGCAGCAAAAGCAGGGCACCGCAACCCGGCCCACCAAAATAAAAACCCGAGGCCGCAGGCCCCGGGTTTTTTAGACTGTCAAAAAAGTCCCGTCCAGCTGACATGTGCGGATGGACGGGACACATACAGGGAAATTTGGCGTTGAGAGTGTGCGAGCCGCTTTGCGGCGAGTGCGCGGTTCAGCGCCAAATTTTGTCCCCAGGGGGATACC
>NZ_NFLM01000034.1 GCF_002160915.1 Faecalibacterium sp. An121
GAGATGGAAGAAAACGGCAGCCTGGTAAAGTTTATCTTCAACCCCGACCGTGAAGCGGTTGTTGAAGAAAACAGTTCCGGTTTGACCCGTTACATCCGCAGCAGCGAGCTGATTGCCCGCAATACCGACGCTGCCAGGACGTACTATCACTATGTCAGCGACGAGATGGGGTCAACCACCCACATCGTTGATGAAGATGGGATCGTCCTTAACCACTATACCTATGACGCTTGGGGCAACCTTACGGCTCAGGAGGAAGCCGTCCCCAACCGCTTTAAGTTCACTGGCCAGCAGCTTGACCCAGTCACGCAGCAATACTACCTGCGCGCACGGTTCTACAATCCAGTCATCGCCCGATTCACTCAGGAGGACACCTACCGCGGCGATGGGCTGAACCTCTATGCGTATTGCCAGAACAATCCGGTATTTTATACCGATCCCAGCGGATATGCAGCGAAGGCCATTTGTGATACTAAGGCTGATGCTTACCGACAGAAGCAGGCTAACGGTGAGCAACTCACAAGGCAAGAGTGGGAAGAATTAAGACGATATGAGCGTGCTCATAACAATCCCAATTACAAACTTGAACGAGATGAAAGAATAACTCCTACTGATGCATATCATCGCCTGCATCCAAATCAGTCTACTAAGCCTAAAATAGAGATTGAAAAGAAATTCAATTTCTATGAAAGTAGTATTCAAATCACTAATAAGCAGCAAAAAAACAAACCTTTATATTCTCCAGATATTAACAAGTGGTATAAAAAAGAGGTAAAATTTCAATCGATGAAAACGGAACATGGACATACCTGGATTGGGAAGGAAATGCAGTATCGTATCCTAATTGACTGGTAGAAATATTATTTCCAGAGTGCTAAAATGAAATATAATACAAGCGATAAACGAAGACCGGCGAGAAATATTATGGCGATGATAGATGAATTTTTACAAGAAGTCCGGTCAATAAATTGGTTTCAACATAGTAAAAAAGCAGCAGATAAATATCATGTAATATATTCCATTTTTGAAGCCTATGATGATTGGAATGAGCAAATTGTGTTTGTCAATAAAAAAGTCTTGCAAAAGGGCGTCAAAAAAGTGAGCGCCTTCAACACCCAATAAACATGTCTGGACTGCATGTGGCGAGCCCCAACGCTCACCTTTTGGTGCGCTAACAGGGCGAGCTCTTTTGCAAGAGTTTTGGAGCCCTTTTGCGAGCGTCAGGTGCGCGAAATGTACACGCTCTTTTGCAAGAGTTTTGGAGCCCCAAAGCCCTTTTTCAAAAAGAACTGCGTTGCCGGTGCATGGACTGCGTAAGACGGTAACTTTCGCCGGAGAAGATCACAATATGGCTGTGGTGGATCAATCGGTCAACCAGAGCTGCCGTCAGCCTGTTGTCTCCAAAGACGGTGTTCCACTGAGAAAACTCCAAGTTGGAGGTAATAATCAGGCTCTTGCGCTCGTAGCAGTCAGAAATCACCTGGAACAGCAGCTCGGCTGCATCCTTGTGCAGCGGTACAAAGCCAATTTCGTCAATCACAATCAGCTCCACTTTTTTCAGTGAGCCGAGGAAGTTGTTGAGAGTGCCTTTGTTGTTCTTCTCGAGCAGGAGATTGGCAAGACCGGCTGCGGTAAAGAACCGCACTTTTCGCCCCTCCTGGCAAGCTTTCAGGGCAATAGCCGTTGCAAGATGTGTCTTACCTGTACCAACCGTTCCCATAAAAATCAGGTTTTCCTTGGGGGTGAGAAAGTGCAGATCAGTCATATATTCCTGCGTTAAACCGCTGGGAAGTTCAATGGCAGAATTCCAGACAAACTCATCCAGGGTTTTCAGTACACGGAACCCTGCTGTTTTCACCATGCGGTTAATACGGTTGGCCTCTCGCTCCTGCAACTCCAGCTTTAGAAGCTCGGTCACGTACTGCTCGGTGTTCTCGTACTGTACAGAACGCCAGCCCTTTGCCATACCGCCCAGCTTCACCTGCCGCATCATCAGTTCAATCTGCTCAGCCATGGGCATCGCCTCCCATCAGGCCATCGTAAATGGAAAGATTGGGATTGTAGTTCAGCATTGGGCCGGAAGTCAACTGCAATGGGTCAGGCCGGTATTCCTTTTTCGCAACCATGTAGTAGCACTGGCGCAGGCTGTCCGTATCGGTTCTTCCGTTCTGTGCGGCCAGCTCCAATGCATCGTCGCACAGGTCGGCATTGCCGTCGTTCACAATTTCGCTGAGAAGTTGTAAGGCGTTTTTGCGCTCTTTGCCTTGTGTGGAGGCCAAGTAAGTCTGCCATTGTTGCGGCATCTGGTGGAAGAACCTGGTGTTTTCCATTGCTCTGGGCTTTTTGCAGAGAGTGGACACATACTGCGTCCAGTCATAGATCTCATCATTCTGCTTGTAACTGCGCCGGAAGGTACCAACAGCATGGTGGTCATGGAAAAATTCAATGTGGTCAAAGAAGATTTTGGCCTGTACCACCTCGCCGGCCAGTGCCGGGGACAGTCCGTACCGGTTCGTGTCAATCACCACAAAACCGGTCTTGCTCACAGTCAGCGTAGAATAGCGGAATACGGAGAAGGGATAATCCGGCAGATTCAGCAGCGCATCCGCATCTGCCTGCCACAGTTCCCGGATCGGAATCTTGTGGATGTAGTGGTCACGCTGGGCATCCTTTTCGCACCAGCCCCACAGGTATTCCTCATTAAACTTTTCAAAGGAAGTAATGGTGGGAACCGGCACAAAGGCATTTCTGCGGCTGTATCCAACCTTGTTCTCCACATTGCCCTTCTCGTTGCCAGAGGCCGGATTACAGAACTCGGCCTGGAAACGGTAGTGCAGCATAAAACGGCTGAAACCCTCTGTGAGAGATCGCTCAGTGCCCCGCAAAACCTGTGCAACAGCGGTGGTCATGTTATCGAAACGAAGCCGGGGAGGTACACCGCCCATGTGTTCAAAGATGCGCTTCATCCCTTCCAGCAGGCACTCCTGGTTCTGCGAGGGGAATGCTTGCATATAACCCATATTAGAGTGCGGGAAGGAGATGGTCAGGGCGTAACCCTTCTGCTCCTGCCCACCGGCATCGTAATACAGGAACTCGCCAAAATCCACTTGACCACATCCGGGTGTGCGTTCCAGAGGAAGGAAACCTGCACTTTGGACTTTCATTACATACTTCTTCTTGCGGACATATCGCTTCACGCTGGAGTAGCTGCCTGTAAATCCGTACTCGTCCCGTAGGCGACAGAAAAGTCGCCAGGCTGTATGCCGCTGCTTTCTTGGCACCTTGCGGTCTGCTTCCAGCCAGCTGTCCACAATAGGAATGAACTTCCCCAGCACCGGATAACTCGTTGGCTCAGTATCCGGGAGATTGTCCTCGCTCCAGTTTTCCTTCTGGGCGTATTTCTGGACAGTTTCAAAGCTGTGACCCGTGATGCGGGATATTTCCCGCAAACTTTTCTCTTCATTTTCGTAGAGATCTTTGATATACTGCACTTGAGCCATTCTTAACACCTTTCCGCTACCTCCTTAGTTTATTCGACACAAACTAATGGTAGCTATAATTTGGGGGTGTTGACAATGGCTCATTTTTTGTGCCATTTGGGGTGCTCACATTTTGGCGCCCTTTTGCTCGATTTCTATTTTACCGAAAACAGAGCAAATGCTAAAAACATGGGAGCCACATATTTGCTCATTAGAAAATATTGCAGTTAAGAGAATTGGTGATGAGCAAATTGATAATATTTTTTCAGCCATTTCATCAGAAATTGGAGATGCTATTTGGAGAGAATGGAATAATTTTATCACAAGATGGCATTTAGAGGAAGAAATGGGACTGGATAATGAAATGTTGGATATGGTAAAAAGGGATGTATCCTGGGCGTGCATAGAAAAAACATTGAATGTGCATGGCTTTTTCAGTACATTACTTGAAATTTATAAAGATGGATATTTCCCTTGCGCATGGATTGGAGATTATCCCAACGGGCAAGCCGTAGTGCTATAACAATACTCCTTTATCGGAGAGATCATCAAGCCATCTTGACCCACTGCTGCCCCCAAACCTGTATCCGCGATTTGTCAGGATTGGTGGTAGCGTACTTTCGACTCTTGGCCCGGAGGCCAGAAAAGAACAAGGAATAGAGCGATGAATCGAAATTTGAAGGAGCAATAAATATGGAATTTCCTTTTTATGACGCACCGAATACTGCTGCAATTATTTGTTGTCACATAATAGAGAGTAAGTCCCCTATTTTGTATGTATCGCACGATGAAGACGATGGAATGTGGCAGTTTCTATGTGGACAAGTACATACAGCAGATGAAGCAAAATTAGTATCTTTAAGATGGGTTTTTGATTTTGATCATTCTGTCGGCGTTTTAGCGGATATGCCTTGCGGCTACTATGCCCAAAGAAAAAACCGAGAGGATAGTTGGACAATTAAAAAACGATAGCTTCCCATTTATCAGTGAAAAAGAAACGGAGGTGAGTGCATGGCAAAGTTAAAATCTATCGCTTTTGCCGTCGGAATTATGCTGCTGATTGGGGCGGCGCTATGCCTTTATTTTAGCTTGCAAAACCTGTCCTCTATCCGGCCTGCATCAGCCTATGAGGACATGGGTGTTCATACCTTTATGCCGGAGGAAGTTTATCCCGTACAGAGAGAGAACCACGCTACCGGGCGGCAGAAGCGCAACCACTCCACCACGACCGTCTACATCGTGCGCTATCGGGCAGAGGACGGGAGCGGCTATCAATACAAGTATGAGTCCGGCTCCGTAGAAAGCACCGCACAGAACATTTTGAAAACGGGCGACCCGATAGAACGGCGGGTGCTGTCCATATCCGGCGAGGACGGCTATATTACCATCGACGCAGACGAAACAGCGCAGACCTACGAAGCTCGGCAGAAGCGCACCTACTGGACGATTACCGGAGTGTCTGCGGCCTATTTGCTGGTATGGATTGCGGTCAATGGGCTGCTGCTCTATAAACGGCGCAAAGGAATGTAAATCAATTTAGCTTCTTGCCGGGAATGAAAAAGGTGATCCGCCGCAAAGCGGAGGAATAAACAAAGCGACAAATCGGAATTGAGGGACTGATGTGAGAAATTGTCTTGATTTTGAAGAAACGGAACAATATGGTCTGAGAAAAGGCATTGTTTTCTACTTTGATGATTTGATTGACGAAGAAATTATCACTTTCTTGGAAAGAATTATAGAACAGTTTCTTTTTATGACCCATGCAGAGTTTACAAAAAAGCGTGGCGGAAATGATTACCCCAACAGAAGAAATATTCGCGGCGGGTGGAGAAAGGTTTTCCATCGTGAATTTGACAACAAGGATTATAATTCCTCTCAGGTTTTGGTACTGGATAACTGCTCTCCACAACATCTGCAAACGATTTATACCCGTATCCAACTTAGTAATTATAGAAATTTTGCCTTTGATTCTGTGTGCAGTTTTCTTTATTTTCAGTGTCAGCTTGATACAGAGTGGTCAGATATTTATCAATTTATGGAAGATGTGAACCACAGGCTGAATATCTGCTATGCGAGTGCAGGATATGAAATGGCAATTAACATTCTTCACGGTCCGGGGAGTATGGGATATGGTATCCGGGCATTAAAAAATCTGGACTATGTCAATAGCGAAGAAACAGAATGGCTGCATCTTAGGGTAAGCAGTAAAACAGGTATTCCATGCCCTAATTTTATACAAGTTTTATGTTCAGACTGGGCAAAAAAGATAGATGATAAGGTACCAGACGAGATATGTGCCAAATTGGAAAATGGAAAGCTGTTTCTAGACATTCTCAATCGAATTTCCGAACGAATGTATGAACCAACATTTGAGGAAGTAGAAAGCCGTTATCAAAAGTTATATCATTTGCTAAAACCGATTCTCGTTTTTCCGGAGCGTACAAGATTTATGAAAAAAGAAGATTGGGAGAAACGACTGAAACGGTTTGAAGAAATATAGAACAATTCCCATTTATCGGGGAGATAGCAAACCCAGCCGAGCCGGTCAACGGCAAGATGAACGGCGCATACGCGCCGCCGTTGACGGCTCCGCCCGCCTTTGCTGGCAGGCAATCAAGAGGCAGACAGCAAGGAGTGCTGCCGCCCCGCGCTATTCCTTGTACAGATTGGAGCTAAAGGGGACTTCCACCCTTTTCAAATGTGTCCGGGCATAGTATAGTGGAATAAAGTCAACGATAAAATGAAAGGTAAAATAGAGCTGATGAAGGATATAGATATACGGATTGATAAAACAAAACTGTCGTCCGTAATGGAAATCATTGAACAGGCAGCGGAACTCATGTTAGAAAAAGGCCGCAACAACAATGAAAAAGCAAAATCGGATTTGGAAAAATTTCAGCAGAAGTTAAGGGAGATTACCGGAAACAATAAAATTCAAATTAGGGATTTTCAGGGATATTGGGGTTACACAAATTTAGAAACTGTGGCGAAAAAAGCTTTAGAACACCTAACAAAACCGAAAAGCGATCAAAGCGGCAGCAAGGGAGAAAAAAGCCAAATGGATATCAGCCCTGCGTTCATATCGGACGAGCAGGCGCCTGTATCGATGGAACCAGGCAAAGGTTCGCTCAACACCCCAGCGGTGCTTTCCAAGATGAGAGGAACTGTCCACCCCACGTCTGGCAATGCGGTGCTTTATATGTCTCACTGTGCACGCCTGTCTGCAAAACGGAAAATCGTACCCTTTATCAGCGTGAAGTTTCTGAGGATGACAAGTGGGTCTCCCGTGCAAATTTCGCAGGGACGGCAGATGATCCAGCATATATTCCAGCATTTTACAATCATTCACATTGGCGGCAGTGAGGCCGACAACAAGCGGAATTCCATTGCGATCCGTTATGAGATGATGTTTACTTCCAGGACGACCTCGATCTACGGGGTTGGGACCTGTGTGTTCGCCCCCCTTTTTACCTGGATGACAGAGCCGTCCATACAGGCTCTGCTCCAGTCGATCTTTTTCGTATCGTGTAAATTTTGCAGGATGACATGGTGAAGGCTCTCCCAAACACCAGCTTCCTGCCAGTCCCGAAGTCTGCGCCAGCAGGTCATACCACTGCCGCAGCCCATCTCCTGTGGCAGGTCTTCCCACGGTATCCCTGTCTTGAGTACAAAGATAATTCCGGTCAAAGCTGCCCGGTCAGGTATACGCGGATGGCCTCCTTTGGGCGTAGGCTTATGTTTTGGCAAAAGTGGTTCAATCTGACTCCACAGTTCGTCGCTTACCAGCTTCCTGGGCATTTGTTTCACCCCCACTGGTATTTTACTGCATATTCCTCTATTTGTCAGGTTTTGTTAGGTGCTCTAAGGAGGTGCAACAATTTGCTTAAATCAATCAGCGATAGATATACAAAAAATGACAAGAGAATAATAACATCTGATTGGGAACTTACACTTAAAGAGATGCGAAGATATCAAAACCTATGTTTTGGCAACAGAGTGGGACCTTTAGTAATTAATGTAATGTTAAAGATGAGTTCATTTAGCACATATTATGTTCCTATATATTTTGTTCATAATTTATGCAATGCATTTCCAGCGATTACTATGACTCTAAAAATTGAAGGTCCAATCATTACGCCTCAAAAGCATAATTCTTTTTATATGCAAGCATCGGAATTAATTAGAAAAAAAGCATATATTCCATTGGCTGGAGATTTGAACATTGATACTTTGATTGCATCGTATAAAATGCACTTTCAATCGCAAACCTTAACGAGCTATCGCGAATGTGAAGATTTAGCTTTGGTTTGCGGATGGACTGGACAAGCTCAAAAAATTGAATACTCATTAAAATTAGTTTATGATTTTTTAAAAGGATGGCCAGAAGATCGCTTTTTTTCCGAGTATAACGGATTTAAAAATTGGTTTAGTCTCTTAGAAAAAAAGGCTTGGAACACGACTGAATTACAGAAAGTAGCTAAATCAGAACTACTTGTGCACAAATTGAGCCAAACACCTGAGAGAAGATTAGTATTCTAAATCCTACTTGATCCTGCTGAAATCACGACTGCTTTTCGACTTTATTTGAACTTCCAAAAGAACTTTTCTAGTTATTTCTCACTCGTCCTATCCATTATATTAAATCATTTTACATCCGCAGCAGCGAGCTGATCGCACGCAATACAGACGCTGCAAGGACATATTACCACTATGTCAGCGATGAGATAGGGTCAACCACCCACATCGTTGATGAAGATGGCATTGTTCTTAACCATTACGACTATGACGCTTGGGGCAACATTACGGCTCAGGAGGAAGCCGTCCCCAACCGCTTCAAGTTCACCGGCCAGCAGCTTGACCCAGTCACGCAGCAGTATTACCTGCGTGCACGCTTCTATAACCCGGTCATTGCCCGCTTTACCCAGGAGGATACCTACCGCGGCGATGGGCTGAACCTGTACGCCTATTGTGCCAACCGGCCTACTTACTACATTGACCCGACCGGCCACTGGTGCGATACAAAACAGGACGCATTTAACAAGCTGGCATCTGAACGCGGCCTTGACCCTGACAAGATGGACTATGACACCAAGCAGCGCTTGATGGCAGAAGCTTCCAATATTGTCAAGGAGCAGAAGAAAAATCCCTATGCCGCAGCGCAGAATACTACACTTGCACTGCCAGAAAACTCACCCGCATCTAGTACAAGCCCTTATTCGCAAAAGTCAAAAGTTTTTAAAAAATATAGTGATTTTGTAGAATGGACTGCAACCGATTCCAAAGGAACAATGCAAACATATCAGATTCATCAAAGAACTGATATTGATTGGGACAAGATTAGAACCACAGGAAACCGTGATTTTATTGGAAAAACCAATGCAGTAGCTGCAAGAGAAAAAGGATTGGCTCCTGAACTGAATGATGGAAATTTGGCAACGCTACACCATCTTGGACAAGATTCAAGAGGTGGGCTGGTAGAGGCAAGCCGAAGATACCATGGAGTCGGAAAACCTGGTCAGAATATACTACATAGTCAATTCGGAAGGAATAAGCCAAATCCAAACCATCCCATAAATAGAGCAAGATTTGCTTACGATGTAAAAGAATACTGGAAATGGCGAGAGCAAAACAGATAATAGGAGAGTTATAGTATGTTAAGTATTTCTGAGATCAAAAAAAAGTGTTTGGAAACTCTAGGTGATAATGGAATCGGAGAACACGAAATTCATCAAATTGAATCTCTTTTAAATCTCTCTTTGCCAGATGATTTTAAGATGATTTCAGAATTTTTCAGCGGTGGCATTATAGGCGTCTTTGACAATTATAGCTTTATTCAAGGTCCATGGGATAACATAATCGACGAAACAATAAAAATGCGACATGCGGTAGGACTTCCACATCATTTTATTGTCCTGGCTGAACCGCCTGAAAGTTTAATTGTTTTAAACGTAAAATCACATCCTTCTGTTATATGGTGTGACTCTATAGATGTCGATCATTTGCTTGATGGTTTGTATGAGTCTCCTCCTAATACGTGGAATTATTATAAAGATTTTTTTTATGAACAGCTTTGCAATAACGACTCCGACGAATGAGATGCTCATTCATTTCAAATTCGAACATCTAACATATAGCTAAATACGGGCACATTATTCTAAGAACACCTAACACCTTTGATGGCAACATCCAGGTCAACCGTTACGACGCCGAGGGCCTGCGGCATGAGATGGAAGAAAATGGCAGCCTGGTGAAGTTTATCTTCAACCCTGACCGCGAGGTGATAGCTGAACAAAACTCCCTTGGCATTACCCGTTATATCCGCAGCAGCGAGCTGATCGCACGCAATACGGATGCCGCAAGGACGTATTACCACTATGTCAGCGATGAGATAGGGTCAACCACCCACATCGTTGATGAAGATGGCATTGTCCTCAATCGTTATGAGTATGATGCATGGGGTAATACAAATCTCTGTGAAGAAAAAGTCCCCAACCGCTTCAAGTTTACCGGCCAGCAGCTTGATCCGGTTACGCAGCAATACTACCTGCGCGCAAGGTTCTACAATCCGGTCATCGCCCGATTCACTCAGGAGGATACCTACCGCGGCGATGGGCTGAACCTGTATGCGTACTGCCAGAATAATCCGGTCTTTTATATTGATCCCAACGGGAATACAGCATCCTGTTTAAAAGACGCTTATCATACAAAGTTAGAGCAGCTATCAAAAGAATATGTTACGGACAACATGTCCGCTGAAGAAAGGGCAGCTGCACTACAACAGGCTAAGAAAGATGCTTATCAGGCCGCAAAAGAAGTCTATCAAGCAAACCATGCTGTAAATAATCCAGCTCCTAGCTTGCCCCAGGTATCGGGCAGGTCTATGACACAAGATCAGTGGAGATCAGCTTATAGGCAGACTCGTATTGGTGAAAACCAGATTACATTTTATCACGGTACAACAACAGCTTTTGCGTCTGCAATAAAAGCAAATGGCGTTGATTTAAGCCATGCAAATCGTGACATGGATTTTGGGAGAGGATTTTATGTTACTAAACTTGAAGATCAAGCTTTTTCATGGTCTCAATCAGTAGGAAAAAGACATCAAACCACAGGAGATGTAGTGATATTTGATGTTCCACAATCAGCTCTTGATGCATTGAATACTAAAACATTTGAATCAGCTAATACAGAATGGGGTGAGTTTGTTCTTGCCGGGCGTCAAGGAGCTAAAACCGAGTATGATATCGTATCTGGTCCATATCTATCTAACCCTAACACGTTTGTTAACAAGCATCAAGCACCAAACGGAAAAGGTCAACAAACGGCATTTTTAACTCAAAAAGCCGTTAGTATTCTCAATCAAAGTATTAGGAGATAATTATATGCTCTATTCTATACAAGAACTTTTCAAACTGATTGATCAACATAAAAGTTCAGATGAATTTTATGGCAAATTTACGGGAGGATTGGGAACTGATTACTACATAAACCGAATTACTAGATTTAATCCCGAGGAAAACAGAATTATTTGTGGCTTTGGAGAAGAGATTCCTTTGAGTGGGCTAGATATAGAAAAAAAATCTATCTCAATTAAAGAAAACGAAGCTATCCTATTTCTATATAATTTACATAATGAAGATTTTATGATTGATCGCCAGAGGAGCATCAATGATATCCTAGAATTTATGTATAGTACTGGCGGAATTCAAAATGAATTTTGGGGAGATATAGGAATTATTTATAAGAATCAAAGAAAAAAATGTTATGTGCGAACTCAGTCAGGCAATCTCGTCATGAAAGATGATATTACCAAAACAAAGATTACAGACATAAAGTCAGCGTACCGAATAGAATTGGTATAAGTAGAAAGTATAGCATCAAGTAAGTGAAGTTTCCAAAATAATCGTCAAAAGGAGTGACATGAGATGAGTGAGCAGAACCACCTTGAACTTGGGCGAGTCATTCTTGACTTTCCCATCCAGGCATATACCATCAAGTCCCTCCATGTCCATGAAGAGGCCAATGCTCACGGCTCTCTGTCACTCCTTTTTGTCGCCAGAGGACCCGTCTCTGAGCAGGACTGTATCCGCTATGCGGACTCCCCCATCCGTATCCTGGATGACCAGGGCAATCCCATCTTCTGCGGCACCTGCTCCCTTATCAGCACGCATAACCTGAACCAGTACTGCGAAGTCCAGATCGAAGCGCATACCCACTCCCAGAAAATGGATGTGGCAGCGCACAGCAGGACCTTCCAGGACCCCGGTAAAATGCTGTCCCAGGTCCTGGAGCAGATGCTGGAACCATACGGCGCTCTTTTCCAGATCCAGGAAGA
>NZ_NFLM01000035.1 GCF_002160915.1 Faecalibacterium sp. An121
TTCCTCTTTGCCGCCACATCGGATGGGTGTTTTACCCGAGCGTGCAGGTGGTCTCTGGCACCTGTGCGCCCCTTATATCATCTCCCGGTATGGTGCCCCGGGGGTGTTATAAGTAAAGTCAGGAATTATCAGGCTGCCTTTGCCTTAGTAACAGTCTGAGCAATGGTATAGGCAGCGAAGTAATAGGTCTTACCTTCAGAAGTTTTCACAGAAACCAAGTCACTAATTTCACCAGTGTACTCGTACTTATAAAATTCCTCGCCCTGCTGAACCTTAGCACTCTGAGCTTTCAAATCATTTACAACGTCATCAACCTTCTCGACCAGCATCTCCAGAGCCGCGTCTTCATTCAGAGGATAATTAGTCTCAACGGCAATCGGGGTAGCATAATAAATTTTCTCGAATACAGTGCCATCCGCGATTTTTTCACCGGTAGTAGTAACGTCATCCTTAAAATTACCGCTATCATACGTTTTTCCAAGCTGTTTAGTAAGGTCAATGCTCGTCAGACTTGTAACAGAATCACCTTTAGTCGCCAGATATCCCTTCAGTGCATTGGTCAGTGCAGAACTAGAAGTAAAATTAACCTTTACTTCATTTGTCTTATCCTGTCCATTATTGACTGCGGCCACAATGCCAGTAGTGGTTTCAGGATCGGTAGTGGTGCTGGAAGAAGAACCATCCTTGCAGCCAGCCAGCATGCTGACGGCCATGATGCCGGCCAGCGCCAGAGAAGCAATCTTCTTGAGTTTCATAATGAATTTTTCCTCCTTATGGTGTATAAAAGATAGAGACCCAAAACAGGTTCAAAGGAAGGTCCTTTCCTTTGTGTGCCTATCATAACATACCCCCCCCGGTGTCAAGACCCAATTTCAAATTTTCCCCATTTTTCTTTATTTTATTTAGTTTGGAATCTCTAACTCTGGGGCAGGAGGAGTTTGGGGCAAACGAAAAGCGCCCCGCCAGACGGCAGGGCACTCGTTTGAATTTACAGCTTGCGCCCATCCAGAACGGCTTCCACAAGGGTATCCCCCTGGTAGCACAGCTTGAGGGAGAAAAAGGGCCGCTCCTCCTCCAGCAGGCGGAAAAAGAGCTTGTCCCCCTCCCAGATGGGCAGCTCGGGCACCCGGCTGCGGGGCACCCACTCCAGTACGCCCTCGGCGCTGTCTCCCACGGCCGGCTCGCCCTGCCACTGGTCGGCGGTGAACAGGTGCATATACTCCCCCACCCCGTCCAGCACAAAGGTGATGATGCCCCGGTAGCGCCAGCGGGTCAGGATGACGCCGGTCTCCTCCCGTACTTCCCGCAGCAGGCATTCTTCCGGGCTTTCACAGGGCTCAAATTTGCCCCCTACCCCGATCCATTTGTCGTGGTTGCAGTCGTTCTTCTTTTTGGTGCGGTGCAGCATCAGCCATGCGCCGTCCCGCTCCAGATAGCACAGGGTGGTATTCTGTGCCAGTGCCATACGCTCTCCCTCCCAAAAAGGCGCCCCGCCGGCGCCCAAAAGCCCAGCGGGGCACACTCTGTTTCTCTTTTTTCAGGCCTTGCTGCCCTTGCGGCCGCCGCGGCCCTTGCCCGACTGGTTCAGCTTGCGCACCAGATCGTCCTGATGGCGGCGCTGGGCCGGGGTCTGCCCGTGGGGATACCCTACTTCGTCGGTGTGGGGTGCCGGACGGATGGTGATGTCGTCCACCCGCTCCAAGTTCCACTCCTGGTTTCCTCCCGGCACCTCAAGCCAGATCTGGGCCTGGGCCCCGTTGGAGGTGTTCATCCCCACCAGGTCGATGTACTTGTTTGCCAGGGCGCTGCGGATGCGTGTGCGCCCGTTGCGCAGCGGTTCCAGGATCCAGCACTGGCTCAGGCCGCTGGTGCGGCTCCACTGGTGCAGCCAGGTGCCCTCCACTACGCCGTCCTGGACCAGGTCGATCATCTTGCCGGTAAAGCGGTTCTGGATCCGCCAACGGCCCTCTCCTGCGTCCACAAAGCGCCACTGCTGCCACGGATGGCCCGCATAATCCCACAGCTGGATGAACGCACCGTTGGCCGTGCTGAAATCCTTGACCTCCAGCACCTTGCCGTTGGGCGCTTTGATGAGGTAGTATTCGTTCTCCGATAAAACGACCTGCGATGCCCGTGCCATAATGACCTCTCCTTTCGTTGAGCATAGTTCAGGCTTTGTACTTTTTATAATAGCACAGAATGGCGCTGGCAACAAGTACAGTTTTTCATAAAATTCTCTAAAGTTTTTATAAATTTCATGTCAACGCTTCAGAACAGGCCGGGCAGCCGGTCTGCCAGCGTCCAGCCGGCGGCAAACGATATCCCGTTGGCCCCCAGGCTGTAAAGCCAGGGATGCGGTTTTTGGCCTTCGGGCCAGGGCAGGCGCCGGGCGTAGACGCAGCCTTCCGCCGCAAACACCGCCAGCTCCAGCGGGACATAGGCCAGCCCTGCCAGCATGGGCCCTGCAAAATAGGCGCAGAGATTGAGCAGCAGGTTGAGAGCCAGCTGCGTGACCAGGTTTACCCGGAGGATCAGGACCAGCTGGTCACGGCGATGCAGTCCAAACAACAGTCCGCCCGCCGCCGTCTCGATCAGGATGGTCAGGGCCGCCCGCGCCAAAAGCCCCTGCACCTCCCCCGCATAGTCATAGCTGGACCGCACGGTCAGGCTCTCCCCCGCAGCCGTCACGGTGAAATGGCTGTCGAACGCATAGCGGCTCACCGGCTGGCTGCTGCGCAGGCAGCGGCCCTCCTCCGGCAGCCAGACCAGAATGTAAAACGTCTCGGGTGGATAATAGCTCCACACAAACCGCCCCGTCTCAGTGCAGTCGGCATAGTTCCCCAAAAAATACCACCCCTCCGGCGCCGGATAGGCGGCAAAGGCTTCCCATGCCTCCGGGTCCCCCTTCCAGTCCAGGTATTCTTCTTCCGCTGACCAGGGCCCATATTGGGCGACATTGCCCAGCAGGGTCGCATAATAGCGCCGCCCCTCCAGCCCCTGAAAGACCACTTCCACCGAGGGCTTGGGCCCCACATCCGCCCCGGCGGGCAGCGCCAGCCCTGCCGCCAGCGCCAGCAGCAGGCAAACCATCCCCCAGACCCGCCGGCCCTTTTTCCAAACCGTCATCCTGTCCGCCTCCTTTTGGCAAAAATCTCCTTTGGAAGAATACGCGCCGGGCGGCCGGATCATTGCGCATTTTCTCATTTGTTTTCATCCCGCGCACAGGGCCGCCGGATTTTCGGCTTGCCGCCGGGGATGGTGTCCTTTGCAGGCGCACACATTTTCAGCTCCGCCCGAATATGAAAATATTAACCGCTTTTTCGCGATTCACTTTCCTGATTATACTTTTATTCAGGCATATCCTTCCATTATTTCAGCATTCAGCCCCATTGACTTTATCGTCCGGCTGCGGTATAGTAGTGTTGCGGAAGGGTGTTCACCCCTTCCGGATGTAAAAGGAAACAAGGCGCGGGCTTTTGTCCGGCCTGTTATAAAAAGGCCCTTCGGGGCCGCAAAATTCAGAAAGTGGAGGTTTGCACATGTTGTACTGTTACATTTTGGGCTGTGGTATTGCCTGTCTGATCTTCACCGGCATCAGCAGCATGGACACCGTTGATGTCAAGCCGGTCGAGGTAGCCGTCAAGACGCTGCTGTGGCCGGTGGCACTGGTGGCTCGTCTGGCCCGCAGCAGCGGTCCGTCGATGAAGATGCGCGCAGCCCGCTGAACCCAGCGCAAACAATACCCCTGGGTGTATCCGAGAAGTCAAACATGCTGAGATATTCGCCAGAAAGTGCCAGATGCAAGGCGCATGAGCGCAGCACTCCTTTGTGGAATGCAAGCGAATGCAACGCAGCAGATGGCGCTTTTTGGTAGAATAGAACAGTATGGAGGAATTTTCGGATACACCCCAAGCAAACGAAAGCCGCCGCCTCCGGAAGAGATCCGGGGGCGGCGGCCTTTTGGTTCATCTCCTCAGTCCGCCCGCCGGTAGCGGATGGGCTCGTCGTAGCCGAAGGTGGGCTTGCCCTGCACCTCCATCTTTTCGCTCACTTCCAGGCAGTCGCTGGAGAAGCGCTCATACAGGGTGAAGGTGAGCACCGGGCTGAAATGGCTGACGCTGCCGCCCTCCCATACGCCGTCCCGCTCCACATACAGCGCGGGGGTAAACTTGGCCGAGGGCTGGAGGCTGGCGTAATCCAGCCGGCCGATCTGGTCATAGACAAAGTTGTCCTTGGTATAGCCCTGGGGCAGCTCGTAGGAGGTCAGGCGGATCCCCTCCGGTTCCTCCGTGAAAAGGAACAGGTGGTGGGAAGCGCTGGTGTGGAATTTCCGCTCGGCTCCGCTCTGGGCGCTGGCCGTGGTGTAGTAGCTCTCCTCCACCATAAAGACGCCGGCAAAGTCCGCAGGCAGACCGTTGATCTTCTGGTTGCAGACCGTGTTGACGTGCTCGGCATAGGGGAAGGACAGCCCTTCCTTCTGCTTTTCCTGGTATTGTGCGTCGTTGTTGAACCTGCCCGTCAGCAGGCTGACAAATTCTTCCAAACGGGACATGGCGATCCTCTCCTTTGCAGGTCCTCTTTGGTTTGCCTGAAGATACCCCTTTGGGGGCGGATTGTCAAGGTATTTCATGAAATGTTTACAGAAGCCCCCTTCCCGCCCCCATAAAATGGCAAAAGGGCCTGTATTTTTCCTGCAAGTATGTTATACTGATAGAAACGAAACCCGGGCCCGGCCCGGCGAAAAGCGAGGTAGATGGATCATGAAGGAATACGCATTCGGCATCGATCTGGGCGGCACCACCGCCAAGGTCGGTCTGTTCACCACCAGCGGCCAGCTGGTGGAAAAGTGGGAAGTTCCCACCGACACATCCGAGCAGGGCCTCCGCATCCTGCCCAATCTGGCGGCAGCCGTGCAGGCCAAAATGCAGGAAAAGGGCCTGACCTCCGACCAGGTCGAAGGGGTGGGCATCGGCGTGCCCGGCCCCGTGCAGGAGTCCAGTGTGGTGCCCATCGTCTGCGCCAACCTGGGCGGCTGGGGCCAGCAGGATGTGGCGGCCAACCTCTCCGCCCTGCTGGGCGGCATCCGGGTGATGGTGGGCAACGACGCCAACGTTGCGGCCCTGGGTGAGATCTGGATGGGCGCGGCCAAAGGCTGCCGCAGCGCCGTCATGGTCACCCTGGGCACCGGCGTGGGCGGCGGCGTCATCGTCAACGGCAAGGTGATCGACGGCGCCCACGGAGCGGGCGGCGAGATCGGCCACATCACCGTCAACCCCCATGAGACCGCCACCTGTGGCTGCGGCAAGCACGGCTGTCTGGAGCAGTATTCCAGCGCCACCGGCGTGGTGCGGTGCATGAAGCTGCTGCTGGAGGCCAACCCCGACCAGCCCTGCGTGCTGCGCGGCAGGGACTTTGCAGCCAAGGACGTCTTTGACGCCGCCCGGGCCGGGGACGCTCTGGCCGCCCGCGAGGTGGACGAGATGGCCAACGTGCTGGGCCTGGCCCTGGCCACCATTGCGGCCACGGCCGACCCCGAGGTGTTCCTGGTGGGCGGCGGCGTGGCCCGGGCCGGCGAGGTGCTGTTCAAGCCCCTGGCCGAGCACTACAAGACCTACGCCTTCAAGTCCTGCCGGGAGACTCCCATCAAGCAGGCCAGCCTGGGCAACGACGCCGGCATCTACGGCGCCGTCCGTCTGATCGTGGGCGCCTGAGCCGCCCTTTCCCCCGCATCCATCCAACCATGAAAAGGAGTGTGTCATGTTATGCTGAACGTTCTGAAAAAAGCATTCTGGGTCCCCTACGAACCCGCCGATGTTTACCCCACCGTCCAGAAAGCGCATCAGGCCATCGCCGCCTACTGCGAGAAAAATGGCCTCTCCTGCACCTTCCCCAGTGACGACGAGGTTCTCATCGACGAAAAGCTCTATGAGATCTACCGCGGATACGAGAGCGGGAGCCGGGGCAATTACGGCGTCAAGTGCCGTGAAAAATAATCCTTTGGCAGCATAGCAAACAGCCGCCGCCCTTCTTACCGAAAGGCGGCGGCTGTTGTTTTGTTTCGTTTGTTATTTTGCGTACTCTACGGCGCGGCTCTCGCGGATGACGTTGACCTTGATCTGACCGGGATAGTCCAGGCTGTCCTCGATCTTCTTGGCCACGGCCCGTGCCAGCAGGATCACCTGATCGTCCTTGACCACGTCGGGCTTGACCATGATGCGCACCTCGCGGCCTGCCTGGACGGCAAAGGCCTGCTCCACCCCTTCAAAGCCGGAGGCGATCTCCTCCAGGTTCTCCAGGCGGCGGACATAGCTCTCCACGTTCTCGCGGCGGGCGCCGGGACGGGCCGCGCTGATGGCGTCGGCTGCCTGCACGATGAAAGCCAGGGCCGTCTTGGGCTCCACATCCCCGTGGTGGGCTTCCACCGCATGGATGATCTGGCTGTTTTCCTTGTACTTACGGCAGATATCCACGCCGATCTGGACGTGGCTGCCCTCGATCTCATGGTCCAGGGCCTTGCCGATGTCATGCAGCAGGCCGGCGCGGCGGGCCATGGTGACATTCACGCCCAACTCGCTGGCCAGCAGGCCGGCCAGCCAGGCCACTTCCATGCTGTGGACCAGGGCGTTCTGGCCAAAACTGGTGCGGTACTTCAGGCGGCCGATCAGCTTGACCAGATCGGGGTGCAGACCATGGACGCCCAGCTCCATAACAGCCCGCTCGCCCTCTTTCTTCATCTGTACTTCCAGCTCGCGGCGGCACTTCTCCACCGTTTCCTCGATGCGGGCGGGATGGATACGGCCGTCGCCCACCAGGCGCTCCAGGGTCATGCGGGCCACTTCGCGCCGGGTCTGGTCAAAGGAGGACAGGGTGATGGCCTCGGGGGTATCATCGATGATCAGGTCCACGCCGGTGGCCGTCTCCAAGGCGCGGATATTGCGGCCCTCGCGGCCAATGATCCGGCCTTTCATCTCGTCGCTGGGCAGGGGCACCACCGTGACGGTGGTCTCGCTGGCATGGTCGGCGGCGCAGCGGCTGATGGCCTGGGCGATCATGTCCCGGGCGATGTTCTCGCACTCGTCCTTCAGGTCGGACTCATAGGTGGCCACCCGCAGAGCCTTTTCGTGCACCAGCTCCTCGTCCACCTTGTTCAGCAGCACTTCCCGGGCGTCGGCCTGGCTCAGGCCGGCCAGGGTCTCCAGCCGCTCCATCTGCTTGGCGCGCAGAGCGTCGGCCTCGGCCAGGTGTTCCTCGGCTTCGGCCATCTTCTTTTTGACATCCTCTTCCCGCTTTTCCAGCGCCTCGGTCTTTTTGTCCAGGGCGTTTTCCTTCTGGTCGATGCGGTTTTCCTGCCGGCTGATCTCAGCCCGGCGCTGTTTGATCTCCTTGTCGGCCTCGGCCTTCTGGGCGTCTACCTCCGCCTTCATGCGGAACACTTCGTCCTTGGCTTCCAGGATGGCTTCCTTCTTTTTCTGGGTGGCGGTCTTGATCGCTTCGTTCACCAGCCGGGTCGCCTCGGCCTCGGCGCTGCCGATCTGGGCCTCAGCGGTCTTTTTGCGGTAGCTGAACCCCGCAAAAAAGCCCGCCGCTCCACCGGCAGCAAGAACGACGATAGCGATCACGACACATAAGATGATCGTGGTCGTATTCATTGTTTCATTCTCCTCAAAAATACAAACTTTTGGGGACGCTGCGGCAGAGCGCGGGCATAATCCGATTTTATCTATAAGTGAGCCTTTGATCAAAAAACACAACAAAACCGCACACAGACCAAGGCCGGCGTGCGGGTCGGCGGCTTCCATTTTACAGTATCAAGCTTATAAATATAAACGAGCGGCTATACACTCGGTTCCGTCTGGGGGCGAAAGCCCTGCAAGCAGCATCCGCGGGGGCGCGCCGCCGCCCGCGCCAACCGGCGGGGCACAGCAGCACGCTGCCCAGCAAAGGGGCGCTCGGGCTGCCCATGCAGCCCAAAGACCCCGTTGTCTATCTATGTATTAGTTTACGAAACATCCGCTGGATTGTCAAGTGGAAGGGGGCGAAACCATGCAGGATTTTTTTACATTTTCCCGCGGCGGAGAGCGGCGCCCCTCCTGGCGGTTGCAATGGAAGCGCGGAACGTGTATATTTAAGGGAGATTTTTCAGGTGTATCCGTCAGGGGCGCCCGCCTTTCCCGGATACGCCCCGGGGGATTGCCCCAAAAGGAGATTGAACGATGGAAAAGAACAGCCGGACCTATCAGGCCTATGTACAGATCCTGAAAGAAGAGCTGATCCCTGCCATGGGCTGCACCGAGCCCATCGCCATTGCCTATGCCGCCGCCAAGGCGCGGGAGGTGCTGGAGGCCATGCCCGACCGGGTGGAGATCGGGGTCAGCAGCAACATCATCAAAAACGTCAAAAGCGTGGTGGTGCCCAACACCGACGGCCTGAAAGGCATCGAAGCGGCAGCCGCCGCCGGCATCGTGGCGGGCCAGGCCGACAAGGCCCTCGAGGTCATCTCGTCCGTGACCAGCGAGCAGAAGGCCCGGCTGCGCCCGTTTCTGGCGCAGGCGCCCATGCACATCCAGCCGGTGGACAACGGCGTCATCTTTGATATCATCCTGACGGTGTACGCCGGCCCCCACAGCGCCCGGGTCCGCATCGCCCAGTACCACACCAACATCGTATCCATCGAAAAGGACGGGCAGGTGCTGCTGGACCGGCAGCAGGCCCTGACCGCCGGCGGCTGCGCCGAGGCTCCCGCCGAGGCCGGTCTGACCGACAAGAGCCTTTTGACCATCGCGGATATCCTGGACTTTGCCGACAGCTGCGAGCTGGATGACATCCGCCCGGTACTGGACACCCAGATCCGGTACAACACCCAGATCTCGGAGGAGGGGCTGCTGGGCGACTACGGGGCCAACATCGGTTCCACCATGCTGAAATTCTACGGCGATGACGTGCGCAACCGGGCCATCGCCAAGGCGGCAGCCGGCTCGGATGCCCGGATGAGCGGCTGTGAGCTGCCGGTGGTCATCAACTCAGGCAGCGGCAACCAGGGCATCACGGTGTCGGTGCCCGTCATCGAGTACGCCAAGGCTCTGGCCGTTCCCAAAGACCGGCTGTACCGGGCGCTGGCCGTCTCCAACCTCATCGCCATCCACGAAAAGAGCGGCATCGGCCGCCTGTCGGCCTATTGCGGCGCCGTGAGCGCCGGGTGCGCCGCCGGCTGCGGCATCGCCTACCTGCAGGGGGCGGACTACAAGGCCATCGCCCACACCCTGGTCAATGCGCTGGCCATCGTATCGGGCATCATCTGCGATGGGGCCAAGCCCAGCTGCGCCGCCAAAATCGCGTCCAGCGTGGAGGCGGGCATCATGGGCTACCATATGTACCTGAACGGCCAGCAGTTCCGCGCCGGGGACGGCATCGTCACCAAGGGCGTCGAGAACACCATCCGGAACGTCAGCCAGCTGGGCCGCGAAGGGATGCGGGAGACCGACAAAGAGATCGTTAAGATCATGCTGCAGGACCAGTGAAGGAGGGAGGCAAAACCATGGAGATACGCACTGCCGTGCCGGCGGATCTGGACGCCCTGGCCGCCATCGAAGCGGCCTGCTTCCCGGCCGCCGAGGCAGCCGGGCGGGAAAGCCTGGCCCGCCGTCTGGCCGTCTATCCGGAACACTTCTGGCTTTTGCTGGAGGAAGGAAAGCCGGTGGCCTTTGTCAACGGGATGTGCACCGACACGCCCGACCTGGCCGATGAGATGTACGAGGACGCCTCTCTCCACAGCGAGAGCGGCGCCTGGCAGATGATCTTTGGCGTGGACACCCTGCCCGATTTCCGCCGGCAGGGCTGTGCCGCCCGCCTGCTGCACCACGTCATCGACCAGGCCCG
>NZ_NFLM01000036.1 GCF_002160915.1 Faecalibacterium sp. An121
CCTGTTTTGGGTCTCTATCTTTTATACACCATAAGGAGGAAAAATTCATTATGAAGCTCAAGAAAATTGCTTCCCTGATGCTGGCCGGCGTTATGGCTGTCAGCATGCTGGCTGGCTGCGAAGGCTCTGCCAACAGCGGCGAAAATAACGGCGAGGAGAATCAGGTTGTGGCTGCTAGCGTGGCAGATTACGCTAATAGCCTGCTGACTACTGCTCAGAAGAATGTTTTTGAGTTCAAAAACAGCGCTGATTTGACGGCTGCTCTGCAGAAAATTGCTGGCGATTCGACCAAGTATGGCAGCGAAGATATCAAGAATGCATATGAATCGCCTGTCACTACTGTTGCATATGAAGATAAGATTCAGAGTGACTTGAAAGACGATTTGGATCTTGATGTGGTTAATACTAACCAAGTGATGACTGCTACCAAGAAAGGTACTCAGGCTTATGGCTATTTCTATGCACTTTCTGGGAAACTGACAGAGGCTTCTGCTGTGCAGTTGATCGTCAAGCGTTTTGTTGATGGCGTTTATAGTCGAGACTTTTTCCCTGCTACTTGCGCAGCGACTAGTGGTACTTTGAAATGTGATTATACTGCCGAGATTAGTGCTGTGAAGGTCACTGCCCCTGACACTGATAAAAATAGTGCTTGGATTGTTGGTATCGTTGTGACTCAGACTGCTACTGAAGTCAGCAATGCTGGTGCATAATCGAACATTCTTAAATTCCAAAGAATAGAATGCGACTGAATAAAAAGATGGGACCACATTTGGAACCTGTTTCGAGTCTTATCTTTTCTACACTCATATAGGAGGAAAAATTCATTATGAAGCTCAAGAAAATTGCTTCCCTGATGCTGGCCGGCGTCATGGCTGTCAGCATGCTGGCTGGCTGTGAAGGCTCTGCCAACAGCGGCGAAAACAACGGCGAGGAGAATCAGGTTGTGGCTGCTAGCGTGGCAGATTACGCTAATAGCCTGCTGAGCGACAAGCAGAAGAACGTTTTTGAATTTGAGAATAGTTCTGAACTGACAGCTGCTTTGCAGAAGGTGGCCAAGGATTCTTCGGCTTATACAAGCAAAGAAATTGCTAAGGGCGCGGATGTCTATATTTGTCCTACGATTGGCAATTCCTCGACCGATGAATATGGTGTTTGGGATTTGTCTGCCAAGCTGAAAGATGAAATGAAGCTTGACAATGACATGAGTGGATACGGCAGTTTGAAGACTACTGCTCAAAAGGGCACTAAGACCGTAAACTGGGTGTATGAAGTTTCTGGTAAACTGGCTCAGGACGCTGCGGTTCAGTTGGTTGTTAATTATTGGGCACCTGCTACTATGAATAGTGCAGATTTCTTCCCTACCACGATTTCTACTTCTGGCCTGGATTGTGAGTACACTGCAGATATCAGCGCTGTGAAAGTCACTGCTCCTGATGACAGCAATGTGAGCACTTGGGTTGTTGCTATCGTTGTGACCCAGACTGCTACCGAAGCAGCTAACGTCTAATCAATCTTACTTATAACACCCCCGGGGCACCATACTGGGAGATGATATAAGGGGCGAGCAGGTGCCAGAGACCACCTGCACGCTCGGGTAAAACACCCATCCGATGTGGCGGCAAAGAGGAATAGAACCAATATTCCTTCTGTTGTTGATCGCACCAAAACAAAAGAACTTTTGCGTCACGAAAGATAGG
The DNA here is from genome assembly GCF_002160915.1 of Faecalibacterium sp. An121. GTDB lineage: Bacteria > Bacillota > Clostridia > Oscillospirales > Ruminococcaceae > Faecalibacterium > Faecalibacterium avium. The sequence goes on from NZ_NFLM01000036.1 coordinate 1,698, forward strand.
GTCCCTCTGCGGGGGTCGGCTGCAAAGCCGGCCCCCGCATTGTTTTGTGTGCGCCGCTTTTGTGCGGCGGGACGGCTCTGCAACAAAAAATTCACTTTACGCCGGGCAAAGTTGTGCTATAATAGCTGCGGTACGGTTATGATAGTGGAAAAGAACAACTGCGCCCCTGCGGTGGGGCCTTGCTCAGAAAGGAACTTTCTATGCGTGATGGTGAAGAAGTTGCATTGAACCGCCCGGCAAGGGCCGTCGGCTGGGCCCTGCGTGTGCTGCAGGGCGCGCTGATCGGGCTGGGCGCTGTGCTGCCCGGGATCTCGGGCGGCGTGTTATGCGTGGTGTTTGGCATCTATAAACCGGTGATGGAGCTGCTGTCCAATCCCCTGCGGAACTGGCGCACCCACCTGCCCCGGCTGCTGCCGGTCATTTTGGGGGCGGCCATCGGCTTTTTGGGCGTGGCCAACTTGCTGGCCTTTTTCCTCGAGGCTTACCCGGACCAGTCGGTCTGCCTGTTTGTGGGCCTGATCGGCGGGATGCTGCCCTCTCTGTTCCGGGAAGCGGGCGAACAAGGCCGCACCCGTGGCTCCTATGTGGCCATGGCGGCGGCTTTTGCCCTGGTGCTGGGGCTGCTGACCGGGCTGGACGCCCTCTCGGTGGCCATTGCACCCAGCTTTGGCTGGTATCTGTTCTGCGGCTTCTGCGTGGCCCTCAGCATCATCGCCCCGGGCATGAGCTTTTCCACCCTGCTGATGCCCCTGGGCCTCTACACCCCCTTTGTGGAGGGTCTGGGCCATCTGGATCTGTCGGTGCTGCTTCCCGGCGGCCTGGGCGGCCTTGTGACCATCATCTGCCTGGCCAAGGCGGTGGACACCCTGTTCACCCGGTTCTATTCCTGCGCCTTCCATGCCATCATCGGCATCGTGATCGCGGCCACTTTGGTCATCATCCCCTTTGGCAGCTTTGCCACAGCTCTGGTGCCCAATCTCGTCTGCATGGCCGCCGGCGTGGTCATCGCTCTGGCGCTGGACCAGTTCAACAGCCGCTTTGAAAAAGAATAAACCAAGGTTTTTAAGACGCGCCAAAAGGCCCCCGCTTTCCTGCCGGAAAAGCGGGGGCCTTGTTGTTTGTCTTCTTGGTCCGGGAACTGGATGACCCGTTCCAACTGCATTTTATCGGTCTGCCAGAAATGATAAAAGAACGGGCTGAATGTTGCACAAAAATTGGAATTCTAGTATATTTGTTTGGACGAAAATGTGGTTATTCTGTTTACAAATTTTGAAAAATGTGGTAATAAAATAGCATATTCGTTTTAAATTTTGGGAAAGCAGACAAGATGAGGCGATTTCCGCCCCACTGCTTGTCCCGGAAAACTGTCAGATCGAAGGAGGTCAGAAACAAGGATGAGACGTACATGGAAAAAAGCTGTCTCTATCGCTCTGGCAGCGGGGCTGATGGCCAGTACAGTGGTTTCAGCCTATGCTGTCACAGCAGAAGAGAATGCCCAAGCTACCCTCAGCGCATCCGACTGGTATGCGCCCATTGCCCGTTGGGCGGCATCCGCAGGATTGATCGGCGGCCAAACGAGCGAATATGACGCTGCCGACCCTTATGTGAATGTCAACGTAGGTTTGTTCCACAATGTGCCCATTACAGTGGACGAGAATACATCGGGTATAGCCACCTATTACCTGCCCGACGGTATGGACCCTTGGGCTCCGGCTGTGATTGTTATGACCCCGGACCACACCACAGCAAAAGCGTTCTCCCATTCAGTTACTGGTCTGCAATGGCGTGCGGTAGCGGACCGTAATAAGATCGGCCTGGTGTTTATCGAGCCGGAAAATGGCGGTACCTGGAACCTGACCCTCAGCCCTGACGGCCGGGATGACGCCGCATTGTTGAACCAGCTGTATCAGACCATGCGCAGCAAGAGCCTGACCCTGCCCGCGGCTTTCTCGATGGATAAATCCCACACCGCTCTGGTGGGTTATGAGGAGGGCGGCGCAGCTGCTCTGTTGTTCGGCGGCCGCTGGGCCAGCGATTTTAGCTCGATCTGTGCAGTGGATGCGACCGGCGTGCCCGCGGCATCCTTGGAAACTCTGGGAGAGGCATATGTCCTGCCTTTCCCGGGCGACTCCACAGAAGGCGTGACCGAGGAGGCCATTGCGGCCAAGACGGTGGATACCCCGGTCTGGTTTATCCACTCGGATACCGGGGAGAGCAACCAGGCTGTTTTGGATTATTACCTGCGCGCCAATCAGGCGGTCCCTGCCGAGGGCAACGAGGTGGCGGAAGCGGTTTATACCACCGGCCGGGAAGGCTCTGCTTCTGAGGTGTGGATCAGCGAACAGCGGCAGTCCCCTTCTGCCATCTGGAATCAGTTCTCTGGTCAGTACAAACGGTTTATGGCCATGCAGCTGCCCGGACGGGTGGCCAAGGCTCAGGATTACAGCCAGCCTGGCTTCTCGATCCATCAGGAGAATATCAATGGTGAAGTCCGCCGTTGGATGACGTATGTACCTTCCAGCTATACAGGAGAAACTGCAATGCCTCTGGTGCTGGTGATGCACGGTTATACTGCTTCCATGTATGCCATTGCGGAGGAATCCCGCTGGTATGATGTGGCAGAGGAAAATGGGTTTATTGTGGTCTTTGCACAAGGGCTGGTTCGTCCAGCAGACGCCATGGGGAATATCCCGACAGCCATGTGGCTGGCTGGACAGTTCAGTGCCCTGGCGGGTGAAGATACTGACCCTGATGCTGACCTCGACTTCATTGATACCCTGCTGGACCGGATGGAGAACGATTACAACATCGACGCCAGCCGGATTTATGCGACCGGACACTCCAATGGCAGTCTGATGACTTGGGCTTTGGGTTCCCGCTTTGCCAGTCGCTTTGCGGCGATCGCACCGGTAGGCTATATGAGCGCCCCTATGGAAGCGATGGACTCCAATGTGCTGTTGCCCACCTGGTCTTTCCTGGGAGAATATGACAGTGCCGGCGACCCCGAACTGGTAGCGGGCGGCGCTACGGTTACTTCTCTCCAGGCATGGAACCAGCAAAACCGGACCAACGAGGCAGCAGTGGCAGACAGCACCGCCTATGATGGCGCTTTTGTCACTAAGACATTTGCCAATGATGCCGGTGTGCCTCTGGTTAAATTCACAGAGGTCAAGGATACGCCTCACGTTTATCTCCAAGAGGAGAGTGTTTCGATTTGGAATGAGTTCTTCTCCAAATACAGCCGCAGTGCAGATGGCACTTTGTACTATCAGCCAGATGATTCCAGTGCTCCTGTGGCTGTGACTCCCGGCCAATATACCGCGTCCGGCAGCTGGTACAAGGCGCAGTAACGAAAACCTCTCAAATACCTCCCGCACATACCCAAAGCAAGGCCCCCGCTTTCCTGCCGGAAAAGCGGGGGCCTTGTTGTTTGCGTTTGGCAAAGGGGGATCAGAACTCCAGGTTGCCGAATTCGCTCAATTTCAGATCGGGGTTGTGGTCGGTGGCCCAGCGCACGGCCCACTCGGAGGTGAACAGCAGCAGACGGTTGCCCCGCATATCCTCCACCGCTTTGGTGTCGCTGGTCAGGTCCAGCCCGCGCAGGGTGTAGCTGTCGGGGTCGTTCTGGATCCAGCGGATCTGCTCGAAGGGCAGGTGCTGCATCCGGATCTCCACGTTGTACTCGGTGTTCAGGCGGTACTCCAGCACTTCCAGCTGCAGCACGCCCACGACGCCCACCACCACTTCTTCCATGCCGCCGCCCACTTCGCGGAAGATCTGGATGGCGCCCTCCTGGGCGATCTGCTCCATCCCCTTCACGAACTGCTTGCGCTTCATGGTGTCCTTCTGCTCGATGCGGGCGAAGTGCTCGGGGGCAAAGGTGGGGATGCCCGCGAACTGCACCTTCTTTTTGCCGGTGCACAAGGTGTCGCCGATGGAGAAGATGCCCGGGTCGAACAGGCCGATGATGTCCCCGGCGTAGGCCTCGTCCACGATGGCCCGGTCCTGGGCCATCAGCTGGGTGCCGGTGGCCAGCTTGATGTTCTTGCCCTCCTGGACGTGGAAGGCCTCCATCCCCCGCTCGAACTTGCCCGAGCAGATCCGCATAAAGGCGATGCGGTCCCGGTGGGCCTTGTTCATGTTGGCCTGGATCTTGAAGATGAAGCCCGAGAACTCCTCCCGGCAGGGGTCCACCGGCTGGCCGGTCAGGCTGTCCAGACGGGCCAGCGGGGTGGGGGTCAGGCGGAGGAACTCCTGCAGGAAGGGTTCGACGCCGAAGTTGGTGAGGGCCGAGCCAAAGAACACCGGGCTCAGCTCCCCTTTCAGCACCCGTTCCAGGTCGAATTCCTCGGCGGCGCCGTCCAGCAGCTCGATCTCGTCCACCAGCTGCCGGTGCAGGTAGGGGGTCAGACGCTCGTCCAGGCCGGGGTCGCCCAGCTCCAGGGCGATCTCGTCCACCTTGCGTACGCCGTTGGCGCGGCCGTCTCCTTCAAAGGCCAGGACCCTGCGGCTCATCCGGTCGAACACGCCCTTGAAGTCTTTGCCGCAGCCGATGGGCCAGTTCATGGGATAGGTCTTGATGCCCAGGATCTCCTCGATGTTCTCCATCAGCTCAAAGGGGTCCCGGGCCTCCCGGTCCATCTTGTTGATGAAGGTGAAGATCGGGATATGCCGCAGGGTGCACACCTTGAACAGCTTGATGGTCTGGGCCTCCACGCCCTTGGCGGCGTCGATCACCATGACGGCCGAGTCGGCGGCCATCAGGGTGCGGTAGGTGTCCTCCGAAAAGTCCTGGTGGCCGGGGGTATCCAGGATGTTGACGCACTTGCCTGCATAGTCGAACTGCAGCACCGAGGAGGTCACCGAGATGCCGCGCTGCTTTTCAATGTCCATCCAGTCCGAGACGGCATGGCGGGCGCTCTGCTTGCCCTTGACCGAGCCGGCCTGGTTGATGGCTCCCCCGTACAGCAGCAGTTTTTCGGTGAGGGTGGTTTTGCCCGCGTCGGGGTGGCTGATGATGGCGAACGTGCGGCGGCGTTCGATTTCTTCACGATTTGTCATAGTACCTCTGTCTTTCTATCGGGAAAGGAATGATGCATACGATGGCTTCCGTTCTGCTTTACATGGGTCTGGTCTCCTGATGATTCCTTCTGATCTATCCATGACACACATATTCTATATTACGCCAAAACGGCCCAGCGCGCAAGAGGAAAAGCGCAGTTTTGGGCTATTTTTTCAGCACAAAACAGGGCAGGGGCGCGCTGGCGGCCCAGTTGGCAAAGCTGCAGGTCAATACCGTGTACCGCTCCAGGGGCAGCGTGTGCAGCCAGGAGAGGACCGCCTGCTTTTCGGTGTCCCCGATCACCGCGCCGCTGTACAGCACCGCGGAGAGGACGCCGCCGGGGCGCAGCGCCTGGAGGGCCGCCTCCAGCGCGGGGATGCTGGTGCCGGCGCTGCTGTGGACGGTGTGGTCGGCGCCGGGCAGCCACCCGAAATTGAACATCACCCCGTCGGCGGAACCGGGCTGGAGGTAGTGCAGAAGGTTTGCGTGGCTGTCCAGCACCAGCCGGCAGCGCCGGGCCGGGATCCCCTCCCGTTCCAGGCGGGCGGCGGTGGCCTTCAGGGCCGCGGGCTGGATATCGAAGGCAAGCACCTGCCCTTCCTCCCCGGCCAGGCGGCACAAAAAGGCGGTATCCCCGCCGTTGCCGCAGGTGGCGTCCACCAGCAGCCGGGGGCTTTGCAGGCGGGCGGCCAGGAACTCCTGGGCCAGCCGGACGGCGGTCAGGTCGGGTTTGCGCCGGCGCACCAGCCGTCCCGCCTCGGGCTGAAAGCCGAACTTGGCCCAGAAGGCCTCCTCCCCCGCCTCCTGCGGCAGCGGCGCGGCAAAACAGCTGGCGGTGTCTGCGGCGTAGCCGCCCAGGCGGTGCAGCACCTGCCGCAGCAGGTAGGAGCCATAGCCCCGGCGGCGCCAGGCCGGATCGATCCACAGGAGCGAAAGGCAGGTGCAGTCCCCTTCCTGCCGGAAGGCGCAGCGGCCCGTCAGGGTCTTTTCCTTGTAGAGGGCAAAGCCCTCCTCTGTCTGAACAAGTTTCATAAAAACGTTCCTTTTTGCCTCTTTGATTCTGCACCGGCGCCAAACGACCGGATTTCACATTTTCTTCACGGCGGCATGAAGCGGTTTTCACAATTTCAGGTTAAACTATAATCAGCCGAAGGGGAAAGGTCAAGACCCCACCCCCTTCCGTCCTCCATGAAAGGAAATGATACGAGTATGGATAATGAGAACAAATGGGAATACGATTATTCCTCCCTCTACAACTCTTCCGGCAGTGGCAATGGCGGCAGCGGCTATGCAAACGTAGGCAGCAGCGGGAGCAACACCGCCAACCAATATGAAGCCGGAGGCGGCGCACAGCCGCCCCGTTCCCCTGAGATGCATCCGGTACAGGACCCCGGCGAGATGCCCAAGAAGCGCCGCCGCCGCGTCCGGGCCGGTTCGATCCTGCGCAGCGTGCTGGCCCTGGTGCTGGCAGCGGCCGTCGGGTTTGCCGGCGGTTATGTGGGCAGTATGGTGGGTGACCACAACAAACTGGTCATCCAGGCATCCGACCGCACCGAGCAGCTTACCAACGCTCTGGCGTCTTCCACCTCCACCGGCGGCGACGATCTGACCACCGCACAGGTGGCGGCCCTGGTCACCCCCAGCGTGGTGCCCATCACCACCGAGGCGGTGGTCTACTCCAACTGGTCCTGGTTCGGCCAGCGCCAGATCGAGTCGGGCGCCGGCAGCGGCGTCATCATCAGCGATGACGGCTACATCCTCACCTGCGCCCACGTTGTGGACGGGGCTTCCAACATCACCGTCACGGTGGGCGACACCGATTACACCGCTTCGGTGGTGGGCTCGGATACCGCAAGCGATGTGGCCGTGCTCAAGATCGACGCCACCGGCCTGACCCCCGCCGTTGTGGGCGACAGCAACGCCCTGGCCGTGGGCGAAGAAGTGGTGGCCGTGGGCAACCCCCTGGGCAACCTCAGCGGCACCGTCACCAACGGTATCGTCAGCGCCCTGAACCGGGATGTCTCGATCGAGAACAACAACGGTTCCATCCTCAATTTGTCCCTGATCCAGACCAGCGCCAGCATCAGCCCGGGCAACTCGGGCGGCGGCCTGTTCAATATGGCCGGTGAGCTGATCGGCATCGTCAACGCCAAGTCGGACGCCTCGGGCGCCGAGGGCCTCGGCTTTGCCATCCCCATCAATGACGCCATCGATGTGGCGCAGGATCTGCTGGAGAACGGCTATGTCAGCGGACGGCCCTATCTGGGCATCACCTATGTGGCCGTCACCGACGAGGCCACGGCCCAACAGCTGGGCGTATCCACCTATGGCATCTACATCGTGGAGGTCAGCGCCGGGTCCGGAGCTGCTGCCGCCGGACTGGAGCCGGGTGACCGCATCGTCAGCATCGACGGCGCGGAGATCGCCTCCCGCGATGACGTGAGCGCGGTCATCGACCAGCACGCCGCAGGAGACACCATCTCCATCACCATTGCCAGAGACGGCCAGATGATGACCGTCGAGGCCACCCTGGGCGAACAGGTGCCCAACAACTAATTTTGCGAACCTACCAAAACAGGTTTACAGGTCCAATTTCCGGAATACAGAACTCCCTTCTGATTTTCCTCCTTACAAAAGGCTCCTCCGTCCCTAGACCCGGCGGGGGAGTTTTTTGCGCCCGAAAGCGCCCTGCGAAAGCGGGGCGCTTTTTCTTTGCCTCCAAGTCCCCTGCCCCAAAGTTAGAGTATACGAACTAAGGAAAATAAAGAAAAAATGGGAAATTTTGAAATTGGGTCTTGACACCGGGGGGGGTATGTTATGATAGGCACACAAAGGAAAGGACCTTCCTTTGAACCTGTTTTGGGTCTCTATCTTTT
>NZ_NFLM01000037.1 GCF_002160915.1 Faecalibacterium sp. An121
ATTTTAAGTGTTTCCAACACTTTAAAGGTTCCGTTACAAGTATTCGATATTGTTCAATTTTCAAGGTCCTGCGCCGCGCTGTCTTTCGACCGGCGACCTGTTTATTTTACCACATCCGCCCTTGCTTGTCAAGCTCTTTTTTTGAAGCTTTTCGCAAGCTCTTTTGCGTTTTGTGGGCGCCCCGCTGGGCGCTCATGTATAGTACTACTCTTTCCTCCTTTTGTCAACCCCTTTTTTCAACTTTTTGGGAGTTTTTCCGCTTCTCTCCCTGGCCCCTGATTCCCTCTGAAATTCCGGGTCCATTTTTGGGCAACATTCCGAAAAACACTAAATGTTGTGGTTAGAGGCTTGACTTAGCCCTAAATAATGGTATGATAGACATTGTAGAGCAGGCGGCCGCTGGCCGCCTGTTCCATCGCACAGACGCGCAGGGCCTATTTCCTATTCATAAAGAGAGGCTGTTCCGGACGGTCCCCGGGCAGAGGGCAGGCCTGCCATAACCATAAATGCAGCTGCGGCGCGGCCGGCGCCCTGTGCAGTCTGCACCAGAGAGAAGGAGGACCTCATGAAGATCATCAAGCGGAACGGCACCGAAGTGCCCTTTGATATCACCAAGATCATTGTGGCTGTCTCCAAAGCGAACCAGTCGGTGGACGAAAAGCTCCGCCTGAGCCGCGAGCAGATCACCCAGATCGCCGCAGCGGTCACCGACAAGTGCCAGTGCCTCAACCGCGCCGTCAGCGTGGAAGAGGTACAGGATATGGTGGAGAACCAGCTGATGGACATCCAGGCCCACGACGTGGCCCGCCACTATATCACCTATCGCTATGTACAGAACCTCAAGCGCCAGACCAACACCACCGACGAGCGCATCCTCAGCCTGATCGAGTGCAACAACGAGGAGGTCAAGCAGGAAAACTCCAACAAGAACCCCACCGTCAACAGCGTGCAGCGTGACTATATGGCCGGCGAGATCTCCAAAGACCTGACCGCGCGGCTGCTGCTGCCCCCCGACATCGTCAAGGCGCACCAGGAGGGCCTGATCCACTTCCACGATGCCGACTACTTTGCCCAGCATATGCACAACTGCGACCTGGTCAACCTGGAGGATATGCTCCAGAACGGCACCGTCATCTCGGGCACCTTTATCGAGAAACCCCACAGCTTCTCCACCGCCTGCAACATCGCCACCCAGATCATCGCCCAGGTGGCCTCCAACCAGTACGGCGGCCAGAGCATCAGCCTGACCCACCTGGCTCCCTTCGTGGATGTCTCCCGCAAGAAGATCGCAGCCGAGGTGGAAAGCGAGATGGAGGGCCTGCCCGTCACCGAGGAGCGGAAAAAGCAGATCGTGGAAAAGCGGCTGCGGGCTGAGATCAACCGCGGCGTCCAGACCATCCAGTACCAGGTGGTCACCCTGATGACCACCAACGGCCAGGCTCCCTTCATCACCGTCTTTATGTATCTGGGCGAGGCGCGCAGCCCCCAGGAGAAAGCCGATCTGGCCATCATCATCGAGGAGACCATCCGCCAGCGCTACCAGGGCGTCAAGAACGAGGCCGGCGTGTGGATCACCCCCGCTTTCCCCAAGCTGATCTATGTGCTGGAGGAGGACAACATCCGCCCCGGCTCTCCCTATTATTATCTGACCGAGCTGGCTGCCAAGTGCACCGCCAAGCGGATGGTCCCCGACTATATCTCCGAGAAGAAGATGCTGGAGCTGAAGGTGGATAAGAACGGCGAAGGCCACTGCTACACCTGCATGGGCTGCCGCAGCTTCCTGACCCCCTATGTGGACCCCGAGACCAACAAGCCCAAGTATTACGGCCGGTTCAACCAGGGCGTGGTGACCATCAACCTGGTGGACGTGGCCCTGAGCTCGGGGGGCAGTTTCGAGCAGTTCTGGAAGATCTTTGACGAGCGGCTGGACCTGTGCCACCGGGCCCTGCAGGCCCGTCATAAGCGGCTGCTGGGCACCCTCAGCGACGCCGCTCCCATCCTGTGGCAGTACGGCGCCCTGGCCCGCCTGAAGAAGGGCGAGAAGATCGACAAGCTGCTGTTCGGCGGCTACTCCACCATCAGCCTGGGTTATGCGGGCCTGTATGAGTGCGTCAAGTATATGACCGGCAAGAGCCACACCGACGCCGAAGCCAAGCCCTTTGCGCTCAGCGTCATGCAGCACATGAACGACTGCTGCAAGGCATGGAAGCAGGCCGAGAACATCGACTACTCCCTCTACGGCACCCCGCTGGAGTCCACCACCTACAAGTTTGCCACCTGCCTGCAGAAGCGGTTCGGCATCATCCCCGGCATCACCGACAAGAACTATATCACCAACAGCTACCACGTCCATGTGTCGGAGCAGATCGATGCTTTCACCAAGCTCAAGTTTGAGAGCGAGTTCCAGAAGCTGTCACCGGGCGGCGCCATCAGCTATGTGGAAGTGCCCAATATGCAGGATAACCTGGAGGCCGTCATGAGCGTGCTCCAGTTCATCTACGACAACATCATGTACGCGGAACTGAACACCAAATCCGACTACTGCCAGTGCTGCGGCTACGACGGTGAGATCCGGATCGTGGAGGACGACGGCAAGCTGGTGTGGGAATGCCCCAAGTGCGGCAACCGCGACCAGAGCAAGCTGAACGTGGCCCGCCGCACCTGCGGTTATATCGGGACACAGTTCTGGAACCAGGGCCGTACCCAGGAGATCCGGGACCGGGTGCTCCACCTGTAAGTGCCAAAAACCCCCGCCGGATCGCTCCGGCGGGGGTTTCTTTGTGTCATCCTATGTCTGCCCGGGGACCCTCAGGTCCCGGGGCGCCGTATCGGTTTCCGGCAGGGCGCTCAGACAGCGCAGGCGCGCACGCAGGCACGCAGGGCCCGGGCGTTCTCCGAGACTACCTCCACGGGGCGGGTGTAGTCCAGCCGCAGCAGCCCCAAGAGGCTCTTGGCATCGGCGATCTGGCCGTTGGCGTCATGGATACCCACGTCGCTGTCCAGCGCGCTGGCCACATAGGCGATCTTATTGATCTGGTCAATGTTTCTTACTCTGACTCTCTCGATCATAAAAGCATCCATCCTTTCTGTCGGTTTTGGTCGGCTTCGGTCAGTTCTGGCTGTCCAGGCAGAAGCCCCAGCGGTCAACGCAGGCGTCTTCCATCCGGCTCTGCATGGCGGCCTTGGTGCTGATCGAAGCAAGGATCAGTTCGATATATTTCATAGTGGTCTCTCCTTTTGGTCTGAGCAATGGCTCCCATTGCTCGTGCATTGCCCGGGCCAAAGCTCCGGCGCGCAGCCCTCGCTTTGAAACCAAACGGGCCACTTATTTCCGGCGGCGACCGCCGGCCTTTCCAGGACGCCCTCTATCTGCGTCCTTGCCTGTATTATATTCATCCTGCACAACGAAATCAATAACTTTTTGTGAACAATCACGGATTTCGGCGTCACATACAAGTTTTACCAGTCCCAGGCAATATTTTTCGTTCTATCTACACGGAAAAGTGTTCGCGCATCGTGCACACTCTTATTTGCAGAACGATCTGTAATTCCGTAACAAACAAAAGGCCCTTCCAGGCAGGGCCATTTCTGCCGCAATTACCCTGCGGCAAGGAGGAATTTCCATGAACTACGCCAACATCAAATACTGCGACATCGCAAACGGTCCCGGCGTGCGCACCAGTTTGTTCGTCTCGGGCTGCACCCACCGGTGCCCCGGCTGCTTCAACGAGGTGGCCTGGGATTTCGGCTATGGCCAGCCCTTCACCAAAGAAGTGCGCAACCAGATCTTTGCCTCCTGCCAGCCCGACTATATCGCAGGGCTGTCCCTTCTGGGGGGCGAGCCCATGGAGCCGGCCAACCAAAAGGAACTGCTCCCCTTTGTGCGCAATTTCAAATCCCTCTACCCTGACAAGACGGTGTGGTGCTATTCCGGCTACACCCTGGAACAGCTGCTGGGGCAGCAGCCCAGCCGCTGCCGCTGCGCCGAGACCGACAGCCTGCTGGCCCTGCTGGACGTACTGGTGGACGGTCCCTTTGTCCAGGCGCAGTACGATATCTCCCTGCGCTTCCGGGGCAGCGCCAACCAGCGCCTGCTGGATATGCCCAGGACCCTGGCAGCGGGCCGCCCTGTCCTGTGGCAGGATAAACCGGTCTTTTCCACCCACACCATGGATTGACCCAAAAAGACAGCCCGGCCAAAAGGCCAGGCTGTCTCATACAGACCCAAATATGCGGCGGGAACGTCCGGGACTCACTCCCGGAGGTCTCCGCCCTGTTTTTTCAGCTTGTTCCGATACATCAGCTGATCCACCTGCTGCAGGATCTTCTCGGCGCCGCGGTGGGGCGGGCGGCAGTGCAGGACCCCGATGCTGACCTGATTGAAGGGGCAGGGCGCCCCTTCGTCCCATCTGGAACAGGCCTTGATCTCCTGGAGGATGGCCGCAGGGATCACCCCGGACCACACCGCCACAAACTCATCCCCGCCGAACCGGTAGACCCTGCCCCGGGGCGCCAGTATCTCCGCGCTGATCCGGGCAAAGTGCTGGAGGTAAGCGTCCCCCACCATATGGCCGTACTGGTCGTTGATCTGCTTGAAGCGGTCCAGGTCCATAAACACCACCGAGAACAGCTTCTGCTCTCCCAGCATGGCGTCCAGGTCCTGCCACAGACAGGCGCGGTTCCCCAGACGGGTGAGCGGGTCTTCCAGGGCGGCTTTTTCCAGCTGGACCATCCGGTCGGTATCCAGCAGCGCCCGGTACAGGATGAAGTAGGACACATAGATGACGGTCAGCAGAAGCAGCACCGCCAGCAGATGCACCACCTTCCCTTCGGTATCCAGGAAGGACAGATGCATGGTGTACAGCAGCAGGAGCCACAGGCAGTTCTCCGCAACGATGAAGCGGTTCCAGTGGGCAGGGGCGCCTTCCATGTGCTGCAGCACATAGTTGTACTTGGGGAGCGCCAGCCGGTAGAAGACCGTCAGGCTGGCCAGGAACAGCAGACTCTCCACCGCCACAACGGCCCAGGGGCCGTTCAGGTCCAGCAGGGCGGTCAGCTGGATGGTCAGTGTCAGCACCCCCAGGGTGTAGATCCAGCAGGTGCACATGACGATGGCCAAACCGGTCCAGGTGCCCTTATAAAGGTATTTGTAGGGCAGCAGATAGAGAAAACTCAGCGGCGTCATCTGCCCGTTGCCCACTGGAAAGCCCAGCGCCTGCATCCCCATCCACGCTGCAAGGAAAACCGCCGTAAAGGCGGCCAGCACCCCGGCGGTGTACCGCAGGCTGTACCGGCGGCGGGCGCACAGCTCAAAGGTGAGCAGGTTGAAAAACAGGACCTCCAGCATGGGCATGGCAAGCGCCAGCCATTGCTCCAGCAAACTTGCCATAACCCCTCACTCCGAGAACATCTTGGTGGACAGATACCGGTCGCCGGTGTCGGGCAGAAGGGTGACGATGGTCTTTCCCTTGTTCTCGGGGCGGCGGGCCAGCTGGATGGCGGCCCACAGGGCGGCGCCCGACGAGATGCCTGCCAGCACCCCTTCCTCACGGCCCAGACGGCGGCCGGTGGTGTAGGCTGCCTCGTCGGTGACCGGAAGGATCTCGTCGTAGACCGCGGTATCCAGCACCTTGGGCACAAAGCCTGCCCCCAGTCCCTGCAAGCCGTGGGGGCCCGGCGCGCCTCCGCTGAGCACCGCCGAACCGGCAGGCTCTACCCCCACCACACGGATGGCGGGATTCTTTTCCTTTAAATAGCGGCCCACGCCGGTGATGGTGCCGCCGGTGCCGACGCCCGCCACAAAGAGGTCTACCTGGCCGTCGGTGTCCTCCCAGATCTCGGGGCCGGTGGAGCTCTGGTGGGCGGCCGGGTTGGCGGGGTTATCGAACTGACCGGGGATGAAGGAGCCGGGGATCTCGGCGGCCAGCTGTTCGGCCCGGGCAATGGCTCCGCTCATCCCTTTGCTGCCCTCGGTCAGCACCAGTTCGGCGCCGTATGCCTTCATCAGCAGCCGGCGCTCCACGCTCATGGTCTCGGGCATGACAATGATGACCCGGTAGCCCCGGGCTGCCGCCACGCTGGCCAGACCGATGCCGGTATTGCCCGAGGTCGGCTCGATGATCACCGCGCCGGGGCCCAGCAGGCCGCGCGCCTCAGCGTCATCCAGCATGGCCTTGGCCACCCGGTCCTTGACCGAGCCGCCCGGATTGAAGGCTTCCAGCTTGGCAAGGATCCGGGCCTCCAGCAATTCGTTCTGCTCGATGTGGGTCAGCTCCAGCAGGGGCGTATGCCCGATCAGCTGGTCGGCGGATGTATAAATATGGCTCATGGGTATACCTCCTGTGCGGGCCGGGGGCGGCCCTTTGCCAGAGTGTATCTGCCCCCTACGGTTCGGTCTGCCAAAAATACCATCTGCCGCGCCGCTGCGGCAGGTCGGGACGAATCTTGCGGCATCGTTGGCTTTTCCGATACACCCCTATTGACCACTGGTTTTAAGGGAATTATAACTTTGGGCACTATTTTTGTCAACACTCCGACCGTATACGGTTGAAAATCCATTTACCTTGTCGTATAATAGGTAAAAAGCCTGTGCCCCGCGCAGGCTGGACAGGAGCGGATGATATGATCGTTTCCACCAAGGGCCGGTATGCCCTGCGGGTCATGATCGACCTGGCCGAACACCAATCCGAGAAATACACCCCTCTGAAAGAGATCGCCGCCCGCCAACAGATTTCGGAAAAGTACCTGGAAAACATCCTCAAGACCCTGGTGCAGAACGGTTTGCTGCAGGGGCTGCGCGGCAAAGGCGGCGGCTACCGCCTGACCCGCGACCCCAGCCAATACCGGATATCGGACATCTTGCTGTTGACCGAAGGCAACCTGGCCCCGGTGGCCTGTCTGGAGCCGGGCGCCGACTGCGGCCGGCTGTCCGAGTGCCGCACCTACGAAATGTGGCGCGGCCTGGACGAGGTGATCCGGGCCTATCTGGACAAGATCACCCTGGCCGACCTGGCGCGCCCCGCCCAGGCCGGGGACGACTATGTGATCTGACCCCACCCCCGCATCCCGCAAAGGATGGCGGGGGCTTTTTGCGCTGTCCGCCCACAAAACAATGCGGGGGCCGGCCGTATGGCCGACCCCCGCAGAGGGACCCTATCTTTCGTGACGCAAAAGTTCTTTTGTTTTGGTGCGATCAACAACAGAAGGAATATTGGTTCTATTCCTCTTTGCCGCCACATCGGATGGGTGTTTTACCCGAGCGCGCAGGTGGTCTCTGGCACCTGCACGCCCCTTATATCATCTCCCGGTATGGTGCCCCGGGGGTGTTATAAGTAAAGTTTAGGCCTGAGCATTAGCCTTTGCAGTAGAAGTCTGGGTGAAGACCATTGCAACAACCCAAGCAGTCTTCTCTGCGTCCTCAGGGCTAGCAACCTTCAGAGCGCTGATCTCTGCGGTATAGCTGCAATCTTTCTTATCAACGCTCTCGGGGAAAACATAATTGTTAATATACTGAGAGAAATTCTCAACAATCTTCTGAACGGCAGCTTTTTCCTCATAAGCACCAGAAATGGTGTACAGCTCAACTTTCTTCTGGGTCTTTACATTGGAGCTCGGAAGATCAGTAAAATCCTCTGTGACAATACCGTCCAGTTTACCCTCAACGCCTTCCAGCAAATTGATTTCCTGCCATCCAGTATTACCGTCACGCTGAACCTGACCGTTCACAGCGACAGTCGAATTAAAAACCCTCTCAATGCCAGTACTATCAAACTTGCTTGTATCAGTAGCCACATTTTTCAGAATGGTATCCAGATTGGTGCTGCTGGTAAAAGTGAAAACTTCCTTCTCGGAAGCAGACAGCACATCATTTGCGTAGGTAACAACATTCGTAGTGGTGGGCTCGCTGCTGGAAGAAGCGCCGCCATTATTGTTATTGCCGTCCTTGCAGCCAGCCAGCATGCTGACGGCCATGATGCCGGCCAGCGCCAGAGAAGCAATCTTCTTGAGTTTCATAATGAATTTTTCCTCCTTATGGTGTATAAAAGATAGAG
>NZ_NFLM01000038.1 GCF_002160915.1 Faecalibacterium sp. An121
TTTCCTCCTTATGGTGTATAAAAGATAGAGACCCAAAACAGGTTCAAAGGAAGGTCCTTTCCTTTGTGTGCCTATCATAACATACCCCCCCCCGGTGTCAAGACCCAATTTCAAAATTTTCCATTTTTTCTTTATTTTCTTTAGTTTGGAGTTTCTAACCTTGAGGGTGAGAGGAAATTTTCAGGTGGTTCAGTTCGCCTTACCACTCCGCCCGCCGGGCAAAAAGAAACCCCCGCCTTCCTTTCGGGAAAGCGGGGGCTGTGAGGGTCATTCAGCTTCTTTGTCCTGCGGGGGCTGGTCCGGCTCATCGGCGGCAGGCGCATCGGACTCGGCGGCGTCCTCGGCAGCTTCGGCGGCTTCGGCCTCGGCAGCTTTGCGGATGGCTTCGGCATGGGCCTTGCCTGCGGCCACCCCGGCCTCATAGGCTGCGGTGGTCTTGTCGGCCGTCTCCTTGTCCTTCTCGGCGTTTTCAGCGTCCTCGGCCACGTCTACCGTGACCTTGATGGGACACTCTTTGCCCAGCTTTTTGGCCAGGACAGCCGCGCCCAGGCCAGCGGCAGCCACAGCGGCCACAGCACCCAACAGTTGGAATAACGCTTTCATCTCAAAACCCTCCTTGTGCTTGATCCTTGTTGCGGGCGGATATGGTTTACCGGCGCCGGCCGGCAAAGCCTCAGGAGAAGGTCACCACATCATGCAGGGGCTTGTGGGCAGGCTCCACGCTGGTGGCGCTGAGCACCGGACCTTTGCCCCGGTAGATGTTGTGGAATTTGCAGCTCACCCGTGCCGTAACGGTGACCCAGCTGCGCTGTTCCAGCGCCTTGTAGCCCTCGTACACGCAGGGGAAGCCCACAAACTGGATGTCCTGCACGCAGCAGGTCATCGCAAAGCGGCCGGGCACAAAACTGTTTTTGCCTGCCCGGCTGGTCTGGCATACCTGGGCCAGGAAGCGCACCGTCTTGCCGGCATACTTCTGGGGGTCCTCCTGGCAGTCCAGATACCAGATGCCAAAGTCCTCGTCCCCGATCTCGATGACGGGGGCGTCGATGTCGAAGGGCAGCGGGTCGGGGATATCGTCGTAGGCCACACTGCCATCGGCAAACTCATAGGCGATGTCGCACCGGCGGGACGCCTGGCGCACCAGACGGTGCAGCTCCTGGCGGGCCTCGTCGGTATTGACCTTTTCGGCCCGGTTGAACACGATCAGCTCACTGCGGGCGATCTTGTCCAGCAGCAGGCTGCGCATGGCGTTGTCGCGGGCATAGGTGAGGGCGGTGGAACCGTCGGCGGTGGCGATCACCTGGTAGATCAGCCAGTTGGGGGGCAGGGCCTCGGCCAGATCCTGCAGCAGCCACATACCGTTGTACTCGATCACCACCCGGCCTGCGCCGGACTCTTTCTCCAGGCGGGCCAGATTCTGGGGATTCAGCTCGGCCTTGTCCTCGATCACCTGGACGGTGGTGCCCGGAAACGCAAACTTGCCGGGCTGGTACTCCACTTCCCCCTCCTCGCACACCAGCAGCAGGGTCTTGTCCCCCGAATCGAAGTTGGGGTCCTCAAAGGTCTCCTGGATGAAGGTGGTCTTGCCGCTCTCCAAAAAGCCCACAAACAGGTAGACCGGAATTTCCTTTGCCATAAGGTTTCTCCTTCGCGATCGATCAGCAGCCGAACAGGGCGGCGATGGCCTTTTCGTCCAGCTTGGAACCGATGACCACCAGCTTGCCGCCCACATCGGGGGTACGGCTGCGCACTTCCCGCTCGCCGGGCACATAGTCGTACTCCAGCCAGCCGTCAGCGCCGCCGTCCACGATGCCCTTGCTGCGCAGGATCATGCCGTACTTGCCGCTCTCCAGCTCATCCAAGGCGTGCTCGATGTCCGCCCGGGTATAGGTGCGGGCCGTCTCGATGCCCCAGCTGGTGAACACTTCGTCGGCGTCGTGGCCGTGGTGGTGATGGTGATGATGGCAGCAATGGCCCTCGCCGTCGTGGTGGTGCTCGTCCTCATCGTGGTGATGATGTTCGTGCTCCTCATCCTCATGGTGGTGCTCGTGTTCGTCCTCGTCATGGTCGTGATGATGGTGACCGCAGCTGCACACGCCGTTTTCGTCGTAGTGATGGTGATGATGTTCGTGCTCGTCCTCCTCATCCTCGCCGGCATGGGCGGCGTTGGCCTCGGCGGCCAGGGCCAGCAGACGGGCGGCAAAGTCCTCCCGCTCCGACATGGCCTTGAGGATCTGCGCGCCGGTCAGATCCTCCCAGGGTGTGGTGACGATGGTGGCGGTGGAGTTCTTTTCCCGCAGCAGGGCCACCGCAGCGGCCACCTTGTCGGGGTCGGCGCCGCGGGTGCGGCTGAGCAGGATGCAGCTGGCGTTCTGGATCTGGTCGTTGTAGAACTCGCCAAAGTTCTTCATATACAGCTTGACCTTGTTGACGTCGGCCACCGTCACAAAGCTGGACAGCTCCACATCCAGCGTCTCGGCCACTGCCTCCACCGCCCGGGTGACGTCGGACAGCTTGCCCACGCCCGAGGGTTCGATGAGGATGCGGTCGGGGTGGTACTGCTCCACCACCTGGCGCAGCGCCTCCCGGAAATCGCCCACCAGAGAGCAGCAGATGCACCCGGCGTTCAGCTCATTGATCTTGATGCCGGATTCCTGCAGGAAGCCGCCGTCAATGCCGATCTCGCCAAACTCGTTTTCGATCAGCACCACCTGCTGTCCCTGGAAGGACTCGCGGATCAGCTTCTTGATCAGGGTGGTCTTGCCGGCGCCCAGGAAGCCGGAGAAAATATCGATCTTGGTTGCCATTTGTCTATTGCCTCGTTTTCTTTTTGTCATGCTCAAAGGGGCGCACTGCCCCACTGTTCCATACATCTTTATTATAACAAACCTGTCAATGCCCGCATACAGAAAAAAGCAGGGGTTTGCATTCTTTCCGGCGGAATGCTACAATAGAGGCGCGGGCGCGCTGCGCCCACCGAACTGCAAGAAAGAAGGTTTTGCATCATGTCTACTGTCAGCCAGCGGCTGGCGGCCCTGCGCGGCGCTATGGAGGCCGCCGGCGTCGCAGCCTATCTGATCCCCACCGGGGACCCTCATTCCAGTGAATACCTGCCCGCCCACTACAACAGCCGGGAATATTTCTCGGGCTTTACGGGGGAGAACTCCACCCTGGTGGTCACCATGGAGGGCAGCGCCCTGTGGGCGGACGGCCGGTTTTTCGTCCAGGCGGAAAAAGAGCTGGCCGGCACCGAGATCCAGCTGATGCGGATGGGTGAGCCGGGCGTGCCCACCGTGGAAGAATACTGCGCCGCCCACCTGGCCGAAGGCCAGAGCCTGGGCCTGTGCGGCCTCACCGCCTCCTGCCTGCTGGTGCGGGAGCTGCAAAAAGTGCTGGACCCCAAGGGCGTGGAGGTGCGCACCCTCACCCTGGAGGATCAGCTGTGGGTCGAGGGCCGTCCTGCCCTGCCCGCCACCCCCGCCTGGCTGCTGCCGGCGGAGTACGCCGGGGCCACGCCCGGGCAGAAGCTGGCCCGCCTGCGCCAAAAACTGGCCGAACGGGGCTGCACCGCCCAGATGGTGGGCAAGCTGGACAACCTCGCCTGGCTGCTCAACCTGCGGGCCATGGATATCCAGTGCACCCCCTATGCCATGGCCTACTGCTTTGTCACCCAGACCGACGCGGTCCTGTTCATCAACGGCCAGCGGCTGGCCCCCGAGGCCGCCCAGGCCCTGGCCGGCGACGGGGTACAGCTGGCCGATTACGACAGCGTACTGACTTGGCTGGAACGGTACGATCGGGAGCAGACCGTCCTGGCCGACCCCGATTCGGTGAACTACGCAGTGTTCCGCGCCCTGGAGGGCAACCCCCATCTGACCGTCAAGAGCCTGCCCGATCCCCTGCTGCCCATGAAGGGGGTCAAGAACGAGACCGAGCTGGCCCACAGCCGGGAGTGCCATCTGCGGGACGGCGTGGCTATGGTGCGCTTCCAGAAAGAGCTGGAGGAGCGGATGGCTGCCGGCGAGACCCTCACCGAACGGACGGTGGACGAGATCCTGCACAAGTACCGCAGCGCCCAGGACAAGTTCCTGGTGGAGAGCTTCGGCACCATTGCAGCCTACGGCGCCAACGCCGCCATGATGCATTATCACGCCACCGATGCGGACCACGCCGTCCTGCAGCCCAAGGGCTTTCTGCTGGTGGACTGCGGCGGCACCTATCTGGACGGCACCACCGATATCACCCGCACCTATCCCATGGGGCCCCTCACGGAGGAGGAGCGTCTGTGCTACACCTGGACCCTCCAGAGCCACATCGAACTGGCCCGGGCGGTGTGGCTGGACTACTGCACCGGCCAGATGCTGGACACCCTGGCCCGGGAGCCCCTGTGGCAGCATCTGATCAACTACCGCTGCGGCACCGGCCACAGCGTCAGCTTTGTGGGCAACGTCCACGAAGGCCCCCACGCCCTGAACGGCCGCAACCAGGTCCGGTTCCAGCCCGGGATGGTGGTCACCGACGAGCCCGGCGTATATGAGGGCGGGCGCCTCGGCATCCGCATCGAAAACGAGCTGGAGTGCCGCCACAAAGAGGACAACCAATACGGCACCTTCCTCTGCTTCGAGCCTTTGACCTGGGTGCCCATCGCCACCAGCCCCATCGTGCCCGGCGTCCTCACCCGGGAACAGCTGGACTGGCTGAACGGCTATCACCGCAAGGTGTTCCAGCTGCTGGCCCCCCGCCTGACCGAGGACGAGCGGAACTGGCTGGCCGCCAAGTGCGCCGCCATCGGCGCCTGATCCCAAACAAAAAAGCGCCCCCCGCCATCTCTGGCGGGGGGCGCAGGTATTCCCGGTCAGCCGTCCCGGCCGGGCTGGGCGTCTTCCTGCTGCTTTTTGCGGGCAGCCGCCGTGACGGCGTTGGCTGCCTCCATCGTCAGGCCGTCCCATTTGCGGAAGGTGTCCGCCACCATATTGTCCAGCGGGTCGGTGGGCAGGTTGTTCTCGGGGGCGGCGTCCACCAGATACCTGCATATGGCGGCCTTGTTCTGCTCATACAGGCCCAGCCGCTGGTACAGCGCCTTGTAATAGGGAAAGACGGTGGTTTTCATCTTGAGGATGGCCGCCGGGTTGATCTGGGTGTGGATGATGCTCTGGGGGTTCTGCACATAGTAATAGCCGGGCCGGTCAATGGAATAGAACCGCCGGGCGTATTGGATGTACTGCAAATTGAACACCAGGTCCTCGGACCAGTGGATCTGGCTGACGAAAAAGATCTCGTTGCCGGTGAGGATATCCCGGCGGTAGAGCTTGTTCCACAGCACGCCGTAATAGTAGGAGGCGGGCTGATCCATCAGGTGGAGGGCAAAGCCCTCGGTATCCATCAGCCCCGGAGGCAGGAAACTGTATACCCGCACCTCGGGTTCCTCCTCGGGCTGGGGGGCGGCGCCGTCCTGGGCCAGCAGGCTGGCCAGCTTGTCCTGCAGGCGGCGGCCATGGCCTGCGGCAGGGGGCACCACCATTTTATAGGGGGCGATGACCAGGTCGGCCTGGTGGGCCTCGGCGGCCTGTACCAGGTTCTGGGTGTAGTCGGGGTCGATGTAGTCGTCGCTGTCCACAAACTGGATGTACTCGCCCCGGGCCAGCTTGAGGCCCAGGTTGCGCGTGTCGGACACGCCGGAATTGGCCTTGTCCACCAGCAGGATGCGGCTGTCCACCTTGCGGAACATCTCGCACACCGGCAGGCTGACATCCCGGGAACCGTCGTTGAGAACGATGATCTGGATGTTGCGCCAGGTCTGGGCCCGGATGCTCTCGATGCAGCGTGCGATATGGTTTTTGGCGTTGTAAACTGGCACGATGATGCTGACCAGCGGCTGTTCGCGGTCGGGCATGGAACGACACTTCCTTTCCTGTTAGGAGGGTAATGGGATGAATTACCGGATCACGATCATTGCGCAGGACGCCACGGTGCTCAAGGCCATGCGGCGGCACTGCGAGGACTATTTTGCTCGGCGCGGGGATCAATGCGTCATCGCACAGATGGCCGACCCCCAGGAGATGCTGTGCCAGGACGGCGAGCAGGACCTGTGGCTGGTACATCTGCCCGAGACGGGAGGGATCTGCCTGCCCCAGGGCATCCAGGTTCTGGCCGAGCTGCGCCGCAGGGGGGCGCGCACCGCCCTGGCCTTTATGGCTGCCAGCCCGGTCTGGGCCTGCCAGGCCTACCAGCTGGACGCCCTGCAATACTTTTTGCTGCCTTTGCAGTACGACCGCGTCGCCGCCCTGCTGAGCCGCATTGTGGAGCCACTCTACGGTCCTGCCTGTACGGTGTCCACTGCAGGGGGACAGCGGGTGCTGGCCTTTTCCAACATCGAGTATGTGGAGTGCATCCAGCACAGCATCCACTACCACCTCATCGACGGGGAGACGGTGTCCAGCCTGACCCAGCGGACCTCCTTTGTGCAGCAGACCGCCTGCCTGCGGGATGACCCCCGGTTCATCCAGATGCACCGCTCCTATCTGATCAACCTGGCGCAGGTGCGGCTGGTGGCCGCCCGCCATGTGCAGATGTACAGCGGGGCCACGATCCCTCTGCCTCCTCTGCGCCGCACCGAGGTGTGCCAGGCGCTGCAGGCCTGGCTCCAGCGGGTGCGCTATCAGTCAAAGGTATCCTTTATACCTCAGCCCAGTCCAATTGATCCCATTGTGTTAGATATTGACAGCTGAGGGCCCGCAGGGCGGCTTCATCGGGCCGGGAGGCTGCGTCCGCTATCCCGATCACATCAAAGCCGGCCTGGCGTGCCGTACGGGCGGCGTAGAGGGCATCCTCGCACACCATGCATTGGGCGGGATCGGCGCCGCCCATCCGGCCCAGCGCCTCAAAAAAGATGTCGGGCTGGTGCTTGGTGCGGCCTTCCTGGGCCGACAGCACAAACTGGAACCGGTCCAGCACACCCAGCCGGCCCAGCACCCGCTGGCACATAAACTGCCAGGTAGCCGAACAGACGCACATTTTGGCCCCCGCCTCATCCAGACGGGCCAGCGTCTGCTCCACCCCCGGCTTGAGGGAGACGGTGCGGTACAGCCGGTCCACCGCGTCCATGGCGGCCTGGGTATAGCTGTCGATGGTCAGGGGCAGGTCATAGGTGGTGATGAGGTACTGCGCGGTCTCCAGCGCGCTCATGGGCAGCAGCACCCGGCCAAGATCTTCGGCCGGGACCTTGCCAAAGCTGCGCACCAGCTCATAGGGCACCTGGGCCCAGATGGGCATACTGTCGGTGAGGGTGCCGTCCATATCAAAGATCCAATAGCGATGTTTCATAACGTTCCTCCAGAACGGGATAAATACTTTTACGGCAACGATTATACACGATTCGCCCCCCGCGCGCAACAATGCCGCGCCTTCCAGCGCAAAAAAACCGGCCGGACGCAAAAAGCGCGGCCAAAACAAAAACAATGCGGGGGCCGGCTTTGCAGCCGACCCCCGCAGAGGGACCCTATCTTTCGTGACGCAAAAGTTCTTTTGTTTTGGTGCGATCAACAACAGAAGGAATATTGGTTCTATT
>NZ_NFLM01000039.1 GCF_002160915.1 Faecalibacterium sp. An121
GGACCTGATGCCCTGGAGCGACTACATGCGCAGTTGTTTTGAACAGGAATAATCTAGGGGACCGGCTTTGGCCGGTCCTTTTCTGTTGTCAAGTACGGGGTCTCGTGAGGCGCTTACGCACAAACAGCATGACATGGAACATAATGTTAAATATTCGTGCATAATGTTGCTTTTTTCGTGCAAATGGCATATACCAGCAGAAAGGGATTGATGATATGGCTGGAAATACCACAAACATCAGCATCCGCATGGACGCGGATTTGAAGGCACAAGCCGACGCCCTGTTTGCGGAACTCGGGATGAGTTTATCCACTATAGGATTGCTTATATGGCAGATGTTTGGTTTCATGTTTCAATTTGGCGAAACATTGCTATATATTCTGAAATCCCAAATGAGCCAGATGCTGGTGTCCTTTCAAAAACTGTCGATGGATCCTGTAATAATGAGACATGTCAAACCCCATCTGATCCATTTCAAGAAGTTTGAAAAGGATCAGGTTCAGGTGGCGTTTTGTTTGATGAGCGATCTGGGCAGCGTCGTATCCCAAAGTAGTCAGATGGTATACCTCATCACTGTCCAGCATTAGATGGGATGAAAAGGCGTTGGCTTTATAATCCGAAAGATGTGTGTGGGAAATGTAATTCATTTTACAAAAAGTGCCTTTGGATGCGAACAGATAGGCGTCGGCGTAGCGGCTGAGTGCATAACCGCATACCATCTGCTTGGTTGCTTTGTCCAACTTGTCGTTGATAACGACCTGATGGAATTCCCATTGAAACGTGAAAAATCCAAGGATCGAATCAAAGGGCATCTCTGAGACCTGCATGCCGAGGCTTCGTGTGATGTTGCGGATGTCACGGGAACCGATGACTTGTACAAGTTCGTTTGCTTTCTGATGTAATTGAATGGAATTCATGGGTAGATAACCTCTTCTCGTAGAAGCTGAAGGGATCGGTTTGATACCGACATCTTCAGTCCTTGGGGGTGAGCTTTATTCCTTTACACGCTTTGATTCACGATATTGGAAATAAGCACGATGCATCACATACATGATGTTGTCCATATCTTCATCGGACAGTTCTCCGGTGGCAAATAATTCGGATAATTCCATGGCAAGCTGCTTTGCTTCCTCTTTGCCGCTTTCTCCGTATGCAGAGGCGGCCTCGTCTATAAAAGAGGAATCCTCATAGAGGTAATGAACGGGGACCTGAAAAATGTCGGCAAGCTTTTTGTAGATGTTACGGTCCCTGGGATAGCGCCCATCACGTTCATATCCGATGATGGTGCGATGGTGTACCCCTAATTTTTCGGCAAGTTCCGCCTGCGTGAAGCCGTATTGTTTTCTTAGTTTATGTATTTTTTCACCAAATTTCATCCCGTTGTAACCTCGCTGTCATTCGGTTGCACCATTAAATGTGTAACAAATTGCATACAGTTTTCTGAAACAAGAAACAAAATTGCATAAATTGCTTGACATATGCTATGAAATTGCATATAATGATGCTATCAATTTTCACTTTATGCAATTATACACGATTTTGTGAGAATGCGCAAGGAGGTGAGTGGGACTTTTTTGGCTGAAGGGAAAAATTTCCTCGTCAGCGAGAGCGGAAAATTGGAATGCAAAGAAAATCGCTGAGGATGGAAGAAACGCACCCAAAGCCGATGAAACGCGCCAACACGGTATTTTAAGGAGGGCGAAGATGAAAGACAAAAAGGAAACCTGGGTGCCTATTGCATGGCACTGCCCCCATTGTGGCAACAGATCTCAGGCACAGAAAACCGCGGGCGATACAATCAAGGCGGAATGTGCCGGTTGCTTGACAGTTATGGTCAGACGGCGGATTGGGCGGCGTCATACTCGTTTTGACATCTATGCCCCAAGAAGGAAGCGTGACTCGGCCGTATATTTGCTTGCTGAAAATTGAATCGATTGCGGTATAACGACGGGATGGTTGAGATGAAACAGGCTGCGTAAATCCATTCCCAGGTCATATACTTGATTCTGTTGGTGTGTTGAACCAGATGTTACATGAGAGGCCGCCGACAAGGACGGACCCTGCATTATAGATTGCAGTAGGTCCACCTTGCCGGCGGCCTTTTTGCTGCCGGTAGGAACTTATAAAAATAAAAGGCCTGATATGCATTAAGGGCTAGGGATACATGAAGTGCGATCCACTCCGGGTGGATGCCAGGAGATAGTACCCTATTGTTTGATGCGTCATCAGGCTGATAGCAGAGGTATCGAGCTGCCCGCAAAAGATTGTATCCCTACGTCTGAAACAGGCGGAAAGGAACGAACATGAGTTTTGACCGGCAGATGTTTGGGCTTCGCATCCGGGAGATGCGAGAGGCGCATGGAATGACCCAATTTGACCTGGCTCTTGCATTGGATGTGGAGAGCAATTTTGTCAGTCGTATGGAGCGCGGGACTCGGACCTGCTCCTTTGAGATGCTGGTTCGTCTTGCAAAGGCGCTGGATGTCAGTACGGATTTTCTTTTGACTGGCAAAAGTTCGGACCCTATGAAGGTGAAAAATGAGCTGTTGGGAATTGTAGACCGGTTGGAGTCTGTGATCGATACTTTATCCTATGGCGCTGATACACACCTGCAACAACCGCGATGAGATCATAGATCGACGATCAGCAAAGCGATGGCCGGGCCATCGCTTTGCTGTCGCCTGGAGGAAAAAATTGTGCCAGATTGGCCTACCAAAATGGGCCGGATAGGCCCACGACAAAAGGGGCGGAACTCTGTACAATATAGATGTACCAAGCAATGCAGTTTCATTCAAAGAGCTGCATCTGTACCTTGAAAAGTGAAGAATCTTTCTCCAGGCACATTCCTGTCAGGCGGAGCCTTCGGCTGTGCGCCATGAAGTCTTTTAGCGACTGAGCGATCCAACAGCAGCAAATGCCGGGTTGCCCCCGGCGGCGGTGTAAAAATCTGACAAGGGATCATGATACTTCTGTAATTCGCAGCCCGGCCACAAAGAAGGCGGGGTGGTCTAAAGCCAATGGAGCAGCCTAGCAAGCTGCCGCTTGTGAGAAATCCCACATCTCTGGGGTATGGAGAAAAATACAGAGAAACCATATTACAAGAAAGCGCTGCCGGAACAGAGCACTTGCATAGATTTTCCGGCAGTCTTTATCCATATATTGGTATATGGAGACAGGAGGCAAACAATGAAAGAAGACTGGATTTACCGACGGGGTGATTTATACCTGGTTGATCTGGGGGCACCGATTGGGTCAAAACAGGGCGGCGTCCGTCCGGTGGTCGTGCTTCAAAACGATACCGGCAATTTTTACGCACCCACCATCACCGTTGCGCCGCTGACATCCAAAATCAATAAGAAAAAACGGCTGCCCACCCACTATCTGCTCCGGAAGGCAAAAGGGCTGGAGCGTCCCTCCACCGTATTGGCCGAGCAGATCGATACCTGTGACAAAACCAGCGTCATCCGCTATCTGGGCAAGGTCAGCCGCGGCCAGATGCGTGGGATCGATGAAGCGGTTCGGGTCCAGCTTGGCTATTACATTCCCGAACAGATCATGGGAAGCAGGCACAGGAGCAGAAAGGGCGGTGAAACCGATGGATAAGCTTATTACAAGGAAGGAAGCGGCGGCGCGGTTGAGGATCAGCGTGACCACGCTGGATGCCGCCAGGACAGAAGGCCTGATTACTTACATTCAGTATGTAGAGAACGGCTGCGTCTATTTTACGGATAGCGCCATTCAGGAATATATGGCCCGTTGTACCCACCGTGCCAAGACAAAAGAGCCGATGCAAACATATAGAAAGCCACGGGCGGCAAGGCGCTGACAGCCGCCATCCTTGCGGATGCGGCAGGGAACTGCCATACTAGAACTGCCAATATAAGCGAATGGGAGGTGCCAAGATATGGCAGGAAAACGGCAAAAGGCTCCTGATTACGGGATGGTCCAAACAAACGGGACTGCATATTACCGTACTCGCATGGAGGATACAGACGGCAAACGGGTCGCTCTTTATGGAAAGACCCGCGACGAGCTGTATGGCAAAGTCCTGACAGCGCAGGATGAAATGGAAAGCCGGGCATTCCGGCGAATGTCGCCAACCGTTAAGGAATACTGTGAAAAGTGGCTGTTAATGCAGTCCGTACAAGTGCGGACAACGACGTTGACAGACTACCGGTCCAAAGTGAAAAATTATATCATTAAACCGCTGGGACATAAACGTATGGCAGATGTGACTACGGATGATATACGTATGGCGCTTATACCGGCATCCAGGAAGTCTGTTTCTGTCTATAAGTCCGTCCATATTCTATATAGATGTATTTTCTGTGCAGCAAAGGAAAGCCGAGTGATCAGCGAAGACCCTACGATCTACCTCTCGGGAAAGGCGGGCGGCGTTCCGCAAAAGGATAAGATCCCCCTTACAGATCATCAGGTCGAGGTTCTTTTGGATGCAGTTCGGGGGCTGCCGCCTTATGTATTCATCATGCTGGGGCTGTATGCGGGCCTGCGCCGGGAGGAAATTCTGGCGCTTAAGTGGGATGCTGTTTTTCTCGACTGCGATACGCCCTATCTGAGGGTGTGCCGGGCCTGGCACACCGAGCATAACCGCCCGGTGATCCTGACGGAACTGAAAACAAAGGCGGCAAAACGGGAGATCCCATTACCTGACTGCCTGGCAGATTGTCTGCGGGAAGCAAGAAAAACGTCTGCTTCAGAATATGTGGTAGCGAACCGGGAAGGGGAACCGCTGTCTTATACGCAGTTCAAACGTCTATGGAAGTATGTAGTCACCCGTTCCACCAAAGAGAGGCACTATGACCGCTATGTGGATGGAAAGCGGATCAGGCATACCGTCAGGCCGACGCTGGGAGAAAAGGCGGCTTACAATGGCCACGTGGTTTATAGTATCGACTTTGAGGTCACACCTCATTTGCTGCGGCACACCTATATCACCAATTTGATCTATGCCTCAGTGGACCCCAAGACAGTCCAGTACCTGGCAGGCCATGAGAACAGTAAGATCACGATGGATATCTATGCAAAGGTAAAGTATAACAGACCGGACGAACTGGCCGGCGTGTTGAACAAAGCGTTTTCACAGTGGGATGCTCAAACAGAATCCATATAGCAAAGGAGCAGGGACAAAAGGTCCTTGCTCCTTTTTACATAGGACATAGGCGACATCCTTGAGAACGGTCTTTGTGGTTGGGATAATGGGAGTGCGGAAATCATCCCGAAGGAATGGAGGTGCCCAACATGGCAAAGCGTAAAACCAAGCGGATCCCCCAATATAAGACTGTGACGCTGAAAGGCGTCGTGTATTACCGGACCCGTATCAAGGACGCCGATGGCAGGCGCGTTTCTCTCTATGGAAAGACCTGCGAGGAACTCTACGACAAAGTACAGGAGGCCAAGCGTCAAATTGAGGAGGCCGAATTCCGGCAGGCGTATCCCACGGTAGCGGAATATTGTGAGAAGTGGCTGAAAATGCGTTCGGCTACGATCCGCACAACAACGCTGCAAAGATATGAGACGGCGGTCAGGAACCATATCGAAAAGCCCATAGGCCATATGTACATAGACGAGGTGACAACGGATGACCTGCGCCTGATGCTGGTACCGTTGGCGCAAAAGTCTTGTGCTACCTACAGCAATGTGATTATGCTGGTAAAAAATATTTTCCACTCGGCCATGCAAAGCAAGGTCATCTGCTATGATCCGGCGGCTGCCTTGCCGGCAAAAGGGGGAGTGGCAAAAAAGGAAAAGAAGGCGCTGACAGACGAGCAGGTCAGAGTGCTTTTGGATACGATCCGTGACCTGCCGCCCTATGTATTTGTTATGCTGGGGTTGTATGCGGGGCTGCGCCGGGAGGAAATCCTGGCGCTTCAGTGGGACTGCGTTTTTCTGGACGAAGAGCATCCCTATCTTTCTGTCCGGCGAGCCTGGCATACAGAGCATAACCGGCCGGTCATCACAACAGAGCTTAAAACGCCGGCGGCCCGGCGGGACATTCCCATCCCGCCTTGCCTGGTGCAGTGCCTCAAAGAGGCCAAGGAGGCGTCATCGTCTGCATTCGTGATAGCAAACAGCAGGGGAGAACCGCTGACGGGCGGACAGTTTGCCAAGATATGGCAATACATCAAAGTCCGTTCCACCGAAAAGCGGTACTACTACCGCTATATCAATGGTGAATCGATCCGATATGTTGTAGAGCCCAAACTGGGAGGCCACCCTTCCAGGAACCCCAAACTGGTGTACACCATGGACTTCCATGTCTCACCCCATCAGCTTCGGTACACCTACATCACCAACCTGATTTACGCTATGGTGGACCCCAAGACGGTACAATACCTGGCGGGGCATGAGAACAGCAGAATAACAATGGATGTTTACGCCAAGGTGAAGTACAATCAGCCGCAGCAGCTGCATGGCCTTGTCAACCAGGCAATTGGCCGTGAAGGTGCGGAAAGCAAAACAAAACTTAACAGCGAACAAATGGAAGGCTGGTGAAATGATGATCGTATTAAATCTTACGATGGATGGAATTTATGGATTCCATGACTTCAGTGTGAACTTTACCTATCCAAAGAAAATTGTCAACTTCCATCCGAAATGCTGTTGAAAACGATATGTTCGCCTCACTGCCACAGGATTCTCTTCTAGATGAACTGGAAATGAGGTGGGCCAATGAACAATAAGGGCAAGTGTATCTACTATGTGGAAGGACCTTGTGAGCAACAGCTGATTGCTGCGTTAAAAGAGTCCCCATCCAGAAATCAAGTTGTAAGCAGGTTGTAACAATTGTACAGTATGTTCAAATCAAGCAATTGGGCGAAAAAGAAGCAAAAACAATCCGGTTATTAAGCGTATATTGAAGCTGCGCCAGGCGATTCGAGAAACGTCCGAGAAGATAAAATGGTGCATCCAAAAGACAACCGGAAGGGCTAACTGGACAAGATGCTTAAAAATAATACGATAATAAGATGAAAAACGAATTCGATAAAAACAAGTACGGCCTCAAGGCTGCCCGCCGCGCTCCCCAGTTCTCCAAGCGCTGATTTTTCCAAAAAGTTTTCAAAAAAGCTCGGAAAGACGTGTCTTTCCGGACTTTTCTGCTTTTTTGCTGCCTCCGAATCCTCCTGCGCCCGAAGTTAGGGAATGTGAACTAAAGAAAATAAAGAAAAAATGGAAAAATTTGAAATTAGGTCTTGACACCGGGGGGGGTATGTTATGATAGGCACACAAAGGAAAGGACCTTCCTTTGAACCTGTTTTGGGTCTCTATCTTTTATACACCATAAGGAGGAAAAATTCATTATGAAAC
>NZ_NFLM01000004.1 GCF_002160915.1 Faecalibacterium sp. An121
CCGCACCCCCAGCCCACCCAAGAAGAACTTAATTAAAACGTTTAATTTCTTCGCTGCGCTCAGAAATTAAAGTTTTAATCTAAGGTTCGCGTTTAGTTCTTCGCGGGGCTCAGAACTAAACGGAAGTCAAATGGTGGGGGGGAGGAGAGTTGTTTGTTCTGAAAAACTAACATTCAACTTAAAAAAATTGCTCTCAATGCTCTATGCCATCTGAACCGCCCCTTTCTAATAAGGTATGTATCTCTGTCAGCTCTGGATATGCCCGTTTTGCAGATTGCATGTATGCTCATGTGAACAGGCATATCATTTACTTATAGTATACAACACATTCAGGAAAAGTCAAGAGGTGGTGCCTTAATTTTTTGAAGAAAATTAAGCAATTGTCAAGAAATTAAAACTTAACATTTAAAATATTGGCGTGTAAACTTTTTATAACAAATTAAAGAATCTGCTTGACTTTTTGCGGATTCATGCTATACTATCAATACTATAAGTAATTCAATCCTAAACCAATCAATATGGAAGCTGGTTGCTGAATCTATTGCCTCCTTTTATAAAAGGAAACCGTCCACAGCCTGCGCGGCAAGCCCACCAACAGCGAGTTCATCGCCATGATCGCCGACAAAATGCGTCTGGACAAAAAACGCCGCACAGGCTGATAAAACAGCGATAAAAAGCTCTTTCTCTATATCGCTGGCCTGTGCCGTACGCGGTCCGGTCCAAATCAAAGACCTCTGCCTTTCGACGGGCAGAGGTCTTTTGCTTGAAATGATTTTGGTTCTTTTCCGATCAGAGGATATCGATGTACTCTCCGTTCAGGGCCTTGTTCATGCTGCGCACCGCGCAGAATTTGCCGCACATGGAGCAGCTGTCCTCAAATTCGGGGGAACGGTCGGCCCGGATGCGCTTGGCGGTCTCGGGGTCCATGGCGCACTCCCACTGCTTGTCCCAGTCGAAGGTGCGGCGGGCATCGGCCATGGCGTCATCGGCATCCCGGGCGTGCGGCACCTTTTTGGCGATATCGGCTGCATGGGCTGCGATGCGGGCGGACATGATGCCCTGCTTGACGTCTTCCAGATTGGGCAGGGCCAGGTGTTCCGCCGGGGTCACATAGCACAGGAAGGCAGCTCCTGCCGCCGCAGCCATGGCGCCGCCGATGGCCGCCGTGATGTGGTCGTAGCCGGGGGCAATGTCGGTGACGATGGGGCCCAGCACATAGAAGGGAGCGCCCATGCAGAGGGTCTGCTGCATCTTCATGTTGGCCTCGATCTGATCCATGGGCATATGGCCGGGGCCTTCTACCATCACCTGGACGTCCTTGGCCCAGGCCCGCCGGGTCAGTTCGCCCAGCCGGACCAGTTCTTCGATCTGGCACACATCGCTGCCGTCGGCCAGGCACCCGGGACGGCAGGCGTCTCCCAGCGAGATGGTGACATCGTACTCCCGGCAGATATCCAGGATCTGGTCGAAATATTCATAAAAGGGGTTTTCCTGGCCGGTCATGCTCATCCACGCAAAGACCAGCGACCCGCCCCGGGAGACGATGTTCATTTTGCGCTTGTGGGTCTTGATCTGCTGGATGGTCTTGCGGGTGATGCCGCAGTGGAGGGTGACGAAATCCACGCCGTCCTGGGCGTGCAGCCGGATCACATCCAGGAAGTCCTGGGCCGACAGGGTGGCAAGATCCCGCTGGTAGTGGATGACGCTGTCGTAGATGGGTACGGTGCCGATCATGGCCGGGCACTCCCGGGTCAGTTTCTGGCGGAAGGGCTGGGTGTTTCCATGGGAGGACAGGTCCATGATGGCGTCGGCCCCCATGTCCACGGCCAGCATCACTTTTTTCATCTCCACGTCATAGTCCTTGCAGTCGCGGGAGACCCCCAGGTTGACGTTGATCTTGGTGCGCAGCATCGAGCCCACGCCCGCCGGTTTGAGGCAGGTGTGCAGCCGGTTGGCACAGATGGCTACCTGGCCTTGGGCCACCAGCTGGCGGATCTCTTCTTCGGTGCGGTATTCCTGAGCAGCCACCGCCTTCATCTCAGGGGTGACGATGCCCAGACGGGCGGCTTCCATTTGGGTCGCATAGGTTCGCATGGTGATAGCTCCTTTCGTGTGGGTGCGGCTGGGCTGGCCTGCTCACGCCCCAAAGGGGCTGTGCAGGTCAAAGGCATGATCCATGGGCCCGCGGCCCTGGCCCAGATCCAGCATGGCGGCCAGAGCTCCGGACAGATACTCTTTGGCCCGCTGGATGGCCTGGGGCAGGGGATAGCCCTTGGCCAGGTTGGAGGCGATGGCCGAAGACAGGGTACAGCCGGTGCCGTGGGTGTTGGGATTCCGGATGCGCTGGCCGTAGAACCATGTGGGGCCGTCCCCGGTCCATAACAGGTCGTTGGCGTCGTTGACACTGTGCCCGCCCTTGACCAGCACGGCGCAGCCATAGCTCTCGTACAGCTGCCGGCCGGCCTGCTCCATCTGGGCGGGGGTGCAGATCTCTGCCCCGGTCAGTACCTGTGCTTCGGGGATGTTGGGCGTGATCAGGGCGGCCAGGGGCAGCAGCTCGGATTTGAGCGCAGCCACGGCCTCGTTCTCCAGCAGGGCCGAGCCGCTGGTGGCCACCATCACCGGGTCCACTACGATGCTGCGGGCCTGGTATTGGCGCAGCTTCTGCGCGATCACCCGGATCAGGGCCGAGGAGGAGACCATCCCCACCTTGACCGCATCGGGGAAGATGTCGGTGAACACCATGTCCAACTGCCGTGCCAGAAAGTCAGGGGCCGCCTCCTGGATGGCCGCCACACCGGTGGTGTTCTGGGCCGTCAGGGCTGTGATGGCGCTCATGCCGTAGACGCCGTTCATGGTCATGGTCTTCAGGTCGGCCTGGATGCCGGCGCCGCCGCTGCAGTCGCTGCCGGCAATGGTCAATGCGGTCTTTTTCTTCATGGGATAGCTCCTTTCATCTCAGCGTGGCCGGGACCGCCGCACCGCCAGGGGCTCAGCGGCCGGTCATTTGGCGGGCCAGCTGTACCAGCCGTGCGGTGGCGGCTCCCGGGTCGGGGGCACCGAAAATAGCCGATACCACCGCCACCCCGGCGGCGCCGCAGCCGGTCAGCTGCAAAAGATTGGTTTCGGTGATGCCGCCGATGGCCACCACCGGGATGGAGACGGCGGCGCAGATCTCCCTGAGGGTGGTCAGGGGCAGGGGAGAGGCATCCGCCTTGGTGGAGGTGGAAAACACCGCTCCCACCCCCAGGTAGTCGGCGCCGGCGGCCTGGGCTTCCAAAGCCTCCTGCACCGTGTGGGCCGAGGCTCCCAGGATGAGGTCCGGGCCGGCCATCCGGCGGGCCTGGGCGATGGGCATATCCTGCTGGCCCAGATGGACTCCGGCTGCCCCGCAGGCCAGAGCCACCTCCACGTTGTCGTTGATGATGAGGGGCACGCCGTACCGTCTGCACAGGGCGGCCATCTGCCGGGCCTCCTCCCGAAAGGCGGCGGGGTCGAGAGCCTTTTCCCGCAGCTGCAGGCAGGTGGCCCCGTTTTGCAGGGCGGCTTCCACCTGCCGGGCCAGGGGCTGACTGCCGGTCCAGGCCCGGTCGGTCACCGCGTAGAGCAGCAGGGTGTCCTTATCGCACTTCATAGTCGGCACCTTCTTCCAATTGCGCGCCGGTGAGGTTGTACACCGCGTCGATGATGTAGTTGCGGTAGCTGGCGTTGCCGTCCAGCGGGGTCATGCGGCGGCGGGCCAGCTGGCCGCACAGCCCCATGGCACAGACAGCCGTCACGGCCCCGGCCAGGGGCTCCTGCGGGACCGCGGCCAGACAGGCCCCCATCATGGCGGACAGCTGGCATCCGGTACCGGTGACCCGGCTCATTTCGGGGCAGCCGTTGCGGATGCAGAAGGCCCGTCCGCCGTCGGTCACCACGTCAATGGCCCCGGTGATGGCGATGACCGCGCCGGTCTGCCGGGCAAAGGACTTGGCAAAGGCGACCGTCTGGTCCAGCGTCCCGGCGGTGATCCGGTCGGCAGGGGCGGCGTCCACCCCATGGGCGGCCCGGCCGCTGCCGGCCAGGGCGCGCATCTCGGACAGGTTGCCCCGGATGGCAGCCGGCTGCAGCTGCTCCAGCAGGGTACGGGCGCTTTCGGTGCGCAGCCGGGAGCTGCCTGCCCCCACCGGGTCCAGCACTACGGGAAGGCCCAGGGCGTTGGCTCTGGCCCCTGCGGCCAGCATGGCAGGCAGGACGCTTTGACGCAGAGTGCCGGTGTTCAGTACCAGAGCGCCGCACTGGGCGATGACCTCCTCCACCTCACCGGGGTCCTCCGCCATGACGGGGCTGGCCCCGCAGGCCAGCAGGATGTTGGCGCAGTCGTTGGCTGTGACATAGTTGGTGATGCAGTGGACCAGAGGCGCCGCCGCACGCAGGCGGTCAAGCGTTTCCCGCAGCATGACGGCCTCCTTTCGCCGGCAGGTCCAGACGGCGCTGCACCTGCGCCAGGGCGCCGGTCCGGGCGAGTGCGCAGAGCAGGATGCCCGACAGCACCGCGCCCCCTGCGGTGGAGACCAGGAAGGGGACGATGTAGACATAAAAGGCGATCTCCCCGGCGCTCTGCCCCATCAGAAAGACGGCCACCGGCCAGGCGCACAGCCCGCCCAGGATCGAGGTGCCGAACACCTCCGCGACCAGGGTGGGGAGGATGGCCTTGAGCTTCCAGTAGGCCAGCCCGCACAGCAGCGCTCCGAACATACTGCCCGGAAAAGCCATCAGGCTGCCCAGGCCCAGCAGGTTGCGCAGCAGGCTGGCGGCAAAGGCCACCGCCACCCCGTAGCCGGGGCCCAGCAGCACCGCACACAGGATGTTGACCATGTGCTGTACCGGGGCGCATTTGCTGCCCAGCACCGGGAACGAGAACATGCTGCCCACTACGGCCACGGCGCAGAGGATGCCGGCGATGGTCAGCTTTTGGATGTTGGTATGTTTCATGACAAATCCCTCCATAATGCGTGAAAATGGGACCAAACACAGTCCCCCAAAGCCGGTCGAAGCTTGCTGGCTTCCTCTCACGCCGGAACACGGCTTCCCATCGCTGTCTACAAGGCCTGAGGCGCTCCCCTCCTGCCCGGCACGGTCTGCCCGTGCGTTCTGTGCATCCGCTCCCTTCCTGCAAAAGCAAAAGCCGGAGACACCCAAACTGGACATCTCCGGCACAGAAAACATTCTTTCCCTACGTTGGCATTATCCAAATCAGGTTACGGGTCGAAGGCCACACCTTCCTCTCAGCCTATGTATAAGCTCCCCACGGTCTTCGGTTTTTGCGCTTGTAGTATAGCATCAAAGGGCGCCGGTGTCAAATCCGGAAAAAAGGGGACCCCGGCCTGCGGCGCGCTGCAAAAAAGCCCTTGATTTTTTTCGGATTCGTGCTATAATAGTTCAGCAATCGTTTCCAAGGCCGCTCGAGGGGGTAGCCGAAATTGAAGGTTGTGATGGGCGCATACATCGGAATATGGCCCCAATTCGTCAGAACCAGAAATGAGGTGAATCGCAAATGAAACAGGGTATCCATCCCAATTACGTTGACTGCACCATCACCTGCGCGTGCGGCAACGTGATCCACACCCGCTCCACCAAGCCCGAGATCCACGTGGAAGTCTGCTCCAAGTGCCATCCTTTCTACACTGGCAAGCAGAAGCTGGTTGATACCGGCGGACGTGTCGATCGTTTCAATCGCCGCTTTGGCCGCAAGTAATTTGCAGCAACGGGCCGCTTCCCCGATGGGGGAGGCGGCCTTTTTTGATTTCATCACTTTGCCATGATTTGAACACATTTCCAGCCTATATTTGCTGGTGGGCAGGTTTTTCCTGCCACACTGTTCGAAAAGGAGCGTGCGCATGATCCAAGTTTCGCATCTGACCAAGGTCTATGGCCGCCGGACGGCGGTGCAGGACCTTTCTTTTACGGTGGAGGACGGGCAGATCTGCGGGCTGCTGGGGCCCAATGGGGCGGGCAAGTCCACAGTCATGAACATCCTCACCGGCTACATCGCCCCTACCAGCGGGTCAGTGTCGGTGGAAGGCCACCCGCTGCCCGAGGAGGCTGCCGCGGCCCGGGCCTGCGTGGGGTATCTGCCCGAGACGCCGCCCCTCTACCCGGACATGACGGTGGCCGAGTACCTGCGTTTTGCCGCCGAGCTGAAGGGGGTGCGCCGCGCCGGCCGGGCTGCGGCTGTGGCGGCGGCCGCACGCCGCACCGGGGTGGAAGATGTGATGCCCCGCCTGATCCGCAGCCTGTCCAAGGGCTACCGCCAGCGGGTGGGCATCGCCCAGGCGCTGCTGTCCGACCCGAAGGTGATCATCCTGGATGAGCCCACCGTGGGTCTGGACCCGGCCCAGGTCACCGGCATCCGCCGCCTGATCCAGCAGCTGGGCCACAAGCACACGGTCATCCTGTCCAGCCACATCCTCAGCGAGGTGCAGGCGGTGTGCAGCCGTGTGCTTATTTTGTCCCACGGGGTGCTGGCAGCGGACGGCACATTGGAAGAACTGACCGCCGGCGGACGCAGCCTGGAACAGGTCTTTCTGGAGCTGACCGGCTCCGATGCGCCGGGAGAGGAGGGGGCGGAATGATCGCCATTTTCAAACGGGAATTCCGGGCCAGCTTCACCGGCATGATGGGCTGGCTGCTGACCGCCTTTCTGGCGGCAGCTTCGGGGCTGTATTTCTTTGCCCTCAACCTGGGCTACGGCCTGACCGACTTTGGCTATTACACCCTCTACCGTACCGTATTTGTGCTGCTGCTGTATGTGCCGGTGCTGGCCATGCGCAGCCTGGCCGAGGAGCGGCGGGCACGCACCGACCAGCTGCTGCTGACCAGCCCTGTGCCGGTGTGGGGCATCGTGGTGGGCAAGTACCTGGCCATGTGTGCCCTCTTTGCGGTGCCCTGCGGGGTGGACGCGGTGATGATCCTGGCCCTGCGGGCCCTGGGGTGCACGACGGCGTCTTTGGCCTCCAACCTGGCCAGCCTGCTGTGCTACTATCTGCTGGGATGCGCCGCCATCGCGGTGTGCGAATTCCTCTCGGGCCTGACCGAGAACCAGATCATTGCGGCCCTGCTGGGCTTTGGAGCCCTGCTGTCGGCCTATCTGATGCCCAGCCTGCGCAGTATGTTCGCAGCGGGCAGCGGGGCGGCCCTGCTGGTGTTCACGGCGCTGGCCGCAGCGGCGGGGTTCCTGATGGGTCTGCGCTGCCGCAGCCTGACGGCGGGGTGCCTGCTGTTTGCTCTGCTGGCGGCGGGGATCGCCGTTTTGTTCACGGTCCGCAGCGCCTGGCTCACCCAGGCGTTCAGCCGGGTGCTGGGGGCGCTGTGCCTGTTCGAGCCTTTTGAGAGCTTTGTCAATGGCAGCTTCTCGGTGCCTGCTCTGGTCTATTATCTGACCGTGCCGGCGCTGTTCCTCTTCTTTACGGCGCAGCAGATGGAAAAGCGCCGCTGGGTCTGAAAGGGGTGGATTTGTATGCTGCATATCCGATTCAAAAGGCATCCTGCCCCGGACGGCGGCCGGGTGTTCCGCAGCGGGATGCTGTCTGCCGCCACCGTTGCGGCGGCTGTGGTGCTGGCCGTGCTGGTCAACCTGCTGGTGGGGGCCATCCCTGCCCGCTACACCCAGTTCGACCTCTCTGCCGGAGGACTGTATACCCTCGGCGACACCTCCCGTCAGGTGGCCGGCAGCCTGGAGGAAGACCTGACCATCTACTATCTCTGTGAGACGGGGGCGGAGGACCGGATCATCACCCGTCTGCTGGACCAGTACGCCGCGGCGGGTCCCCACATCCGCTGGGAGCAGATCGACCCCGCCGTCTATCCCACCTTTGCGTCCCGGTATGGGGCTGAGAATGCAGCCTCCGGCAGCCTGATCCTGGATACGGGCGATGCCAGCACCGTGCTGGATGCCGCCGGGCTGTATGTCTATGACTATGCCAGCTATTATGAGACGGGCGCCTACGATGTTCGTTTTGACGGCGAGGGCCAGATCACATCGGCCATCTACCGCCTGACCAGCGGCCAGGCCAGCCGGGCCTATTACACCACCAACCACGGCGAAGCGGCCCTTTCGGACACCCTGACCCAGGCGCTGGAGGCCCAGAACATCGAGACGGCTCCCCTCAGCCTGCTGTCCAGCGGCATCCCCGAGGACTGCGCCCTGCTGATCGTCAACTGCCCGGCCAGCGACTTTGCGGGGGCGGACGGGGTGGTGGATGAGACGGCCCTCCTGCAGGAATATCTGGCGGGGGGCGGCAAGCTGCTGCTGATGACCGATGCCTATTATGACACTCCCAATCTGGACGGGGTAATGGCCGGCCTTGGGCTGGCCCGGGTGGACGGCCTGGTGGTGGAGGGCGACCCCGATCACAGCCTCTATGGGTACAGTTACTATCTGCTGCCCGACTACGCCCAGCCCTCTGTCAGCACGGCCCTGGACGGCATCACGTCCAGCGTGCCGGTGCTGGTCCAAATGGCCCAGGGCATCCGGATCACCCCCACCGACGGAGTGACGGCAGAACCCCTGCTGACCACCTCCGGCTCTGCGTACAGCAAAGCTGCGGGCTATGAGATGACCACCACCGAGAGAGAGGAGGGGGATCTGGACGGCCCCTTTGACCTGGCGGTCTATGCGCAGGCCGAGGACACCGGCGCAGAGGTGATCTGGATCGGGTCCTCCAACATGGACAACGAGGCCAATTACCTCAGCGTCCCGGGCAACTGCGACTTCCTGGTGGGGTGCGCGGCTTCCCTCACAGGGCAGTCCAGCGATATCCTCATCGATTCCAAAGCCCTGGAGGCGGACCTGCTGACCATCCCGGCGGGGGTGGTGGCCCCTCTGGGCCTGACCTTCCTGCTGGTGATCCCGGCGGGGCTGCTGATCGCCGGTGCGGTGGTCACCATCCGCCGCCGGCGCAGATAAGGGGGTACCGCCATGAAGGCCAAACAGCGCACCCTGCTGGTGCTGGCGGCACTGATCCTGCTGTCCGCCGCCGCGCTGGCTGCAGTGACTGCGGCGAACCGCCATGCCGAAGCCGCGTCCAGTGAAGCCGCCGCAGGGGATATCCCCCTGGCGGCGTTCGCCCAGGCGGAGCTGACCCAAATCGCCTATACCTGGCAAGGTGAGACCCTGACCCTGGACTACGACGGAAGCCGGTGGACCCTGGCGGAGGACCCGGACTACCACCTGGATCAGACCAAATGCAACACCATGGCCGCCGCCATGACGGGTCTGTCGGCCAAGCGCCGCCTGGAGCCCCAGCCCGGGGAGGATTACGGGCTGGATGAGCCCTCCCTGACCGTGTCGGTCACCGCGGCGGGCCGTACCGAGACCTATACTTTTGGGACCACCAACCCGGTCACCGGGGACATCTATCTGCAAAGGGAAGGGGACAGCGCTCTTTACACCGCCGACCCGGCCAAGGCGGAGTGCTTTGCCTATGACAAGGAGGGGCTGTTCGCTCCCTTCCAGCCGGCGGGTATCACGGCCAGCAGCCTGGAGGCGATCGTCTATACCTGTGCCGATGGGGCAGACCGCTTCACCGTCAGCCTCAAGGCCCTGTCGGTGGAAGGGGAGGACGGCGCCTACTCCACTCAGTGGCGTCTGGAGCAGCAGCCCGATACCCCTCTGGACCAGGAGGCCGTACAGCAGCTTCTGTCGGTTCTGGGCGGGTATGCGGCCGGACAGGTCACCGGCGCGGATGCGGCGGCCCTGGGACTGGGGGAACCGTCGGTCACCGTGACCGTCACCGATGATACGGGAAGCCGCACCCTGACCTATGCCGCCGGCACCGACGGCTGTTACCTGACCGTGGAAGGGGACAGCTCGGCCTATCGGGTGGATGCGGATGCCCTCTCTGCTTTCTGCCCGGCGGAAGAGCTGATGTAAAAGATAAGGCATATTTCTGCAAAAGCTGGACGCACAGACGCTGTGCGCCCGGCTTTTTTGCGCTTTTTGATTCGACGGGAACAGAAACTTTGGTTTGTGAATTGACATTTTCCGTGGGATTGTTTAAGATAGACCCATTGGGGGTGGTCCTGCCGGCAGGCGGATAGCCCCCTTGTGTGCTGGCGGCGCCCTGCCGCCGGCAGGCGCAAATGAGAAAGCAAGGGGAGGACTCATCTGGAAAATGGACAACTCTGTAATCGTATCCCTCCGGGACATCGTGGTGGATTTTGACGGCCAGCGCATTTTGAACGGCCTGAATCTGGACATCCACGACAAGGAATTCGTCACGCTGCTGGGCTCGTCCGGCTGCGGCAAAACCACCACCCTGCGCCTGATCGCCGGATTTCTGGAGCCCAACGCCGGTACGGTCAGTCTCCATGGCAAAGATATCACCGGGGTGCCGCCCTACAAGCGGCCGGTGAACACGGTGTTCCAGAAATACGCCCTGTTCCCCCACCTGAACGTGTTTGAAAACGTGGCTTTCGGCCTGCGGCTGAAACACCTGGACGAGGAGACCATCCGCACCAAGGTGCGGGATATGCTGGAAGTGGTGGGCCTCAAGGGCTTTGAGCGGCGCAGCATCTCCCAGATGTCGGGCGGCCAGCAGCAGCGGGTGGCCATTGCCCGCAGCCTGGTCAATGAACCCGAGATCCTCCTGCTGGACGAGCCTCTGGGCGCTCTGGACCTGAAGCTGCGGAAAGAAATGCAGCTGGAGCTCAAGCGGCTGCAGCGCGAGATGAACATCACCTTCATCTATGTCACCCACGACCAGGAAGAAGCTCTGACCATGTCGGATACCGTCGTCGTCATGAACGGCGGCGTCATCCAGCAGGTGGGTACCCCCGAGGAGATCTACAACGAGCCCAGGAACGCTTTTGTGGCGGATTTCATCGGCGACTCCAACATCATCGACGGCGTGATGCACCGGGACTTTCTGGTGTCGTTTGCGGGGGCGCAGTTCCCCTGCGTGGACCGGGGCTTCAAGCCCGAGCAGAGCGTCCAGGTGGTGGTGCGCCCCGAGGACATCGAGGTGGTCTCTCCCGTGGAGGGCCAGCTCACCGGCGTGGTGGAGGAAGTGATCTTCAAAGGGGTCCACTTCGAGATGCATGTGGACTGCGACGGCCGCCAGTGGCTGATCCACTCCACCCGGGCCTGCACCCCCGGCGAGCGGATCGGGATGCGCATCGGCCCCAACGAGATCCACATCATGGCGCGCAGCGAGGTGTAAGAAGATGAAGGTATATGACAAGCGTCTTGCCTCGCCGTATCTGGCATGGATGGTGCTGTTTACCGTCATCCCGCTGCTGATCGTCTGCTACTATGCCCTGACCGACGGGGAAGGGCAGTTCACCCTGGCCAATCTGGCCTCGGTCAGCGGTTACGGTTCGGTCTTTGCCCGCAGTCTGCTGTTGGCCCTGATCGCCACCG
Organism: Faecalibacterium sp. An121; assembly: GCF_002160915.1. GTDB lineage: Bacteria > Bacillota > Clostridia > Oscillospirales > Ruminococcaceae > Faecalibacterium > Faecalibacterium avium. The sequence continues at coordinate 11,405 of NZ_NFLM01000004.1, forward strand.
TCATCTGCCTGGTGATCGCTTTCCCTGTGGGGTACTTTTTGTCCCGGCTGCGGGTGAACAAGCAGCGGATCATGCAGATGCTGGTGATGCTGCCCATGTGGATGAATTTTCTGCTGCGCACCTATGCCTGGATGGGCCTGCTGAGCATCAACGGCCCCATCAACACCCTGCTGGGACTGGTGGGTCTGGGCCCGTTCAATATGCTCAACACGGCCGGGGCGGTGGTGCTGGGCATGGTGTACAACTATGTGCCCTATATGATCCTGCCTCTGTACACCAGCATGACCAAGATCGACCAGAGCATCATCGAGGCCGCCCAGGACCTGGGCGCCAACACCACCAAGACCCTGTTCCGGGTGCTGATCCCCATGAGCGTGCCCGGCATCTGCACCGGCATCACCATGGTGTTCGTGCCGGCGGTGTCCACCTTTGTGATCAGCCGGATGCTGGGCGGCGGCGCCAACCTGCTGATCGGCGACCTGATCGAGATGCAGTTCCTGGGCAACAGCTACAATCTGAATGTGGGCTCCGCCATGAGTCTGGTACTGATGATCATCGTGCTGCTGTGCATGAGCTTTACATCCAGCTTTGACGAAGACGAAATGGAGGGGGTGTCCTGATGAAAACAAAGCATCTCCGCCTGATGCAGCGGACCTATATCATCCTGTTTTTCGGGTTCATGTATCTGCCCATCGCCTATATGATCCTGTTCAGCTTCAACGAGAGCAAGGGCTACGCCCTGTTCACCGGCTTCACCCTCAAGTGGTATCAGAGCCTGCTGCACAATTCCTCCATCCTGCGGGCGCTGGCGGTGTCGGTGGAAGTGGCCCTGGTGTCCTCGGTGGTGGCTACGGTGCTGGGGACGGCAGCTTCTCTGGGCATCGCCGGCATGAAGCGCACCTCCCGCCTGGTGATCACCAACATCACCTATATCCCGGTGGTCAACCCCGAGATCATCACCGGCATCTCCCTGATGCTGCTGTTTGTGGCCTACCAGCGGTTTGCGGCGGATGTGCCCTGGCTGCCCGACACCATCATGGGAATGCCCACTTTGCTGATCGCCCATGTGGCGTTCAACGTGCCCTATGTCATCTTCAATGTCAGCCCCAAGCTGCGCCAGCTGGACATCCACCTTTATGAGGCGGCTCTGGACCTGGGCTGCGACCCCCGGCAGGCTTTCTTCAAGGTGATCCTGCCCGAGATCAGTCCCGCCATCGTCTCCTCCTTCCTGATCTGCCTGACCTACTCCATCGACGATTTCATGATCTCCTACTTCAACTGCGGCACGGTGGAGACGCTCCCCATCGCCATCTACTCGATGACCCGCCGCAAGGTCAGCCCCGAGATCTATGCTCTGTCCACCATCATGTTTGCGGCCATCCTGGCGGTGATCCTCCTCTCCAACGCGGCGGAGGGGCGCCGCTACAAGCGGGATCAGGCCGCCCAGCAGATGCAGGTATAAAGGGAGGGAAAGCGATGAAACGCATTCTGACTTTTCTGTCTGCCCTGGTGCTGGCGGGGGCCTGCGCGGTCTCTGCGGCTGCGGCGGAGCCCATCCGGGTCACCGAGGAGATCAGCGTGTCGGGGGACTATGACTGGACCCGTTTTGCGGGCCGGAACGTCACCCTGAACGTCTACAACTGGGGCGAATACATCTCCAACGGCTCGGACGGCAGCCCGGACGTTGTGGCTGCCTTTGAAGAACTCACCGGCATCGAGGTCAACTACACCACCTTCGATTCCAACGAGTCCATGTACGCCAAACTCAAATCCGGGGCGGCGACCTACGACGTCATCATCCCCTCCGATTATATGGTGGCCAAGATGACCCAGGAGGGGATGCTGCTGCCGCTCAACTACGACAATATCCCCAATTTCCAGCTGATCGACCAGCAGTACCGCAACCCCGATTACGACCCCGAAAACGCCTATACGGTGCCCTATATGCTGTGCACCACCGGCATCATCTACAATACCACCATGGTCAGCCAGGCGCCCACCCGCTGGGCCGACCTGTGGGATGAACAGTATGCCGGCAGCATTCTGATGTTCAACAACAGCCGGGACGCCTACGCCATCGCCGCCTTCAAGGAGGGCAGGAGCGTCAACCCTGCCACCACCGATGAAGTGGATCAGGTGATGGAGCAACTCAAAGTGCAGAAGCCTCTGGTGCAGGCCTATGTCATGGACGAGATCTTCGACAAGATGATCGGCGGCGAGGCGGCTGTGGGCGTATACTATTCGGGGGACGCCATCACCATGATCGACGACAACCCCGACCTGGCCTGGGTCTTCCCGGAAGAAGGCAGCGTGCTGTCGGTGGACTGCATGTGCATCCCCGCCACCAGCCAGAACCAGGAGGCCGCCGAAATGTTCATCAACTTCATGTGCGAGGTGGATGTGGGGGTGGCCAATGCAGAATACATCGGCTATACCACCCCCAGCACCGCCGTCTGGGAGCAGCTGGACGAGGAGCTGAAGTACAGCGAGATCGCTTACCCTTCCGCAGAGATCGCGGCCAAAGAACAGGTATTCACCGCCCTGAGCGAGGAAGTGAACAGCCAGCTGGACATCAAGTGGAGCGAGATGAAGAGCTACGACAAAGGGGGCAGCAGTTACCTGTTCCTGCTTTTGCTTTTGGCCATGGTTCTGCTGGCCTGTTTCAACATCTGGCGCAAGATGCGCCGCAAGGTGCGCAATATGTACTGAGAGCGTTCTGAAAGGAGAAGGGCAATGGATTATCCGAGCTTTTACACCGAACAGATCACCCTGCAGGAGGGAGACGTGGATTACCGGGGCCTGATGCGGCCTTCGGCCCTGCTGCGCCATGCCGAGCATATGGCCACAGCCCACGCCGTCACCCTGGGGATGGACAAGGCCTTTTACAGCCAGCGGAACCTGGTCTATCTGGTGGGGCGGCAGGCCTTCCGGTTTGTGCGGGTGCCCGCCATGTATGACAAGGTGGTCCTGGTCACTTACCCCGAGCGCAACCGCCGGGGCGCCAACAAGCGTGTGATGGTGATGCGCACACCGGAAGGGGAGGAACTGGCCTGGGTGGATACCCGCTGGACCCTGGTGGATACCACCTGCGCCAAGATCGTCCGCCATGTCCCCGAGGAGATCGACCACCACTGGAACCCCGAGGTGGAGTGGGAGCTGTCCCAGCTGGTGCCCAAGGCCGAGACCCTGACCCCGGCCGGGATACGGAAGGCGGGCTACTCCGTCTGTGACACCAACCGCCATATCAACAACGCCGCCTATCTGGATGTGGCCTGCGACGCGCTCCCCCTGGCGCTGCTGGACCAGGGCCCGATCCGCAGTGCGGCCATCAAGTACCACCGCCAGGTGCCGATGGGGGAGGAAATGGAGCTGTTCTATGGCCCCGCCGCCGGCAAAGACGGGGATGGCTGGTATGTGATGGGCCGCCGGGAGGACAAGGCCGCTTTTGAGCTGTTCTGCCAGTTCTGACCGGGGTGGGGAGGGGCGCAGAAAGTTTTTTTGAAAAATTACAAAAAAATTACAAAAAGGTATTGCAAAATGGAGACAAAAGAGTTACAATACAGTTACAGCAGGGAAACGACCCGGCGACTGTGAAATCTTTTTCTTCTTGCTTCTGAGGTATCGGGCGCCTGCCTGCCCCTCCTCCGGCTGTTCTCCTTCTCAGCTGTTGGCAGACGCCACACAGGCGATACCTCACTTCGTGTACAAAAAAGCTCGTCCTTTGGGATGGGCTTTTTTGTTTTGCCGGCCGGCGGGCACAAGGGAAGGATGTTGCAGCTTTTTCATGCTTGGACTATACAAAGTGACTGTTTTTTCAGATCACTTTTTGGAAAAGTTTGTCGGCTGAATATTTTGTATTCCATCTGCAAATGTGGTATTATTATATCCAAGCATCAGTGACCTCTGGCCGCGGCCGCAGGCCCCCGCACAGGCCGGGACAATCCACACGGGCCCTGAAGAAAAGGAGATTGTGCAATGGCGTATTATTATGAAGAACCCTCCCGCACCTTTGGCGAATATCTGCTGATTCCCGGCTATTCCTCGGCTGAGAATGTGCCTGCTGCGGTCAGCCTCAAGACCCCGCTGGTCAAATACCACAAAGGGGAGGAAAAGTGCCCCCTTGAAATGAACATCCCCATGGTCAGCGCCATCATGCAGTCAGTCTCGGGTGAGAAGCTGGCCATTGCCCTGGCCCGCCAGGGGGGCGTCTCCTTCATCTACGGCTCCCAGAGCATCGAGGATGAGGCCGCCATGGTCCGCCGTGTCAAGACCTACAAGGCCGGCTATGTGGTTTCCGATTCCAACCTCTCTCCCAGCGCCACCCTCCACGACGTGCTGGAGCTGAAGGCCCGGACCGGCCACTCCACCATTGCCATCACCGACGACGGCACCGCCAGCGGCCGCCTGATGGGCATTGTGGCTTCCCGCGATTACCGGATCAACCACACCCCCGACGACGCCCCGGTCACCGATTTCATGACCCCCATGAGCAAGCTGGTCACCGCCCCCGAGAATACCTCCCTGCATGACTGCAACAACATCATCTGGGACAACAAGATCAATACCCTGCCTCTGGTGGACGAAGAAGGCCATCTGAAATACTTTGTTTTCCGCAAGGACTACAACTCCCACAAGGAGAACGCCAACGAGCTGCTGGACGCCCGCAAGAGCTATGTGGTGGGCGCCGGCATCAACACCCGCGACTATGCCCAGCGGGTGCCTGCTCTGGTGGAAGCCGGCGTGGATGTGCTGTGCATCGACTCCTCCGAGGGCTACTCGGAGTGGCAGAGCCGCACCCTGGGCTGGATCCGCGAGCACTATGGCGACAAGGTGAAGGTGGGCGCCGGCAACGTGGTGGACCGGGACGGCTTCCGCTTCCTGGCGGAGGCCGGGGCCGACTTTGTCAAGATCGGCATCGGCGGCGGCTCCATCTGCATCACCCGCGAGACCAAGGGCATCGGCCGCGGCCAGGCCACCGCAGTCATCGAGGTAGCCAAGGCCCGGGATGAGTACTACAAGGAGACCGGCATTTACATCCCCATCTGCTCGGACGGCGGCATCGTCCACGATTACCACATCACCCTGGCTCTGGCCATGGGCGCGGATTTTGTGATGCTGGGCCGCTACTTTGCCCGCTTTGACGAGAGCCCCTCCAACCGGGTGCGCATCAACGGCCAGTACATGAAGGAGTACTGGGGCGAGGGCTCCAACCGCGCCCGCAACTGGCAGCGGTATGACCTGGGCGGCGCCACCAAGCTCTCTTTTGAGGAAGGCGTGGACAGCTATGTGCCCTATGCAGGCCCCCTGGCCGACGGCGTCCAGACCACCCTGTACAAAGTCAAGAGCACCATGTGCAACTGCGGCGCTCTGACCATCCCGGAGCTGCAGCAGAAGGCAAAGCTGACGGTGGTCTCCTCCACCTCCATTGTGGAGGGCGGCAGCCACGATGTCCTCCTCAAGAACTCCACCCCCAATATCATGAACGGCTAAAGCTGTTTTGGAATGCAACAGGGCCCCGGCGCTTTTGCCGGGGCCTTTTCTGCACACAGGGTCCGAGAGGGGAGGGTGTTGCAAGATGCTGTCGTCGATCCTGGATGTTTTGGTCACGGCCGGCCTGCTTGTCGTGCTGGTCGGCATGATCTTCCGCGGCATTCGCCGGTTTTTCCGTAAGTTCCGCGGCTGAACCATATCCCAAGAGGCTGGCAATGGTTGTGCCGGCCTCTTTGTGGTTTATCCGGAGAGGTGCCGGAACAGTCGGACCCAAAAGGGTACCGAGAAAAGGATACACCCAAGCACCACAAAAAGCAGCGTGACCCAAATGTCCGCCGGGCCTGCCCAGGCGGCTGCTCCAGAGGGTGTAGGCAAAAAAGGCGGCGAATGCCAGGACGATGAGGAACAACTGCATGGCGCGACTCCTTTCCGGCGGTGTGGGATCTGGTATGTTTATTGTACCGTGCCGGGGGCAGAGGGACAACAAAATCGGGGTAAAGGAAAGGTAAAACCTGCATGGAGACAGCGCCTTTCCCAAAAATCCGGAAATGACGGGCACCTGTCATGACAGATGGCCGGATTTGACCTGAATTTTTCAAAAAAACTTGCGCCCAGGCCCAAATGATGATATCATTACGGTAATGTGCCGGCCTGTCCTGTGGGAGGCCAGGAGAGCCTGAGCTTTTTGAGAAAAGAGAGGGACTGTTCCAATGGAGAATAAGATCGAAGTCATTCCTTATATACCCGACGAAGATTATGACAACCCTGCCATGGTGGTGGATTTTTATGAGTTCACCATGGCCAACTGCCTGTTCCTGCATGGCTACAAGGATACCCGGCTGGTTTTTGATATGTTTTTCCGCAAGAATCCGGATGGCCAGGGGTATTCCATCAGCGCCGGCCAGCGCAAGCTGACCCGCTTTTTGATGAACTACCATTTCAATGCGCAGGACATCTGGTGGCTGCGCACCAAGGGCATGAGCGAGGAGTTCTGCGAGTACCTGCGCACCTATCAGTGGAAGGGGGATATGTACGCCCTGCCCGAAGGCACGGTCTGCTATCCCAATGTGCAGATGGTGCGGATCGAGTGCGATATGGTGGGGGCCATCCTCATTGAGACCTATCTGCTCCAGACCATCAATTTCCACAGCCTGATCGCCACCAAGGCCACCCGGGTGGTGGGCCTGAATACCCACACGCCCCGCAGCGTCATGGAATTTGGCACCCGGCGGGCCCAGGGGGAGAGCGCCGGCAACGATGGCGCCTACGCCGCTGTGCTGGGCGGCTGCATCGGTACCGCCAACTGCCTGGCCGAAATGAAGTTCGGCGCCGAGGTCAAGGCCGTGGGCACGGTAGCCCACAGCTTCATTGAGTTTTTCCCCACCGAATTTGAGGCCTTCAAAGCCTATGCCGACACCTATCCCGACTCGGTCAGCCTGCTGCTGGATACCTACAACATCATGGAGAGCGGCCTGCCCAACCTCATCAAGCTGGATGATTACCTGATCGAAAAATATCCCGACGATCCTGGCAAGCGGGTCAAATCCGCGCGCATCGACTCGGGCGACCTGGCCCGGGGTTCCAAGCGGCTGCGCAAAGCGCTGGACGCCGCAGGCAAGCCCTACATCAAGCTGGTGGCCTCCAATGCGCTGGACGAGAAAAAGATCGCCAATATGGAGCTGTATGAACACGCCCACTTTGACTCCTACGGCGTGGGTGAAAACCTGATCACATCTGCCTCCGATCCTGTGTTCGGGGGTGTGTACAAGCTGGTGGCGGTCAAACTGGCGGACGGCAGCTATCAGCCCAAGATGAAGATCTCGGACAGCGTCAGCAAGGCCATCATCCCGGGCAAAAAGATGCCCTGGCGTCTTTACGATGCCAACGGCCAGGCTCAGTGCGACCTGATCGCAATGGACGGCGAGGTGATCGAGGCAGGCAAGCCGGTCACCATGGTCAACCTGGACCCCGACGCAGTGGAACGGGTCATCACCTTCACCCCCACCCAGGTCAAACAGCTGCTGGTGCCCTATATTCTGGACGGGCAGCTGGTCATTGACCTGCCCAGCATCAGCCAGCGCCGGGAATACGTGGCCCGGCAGCTGACCAGCGAGGTATGGGAGAGCGAACTGCGGGTGGAGTGCCCCCACAAGCACTACGTCAACATGACCCCGGCTGTGGCCGAATGCCGGGAGAAGATGTACGCCGAGTACCACGGCGGCCGGGCCTGACCGGGCCGGCAGGTTGACAAAAAGCCGGGTCTATTGTATTATAGAATGCGTCCTGAGCCGCCGGGCTGCAAGTTCTGCCCGGCGGCCTGACGGGCCGCTGTGGTGAAATTGGCAGACACGAGGGACTTAAAATCCCTTTCTGGAGACAGAGTACGGGTTCGACCCCCGTCGGCGGCATTGCAAAGCCTGTGGAGCGCGCTGCGCTTCGCAGGTTTTTTATTTGGCTTTGCGGGGGCATTTGAGGCGGCCGGCCGCTGGAACGGCGCGTCGGTGCACAGCAATTTCACAAAATGTTCGCTTGCTTTACAATAGTAAAGAATCTATACTGAAGAAGTACGGATTCCTAATTTTTCTTGCCATGCAAAGGGGGAAAGCTGCAACGATGGATGCAACGAAAAAAAGCGGCGGGCGGTACGCTCTGCTGGATGAACTGCGGGGATTGAGTCTGATCGCCATGATCGGCTACCACGGGATGTGGGATCTGGTCTATCTTGCCGGTATCCGGGCCGCCTGGTATGAGGGGCTGCTGGGCCGCCTCTGGCAGCAGACTGTCTGCTGTATCTTTATCCTGCTGTCCGGATTCTGTCTGGCCCTGGGCCATGCGCCGGTGCGCCGGGGGCTGATCGTGTTTGGGGGCGGCGCGCTGGTCACCCTGGTGACCTGGGCTGTTTTGCCGGAGGATATCGTCCTGTTCGGTGTGCTGACCTTTTTGGGCAGCGCCATGATCTTTACCGGCTTGCTGCGGCCCTGGCTGGACCGTGTGCCCGGCTGGGCCGGCCTGGCAGGCAGCATCCTGCTGTTTTTGCTGACCTACCATGTGAACGCAGGCTATCTGAGCTTGGGGGGCCTGTACCTGGGGCAGCTGCCCGACAGCCTCTACGCCAATCTGCTTACCGCCTATCTGGGCTTTCTGGGTCCGGGCTTTTACTCCACCGACTATTTCTCCCTGATCCCCTGGCTGTTTTTGTTCTGGGCAGGGTTTTATCTGTACAAGGTAGTGGGCCGGCCCCGGATGGAGCCGCTGCGCCGCTCCATCTGTCCGCCTTTGGGCTGGATCGGCCGCCATTCGCTGGTGATCTATATGCTGCACCAGCCGGTGCTCTATGGGCTGCTGATGGTCTGGAACGCCCTGCACTGAACAAAAAGCCCTTGACAACCTGCCCGCCGGGTGGTATCATGTTGATGCTGGTTATAAATAACTAACCACTTGCTGCTGCGCTGGAAGTCCAGCGCATTTTCAGGGGATCGAAATTAGTTATAACTAACTTTGCTTCCCATCAACATTCAGAAAGAAGGTTACATCGCATGAACAAGGTTGCAATCGTATACTGGAGCTCCACCGGCAACACCGAGACCATGGCCAACTGCATTGCGGAGGGCGCAGGCGCCAGCGCCACCCTCCTCAGCTGCGCCGATGTGACGCCCGATGTGCTGTCGGGCTATGACGTGGTGGCCTTCGGCTGCCCGGCCATGGGGGCGGAACAGCTGGAGGAGGGGGAGTTTGAGCCCATGTTCTCCTCTGTGGAGGGGGCACTGAACGGCAGGAAGGTGGCCCTGTTCGGCTCGTATGGCTGGGGCGACGGCCAGTGGATGCGGGACTGGTGCGAGCGCGCCAAGGGCGACGGCGCCGTCCTGTACAGCGAGGAGGGCCTGATCTGCAACGAGGCCCCCGACGAGGACGTGCAGGCCGACTGCCGCAAGCTGGGCGCCGCCCTGGCCGCCTGGTAAAAACCGAAACCGCACGTCGATGCATAAGGGCCTTTCTTTGCGGGCATACTGCTTGCAAAGAGAGGTGATAAACGATGGAGAACAAAGGTGTTATCTGTGATGTCAGCGAGTGCCGCTATAATGTGGACTGCTGCAAGTGCAATCTGCCCCAGATCAAGGTGACCGAGCACTGCACCTGCGGCACCCAGCAGATGGACAACCCGCACTTCTGCCAGAGCTACGAGAAAAAGTAACTCCTGCGGATCGTAACTCCTGTAAAAAAAGCTCCCCCGCTGCCAGCCTGTCATGGGCCGGCGGCAGGGGAGCTTTCCTTTGGGCTGTCAGCGCAGGGTCACATTGCAGGTGGCCAGGCTGCGCACCAGGGTGTCCACGCTGTCTTTCATCTGGATGCTGTTCATCCCCAGCTGGAAGGCAGTCTGGACATTGGCCCGGCTGTCATCGATGAAAATGCATTCACTGGCATTCAGGCCATACTGGTCCAGCAGACATTTGTAGATGCGGGGGTCAGGCTTGTTGATGTGCACATGGCAGGAGGCGACCCCTCCGTCAAAGACCCCTTCCAGACCGCGGCTCATCAAAAGGTCCAGGGTGTCTTCGGGAATGTTGCTGAGATAGTATACGCAGTAGCCGTGGTTTTTCAGCCGGCGCACCAGCTCCACCATCCGGCGGCGCAGATGCAGGATGCTGGTCCAGTTCTCCAGCACTTCCTGGACCTCGAATACACAGTGCTCGGCCTGGGCGGCGGTCAGCATGGCGTGATTGCCCTCGCTGCGGGTGCACAGCCCTGCGTCCAGCTGCTGCCAGGTTTTGCTGCCAAAGGTCAGGCGGTAGACTTTTTCTTCGACGGCCGTGTTGCAGAACCGCTCCAGCAGAAAATCCTTGGGCGCAAAATCCACCATCACGCCGCCCAGATCGAAAATAACGTTCTTATACATACGATGCTCTCCATCAAGCCCGGCGGGACCGGGCGCAATACACATTTTACTTCGTACTGCATAGTATAACACATCGGGACCAGGGATTTCCACTGGTTTTTCTTGCGGGGTCTCCGCAGGCGGGAAGGGGGAGCATGGTATGACATTCCGTGAACTGAGCAAAAAAGAAGTCGTGCAGGTAGATGAAGGGCAGTGCCTGGGCAAGATCGACGATCTGGTCATCGACGACAAGAGCGCCCGGGTGGAAAAACTTCTGATGCTGGGCAGGCCCAAACTGTTCGGCCTGCTGGGCAGGGGAGAGTCCCTGGTGATCGACTGGGACGAGATCCAGAAGATCGGGGCCAATGCCATTCTGGTCAACACCCCTCTGCCCGAGGAAAACGCACAGGAGGCGAAAAAGCCGGGTCTGCTGGGCAGGCTGCTGGGACAGGGCTGACCCTGCGGGAGCCTGCGCGGCAAACAGGCCGGTCAGCGTGTAAATTTTCACAGTAAAACAGGTAGACTTTATGTCAAATCGCGCTATAATAAAAAGCGTATCTGTCCCGGCGGGCGCCGTCTCAAGACAGCCCGGGACAGAGGGTGCATCTGAAAACGCCTCCATACGGTCGGATACATCCTAGCCCAACCCTAGAAACAGGAAGTGAACTGCAATGAATCCTAGACAGATGGCGGCCTCCCTGGCCGTTCAGCTGGCCCGGGGCCTGTTCCCTGCGGCGGCGACCCTGGTGCTGCTGGTTTTGACCGAATGGGTGGCCCGGGGGGAGCTGACAGGGGAGACCTGGGCCGAATACATCCACCCGCACATCGAATCCTATCTGCTGTCCTGGCTGTTCCTGCTTTTGATCTGGATCGCGGCCGATACCCTCACCCGGCTGGCCCCCCTGGCTACTTTGGCGGCGGGGGCGGCGGGCCTGGTGCCGGCCGCGGTCAACTTTTACACCTTGCAGCTGCGGGGAGAACCGTTCCTCCCCTGGGACCTGACTCAGATCAAAGAGGCGGCAGGGGTGGCTTCTGCTGCGGGTCTCAAGATCCAGACCAGCATGGTCTGGTCCATCGTACTGCTGCTCATCCTGCTGGCGCTCTCGTTTGTGCTGTACCACAGGCGGCCCCGGCTGCCGGTGCCCATGCGGCTGGCGGCCATTGCTGCGGCCATCGCCGCGCTTCTGGGGCTGGTGTTCGGCGTTTACCTGCAGCCTGCGGTGACCCAGCGGCTGGGCATCTACTCCGACGCATGGATGCAGGACCGCTACTACCGCTGGTATGGGGTCATCACCGGCTTTATGACAAACCTCACCAACCTGGAGATCGACCAGCCGGAGGGGTATTCCCAGGAGGCGGTGGACGCTGTTCTGGATCAAGTGGAGGCGGCCGGCCGGTTTGAGACCGGTCCCAACTTCCCGGAAAGCTACGGGGCGGTAACAGACCCCGAAGAGGTCCACAAAACGCCCACCATCATCTATGTGATGGACGAATCCTATTGGGATGTCAGCCAGCTGGAGCAGTACGGCGTCACCTTTGATATCGATATCTCGCCCAACCTCCACGCTCTGCAGCAAACCAGCGCCTACGGCAAGGTGTACAGCCCCAGCTTCGGGGGCGGGACCTGCGATGTGGAATTTGAGGCGCTGACCGGCCATTCGGTGGGCTTTCTGCCCTCGGGCTGCAAACCCTATCAGCAGCACGTGACACGCCCCATGTTCGCCCTGCCCTCCTACCTCAGGAGCAAGGGCTACCAGACGGCGGCGATCCACTGCTACTATGCCAAGTACTGGAGCCGGAACACCGCCTATCCCAACCTGGGCTTTGATGATTTCATCAGCCTGGAGGATATGCACGGGGTGGACAAGGTGCGGGACTATTACTGGGCCGGCGGGCTGGTCACCGATGCGTCGATGGGCCAGCAGATCATTCAGGAATACGAGGCGCTGAAGGCGCAGTCGGACGCGCCGGTCTTTCTGCACGCGGTGACCATGCAGAACCACACCAACTACAACGCGGCCAACTATCCCGACGAACAGCGGGTGCACATCACCAGCGCCCCGGCTGGGCTGTCCCAGAGTACCATCGGCGCTCTGGAGGACTTCGCCACCGGCGTCCGGGATGCCGACGCGCTGCTGGGACAGCTGGTCAGTTACTTTTCCCAGGTGGAAGAGCCGGTGATCCTGGTCTTTTGGGGAGATCACTACAACCCCATCGATTCAGGCTACGACGTCTACACTGCCACCGGCTACGCCAGCGCCAACAGCGCCGATCCGGCCCTGCACCAGACCACCCTGCTGATGTGGTCCAATTACAGCAGCATCCCGGTGGACCTTGGCACCATTGCAGCCTACGAGGTGTCGCCGGTGATGATGGACATTTTCGGTCTGGAGCAGCCCCTCTACTTCCAGTACCTCAACCGGCAGCTACGCTATGGATACCGCAGTTTCACCGGCGGGGTGGCGGTCAACTGGGACGGGTCGATGGCCGGCAGCCTGACGGCCCGTCAGGAGACCTGGCGGCAGGACCACTGGCTGCTGCAATACGACCTGATGTTCGGGGAGGGATATGCCGCACAGCGTATGGGCCTGGACTTCGACGAAGAAGGATAAAAACCGCCCCGGAAAGCAAAAATCGGTCTTGCATCCGGGCTGCGGCTGTGGTATTATAACAAGGGTGTGTCCGACCTGGCTCAAAATGGGCGGCCGGACGCGCCGAAGAAACATCACACACGCATCACTATGCTCTTTTGTGCCCCTGCGGGGGTGGAGAGCAGTCTGCGCGCCTGTACCATGCGGGCGGCGCAGATCACGGTGTGCGGAGGTAAAAACAATTTGGAGGTAACAATCATGGCAGTCATTTCTATGAAGCAGCTTCTCGAAGCAGGCGTGCACTTCGGTCATCAGACCCGCCGCTGGAACCCCAAGATGGCGAAGTATATCTTCACCGAGCGCAACGGCATCTATATCATCGACCTGCAGAAGACCGTCAAGAAGCTGGATGAGGCTTACAACTACGTGAAGGAAGTCGCAGCCGAGGGCGGCGAGATCCTGTTCGTGGGCACCAAGAAGCAGGCTCAGGAGTCCATCCGCGACGAGGCTACCCGCTGCGGTATGCACTATGTCAACGCCCGGTGGCTGGGCGGCATGCTGACCAACTTCCGCACCATCCGCAAGCGCATCGACCGCATGGAGCAGCTGAAGAAGATGCAGGAGAACGGCACCTTCGAGCTGCTGCCCAAGAAGGAAGTTGCCAAGCTGGAGCTGGAGATGGAGAAGCTGGACAAGTACCTGGGCGGCGTGAAGAACATGAAGACCCTGCCCAAGGCCCTGTTCATCGTTGATCCCCACAAGGAGCGCATCGCCGTGTCCGAGGCCCGCAAGCTGCACATCCCCATCATCGCCATCGTGGATACCAACTGCAACCCCGATGAGATCGACTGGGTCATCCCCGGCAATGACGACGCCATCCGCGCTGTCAAGCTGATCGCCGGCGCCATGGCTGACGCTGTGCTGGAGGGCAAGCAGGGCAACCAGGAAGCTGTCCCCGCTGAGGAAGCAGCCAACGCCTGAGTTCTCCGCCCGATACCCAACGATAGAATAGGAGAGGATTAAAATGGCTATTTCTGCAAAGGACGTTATGGAGCTGCGCAAGCAGACCGACTGCGGCATGATGGAGTGCAAGAAGGCACTGACCGACGCTGAGGGCGATTTCGCCAAGGCTGTCGAGCTGCTGCGCGAGCGCGGCCTGGCCACTGCCGCCAAGAAGGCCAGCCGTGTGGCTGCCGAGGGCATGGTCTACGCCGATTACTGCTCCGCCTGCAAGGTGGGCGTGGTCATCGAGGTCAACGCCGAGACCGACTTCGTCGCCAAGAACGAGAAGTTCGTTGAGTTCGTCAAGGAAGCCGCCAAGGTCATCATGCAGCAGAGCCCCGCCGATGTGGATGCTCTGATGAACTGCAAGATGGGCGACAGCACCGTGGATGATGCGCTCAAGCAGCTGATCCTGGTCATCAAGGAGAACATCAAGGTCCGCCGTTTCGTCCGCTACGAGGGCCCCTGCGCCGCTTACGTGCACGGCGGCGGCACCCATGCCGTCCTGGTCAACTTCGAGACCTCCGACGAGATCGCCGCAAAGCCTGAGTTCACCACTTACGGCAAGGATATCGCCATGCAGATCGCCGCTGCCAACCCCAGCTACCTGGATGAGGCCAGCGTCCCCGCCGAGGTCGTCGCCAAGGAGAAGGAGATCATGCTGGTGCAGATGTCCAGCGATCCCAAGACTGCCAACAAGCCCGAGGCAGTCAAGGCCAAGATGATCGAGGGCAAGATGAAGAAGTACTACAAGGAGAACTGCCTGGTAGACCAGGAGTTCGTCAAGGACAGCGACCTGACCGTGGCTCAGTACACCGCCAAGGTTGCCAAGGAGCTGGGCGGCGATATCAAGATCGTCAAGTTTGCCCGCTTCCAGAAGGGCGAGGGCCTGGAGAAGCGTGCCGACGACTTCGCATCCGAAGTGGCCAGCATGGTGAAGTAAGCTCTTTGCCCAGCAAAGTCTGACTTGTTAAGAAGAGCGCGGCGTCCGGTGGGATGCCGCGTTCTTTTTGCCTGGAGCAGAAAAGAGGAAAATGCCTCTTGACTTTCACGCTTTTAGGTGCTAAAGTGGATAGGTAACCACCCGCCAGGAAGTACAGGAGGCATTTATGTTTGAAAAGAACCCCAGACACAACGCTATGACCGACGCGCTCTTTGACGCCATCCTCAGCCTCGAGACGCGGGAGGAATGCTATCAGTTTTTCGATGACCTGTGCACGGTGAAAGAGATCGCCGATATGTCCCAGCGGCTGGAAGCCGCCAAGCTGCTGCTGCAGGGCAAGACCTATGAGCAGATCGTCAAGTCTGCCGAGATCAGCACCGCCACCATCAGCCGGATCAACCGCTGCATCCAGTACGGCTCGGGAGGCTACCAGGCCATCATTGAGCGCGTCCAGGAGAAGGAAAAGAACGGCCGGTGACGCACATCCGGGCGGCGGGCGGCATAGACTGGCGTATCCCACGAGAGGAAAGGAAGGGTACCCGCCTATGAACACCACCCCGACCGCCCCATATCCCGGCAGCCAGGCCGCCTCGATGGACCAGGTCGTTTTGGATCTGCTGGAGGGCATCGCCATGCAGGAGATGGCCCTGAGCGGAATCCTCAACGCCGAGAGCCAGAAGATGGTCACATCCTTCACCATGGAGGGCATGGACCTGAACCGACTGCTGGAGCTGAACGATTCGGCCGCCAACATGATCCACGCCGCTGCAAATCTTGGCCTGGTGCTCAAGGATAAGCTGGAGTTCGTCACCAACAACCTGCCCTATACGGGCAACAGCGGCATTGCCGACGGTGGCAACCCTGCCGGCTGACCGCCCGCCTGGCGCCGCAAGTGCCCGCCCCATGTGCTGGGACGGGCGCTTTGTGTTGCTTGAAGGCGCGTAAACAGGCGGATTTTGGAGGCGGATCAGGGTAAAAATGGAAAATTCGTTAAATCATACGCTTGGAATTGCCCCCCGGGGCAAATTGTGCTATACTACCTACTGTATATCTATGCAATAAAGGAGGAGCGCCGTTTGTTACCTTACGATGCTGTCCTGTTTGATGTGGACGGGACGTTGCTGGATTCGGCCCCGGGCATCCTTTCCACCTTGCGGGAAGTCTTTTGCAAGATGGGCACAGACATCTCGGGCGTGGATCTGATGCGCTATGTGGGGCCGCCCCTGCGCAGGACCTTCGGTGAGTATTCCACAGACGAGGCCTGGATCGAGCGCGCCACCGACCTTTACCGCGACAGTTATGCGGTCCGGGGCTGCCATATGTGCAAACCCTATCCCGGCGCGGCAGAAATGCTGCGCCGTTTGAAGGACGCAGGGCTGATCCTGTGTACGGCCACATCCAAGCCCACGCAGGTGGTGACCCCCATTTTGGAGGAACAGGGACTGGCGCCCTGGTTCGACCTGATCGCCGGCGCCTCGATGGACAAAAGCCGGGATACCAAGACGGAAGTGATCCAGTATGTGCTGGACCAGCCTCTGCTGCAGGGCAAACGGGTCCTGATGGTCGGGGACCGGCACGATGACATGAGGGGCGCGGCGGCCTGCGGTTTGGACGCGGCGGCGGTGCTCTATGGCTATGGCAGCCGGGAAGAGCTGGCGCCCTTCAAGCCCAGACTGTATGCCGAAAGCTGCCAACAACTGGCGGACCTCCTGCTGGGGGCGCCGCTTTGACGGAGAGATGGGGAAGATAGCATGAGTCGAAATTCACAGTCAATGACACCGATCCAGAAGCAGGCGGTGCTGGTGTGCGCCATCTGTGCTCTGGCTATTTTGATCACGGCCAGCGTCACCTATGTGCTGCTGGCCACCAAGGGCAGCGGTGCTTCCAGCACGGTCACCCAGGTAGAGGAGCCCAGCGACCTGGCGACCCATTACCAGGTGGACACCCAGTCGGCCGCCCTGCTGACCGAGACCGCCGACGCAGGAGAAGCCTATCTCAACGACACCCTGTTTCTGGGCGATTCCAACACAGTGCGCCTGTACAACAACGGCCTGATCTCGCTGCAGCAGTTCTGCGCCAAGGAGGGCATCGGCATCCAGAGCGCCATTTCGGAGCAGCTGGTCACCTTCAAAGGCACCGATCAGCGTTATACCATGGCGGAGGCGGTGGCCATGATGAAGCCCCGCCGGGTGGTCATCACCCTGGGTACCAACGACAACGGGATGGATGTGGATACCTTCATCAACTACTACACCCAGTTTGTCCAGAGCATCCAGGCCAGCTATCCCTACACCGATATCATCGTCAATACCGTTCCGCCGGTGCCGGAGAACCACTCCAACTACCCGGACACTTCCCAGGAAAAGATCGACGACTTCAACATGGCCCTGCTGACCATGTGCGAGAACCTGGGGGTCAAGTTCCTCAACAGCGCCGAGGTGCTCAAAGATCCCTCCAGCGGTTTTGGACTGAGCGATTATTATATCGACGGGGACATCCATCTCAAAAGCAGCGGCCTCAAGGCAGTGCTGAACTATCTGACCACGCATGCCTATGAGACAGAAGACCGCCGCCCGGATACCAGCAACATCCCCACCCGTACCCTGGAGTACACCAGCAACCCCAGCGACCCCGTAGCGCCCAGTTCTTCGCAGGCAGAGGCCGGCGAGACCTTCCAGGCCCGCTACCGCATCGACCAGACCGGCGGTACCCTGACCAGCGGGGATGTGTCGGGCGAGACCTCCCTCAGCTTTGACGTCACGGCGGACGATTCGGTCACCGTGACGGCGGTGCCTGCGGAGGGCTACTTCTTCGTCAACTGGAGCGACGGTGTCACCACCCCGACCCGTACCGACAGCGGCTTCAAACAGAATCTGGATGTGACCGCTGTTTTCTCCCGGGCCTCTGTGGAGATCACCGGCGAGGGCAGCGGCATCCTGGGGATGAACTATACCTTCCGTGCCAAGCTCAGCGGCCAGTATGCAAATGCCGAGAACCTGCGCTGGTATGTCAACGGCGTGGAGTCCAGGGACGCGGCCGGCAGGACCTCCATCACCTTTATCGTGGACCCCATCCTGGCCAATCAGACCTATACGGTCTACGCGACGGTCAGCTACAACGGCAGCCAGGTGGTCAGCAATACCTTGACCGTCTCTTTTGAGGGCGGAGTTTCCTCCGGTTCCTCCAGCTCTTCCAGTTCCTCGGAGAGTTCTTCCAGTGAGAGCGCTTCCGGATCTTCTTCCGGCAGCTCTTCTTCGGAGGCGGCTTCCGGATCTTCCAGCTCTGCCGGCAGTTCGTCCGGCGCTTCCTCGGAGGACGGTTCGCAGGAAGTTTCGGCTTCGTCCAGCAGCTCGGCTTCCACAAGCCGTCCCAGCTCTGGTTCTTCCAGCAGCAGGCCGTCCTCTTCCGGCAGCTCTTCGGGAAGCTCCTCCAGTTCTTCGGGCAGTTCCTCCAGTGCCAGCAACTCCTCCAGCAGCCGTCCCGCTTCTTCGGGCAGTTCCTCTGCTGCGGGCAGCTCTTCCAGCTCCCGTCCGAGCAGTTCTTCCAGTGAGGCGCCCGCCTCTTCCTCCAGCTCCTCCAGCTCTTCCAGCGAGGAAACAGGCAGAGGCCAGGCGCTGGACTCTCTGATGGATACCATCTACGGCACGGGCGACTGACGAGGGAACCTTCTCCCGCCGGCTGCATAAGCTGGAAAGAGAGGAGGCGAGAGCGATGCATGTCCCTGAAATGCATGAATACACCCTCTCCCTGCCAGGCGCAGGCGACGTGACCAATGGCAGCGTCGATTACTACGACATGGACTGGGAGATCACCGGAGGGCCCGGACCTCTGGAAGAGAAAGGCTGGATGGCAGACAGCCATCCGGAAAGCGCGCCGCGCCCCGCCGGCAGCGGCACAGATCCAAAAGAATGAAGGACAGGGCCAGCTCTGCACGGGCGGGGCTGGCTTTGTCTTGTATACGTTGAGGGAAAGGGAAGGACCATGGCAAAATACTATTGCATTTTGTTTGACGCAGACAACACTCTGCTGGACTTTGATGCCGCCGAGAGCAAGGCCCTGGCTGAAACGCTGGTCCAGTATCACATCGAGCCGTCCAACGAGACGGTGCATAAGTACCGCGAGATCAATGAGGCCCTGTGGCGGCAGCTGGAAAAAGGCCAGATCCGCCGGGAGAAGCTGGTGAACGAGCGCTTCACCCGGTTTTTGAAGGAGATCGGGGCTTCGGGCAACGGCGCGGAGATGAACCGCTATTACCTGAACCAGCTGTCCAGCCACCCGGACCTGATGGTGGGCAATGTGCTGGATGTGCTGCATGAGCTGGCCGAGGTGGCCACCATGGCCATCGTGACCAACGGCTTTGACCGGGTCCAGAGCCGCCGGGTGAAGGAATCGGGCATCGCCGCCTACATGGAAGATGTCTTTGTGTCCGAGCGGCTGGACAGCGAAAAGCCCAACCGCAAGATCTTCGACACCGCGCTGCGCACCCTGGGCGTTGAGAACCGGGAGCACGTGTTGGTGGTGGGGGACAGCCTGACCAGCGACATCCAGGGCGGCATCAACGCCGGTCTGGATACCTGCTGGCTCAACCGGGATCATGCGGAGAACCCGGGCCAGGTGAACCCGACCTATGAGATCGACCAGCTGGAGCAGCTGTACCAGATCGTGATGGAACCGGACGAGCTGGCCCGCGTGGGCCAGAAGAACCGGCGGCATCAGGTCTGAACCGAGCTGCCCCGGCCATGAATACAGTGTGGGGAAAAGAATATGTTGATGAACCTGGAACAGATCGGCAAGAGCTTTGGGGAGAAAGTGGTGCTGCAAAACGTAACGGCCAGCGTCGAGCGGGAGGACCGCATCGGCATCGTGGGCCAGAACGGTGCAGGCAAGACCACGCTGCTCAAGATCCTGACCGGTGAATATACCGATTATGCCGGCGAGTTCAGCCTGACCCACGGGGTCACCCTGGGGTATCTGGCCCAGAACGCCAAGCTGGACGTGACCCTGGACGTATACGGGGAGATGCGCTCTACCTTTGCGCCGGTGCTGGATGCAATGGCACAGATGCAGGTGGTGGAGAAAAAAATGGCGGCCCATCCTGCCGACCCGGCCCTGCTGGAGCAGCACGCTGCGCTGCAGGCGGTGGTGGATGCCGCCGACGGCTACAACATGGATGTGAACATCAAGAAGGTGCTCAGCGGCATGGGCTTCCCCCAGGATACCTGGGAGAAGGGCGTGGGGGTGCTTTCGGGGGGTGAGCTGACCCGGCTGCGCATCGCCAAGCTGCTGCTGGAAAAGCCCGATATCCTGATCCTGGACGAGCCCACCAACCACCTGGACTTCACCACCATGGAGTGGCTGGAAAATTATCTCAAGACCTATTCCGGCGCGGTGCTGGTGGTCAGCCACGACCGCTACTTCCTGGACAACGTCTGTACCAGGATCTGGGAAGTGTCGGGCCAGACCATGACCGTCTACAAGGGCAACTTTTCGGCCTATCTGCCCCAGAAGGAGGCGGCCGACGCCCTGCGGCAGAAGCAGCACGACGCCGATGTGGCGCTGGCTGAAAAGCTGCAGGATTACATCGACCGGAACCTTGTGCGGGCTTCCACCACCAAGATGGCCCAGAGCCGGCGCAAACAGCTGGAAAAGCTGGAGATCACCGAGGCGCCCAAGGATGAGACCAACAAGCTCAGTTTCCGGTTTGAGTATGACATCGAGCCATGGAACGAGCTGGTCATCATGAAAAACCTGACCATCAGCGTGGGGGGCCGGGTCCTGCTGGAGCCCTTCACCCATACCGTCTGCCGGGGGCAGCGGCTGGTGATCGCCGGCCCCAACGGCGCCGGCAAGTCCACCCTGATGCAGGTGCTGGACGGCAAGCGCCGCCCCTCGGGCGGGATGGTGCGGCTGGGTACCGGGGCACGTCCCAGCATTTTTGAACAGCAGCAGCACCGGGCCGGCGCCGGTCGGGTGATCGACGCCATCTGGGACAAATACCCCCAGATGACCGAACTGGAAGTGCGCAGCCATCTGGCGCGGCTGGGTTTCCGCGGGGAGACGGTGTTCAAGGACTGCAGCTCCCTGTCGGGCGGCGAACTGGCCCGGCTCCGCTTTGCGGAGATCGTGCTGGAGCGCCCCAACCTCCTGTTTCTGGACGAGCCTACCAACCACCTGGACATCTACACCCGTGAAAATCTCACCGAGGCGCTGATGGCCTATACCGGTACTTTGCTGCTGGTCACCCATGACCGGCATCTGATGAACAGCCTGGCCTGTCCCATCCTCTATCTGGAGGACGGCAAGGCATCCATCTATCCCAGCTACGATGCGCTGATGGGACGGTCGGCTCCTGCCGCGCCGGCAGCGGAAAAAAGCGACGCTGCCGCAAAGGCCGGCTATGGCAAGGAACAGCGCCGCCGCCGGGCCGAACTGCGGGCCAAGATCAAGGCCTGCGAGGAGGAAATGGAAAGGTGCGGCGCCCGGGAAGTGGAGCTGGACAACGAGATCAACTCCCCTGAGGTGTACAACGATCCCCAGCTGCTGCGCCAGAAAAGCGACGAGCTGGAGGATCTGCGCTTCCATCAGGAGGAACTGTTTGCCGCCTGGGAGGCCGCCGTCGAAGAACAGGAACAGTATGAGCGGTCCCTTGAGGACACGGAGAACACCGGGGACTGAACCCCGGGCAGGAGGCAGATATGCAGCAAGGCAACCGTCGCCCTTCCAAAGCAAAACAGACCGCCCTTTCGGGGATGCTGTTCGCCCTGGCCATGGCCCTTTCTTTTGCAGAAGGTTCTCTGACCATACCCGGCCTGCTGCCCGGCATGAAGCTGGGCCTGGCCAATGTGGTGGTGATGTATGCGCTGCTGTTCATGGGGGCCGGGCAGGCTCTGATCCTGGATCTGCTCAAAGCGCTCTTTGTCTTTTTGGTGTCCGGCCCCACGGCAGGATTCCTTTCCCTGTGCGGGGGGATGCTCTCGCTGCTGGTGATGTGGCTGCTGTATGATGTGCTGCCGGTGCGTCCCACCTGGTTCATCCTGTCGGTCAGCGGGGCCTTTGCACACAACATCGGCCAGCTGCTGGGGGCAGCCGCGATCATTTCCTCGTCGCTGTCCTTTTACTACGCGCCGGTGATGCTGGTGCTGGGGCTGGCCATGGGCGCTTTGACCGCCCTGGTCCTGCGGGCCCTGTTGCCGGCACTGGACAAGCTGGGGTATAATATAAGAGAACGACATCAGTAAAACAGCTTTTGCGGCACAGGCTGCCGAAGCTGGAAAACTTTCGCTGCCTGGCAAAAGCAGTGGGACCCATTGCAACAGCCGCGGCAAGCAGCTATAATACAGGGACGGGGCCTGCAAGGCCGGCCCTTTCTCGAGAACAAAGGCTGTGCCCTGCGCGATACTGGGGCCGCAGCCTTGGGAGGTTCACACAATGTCTGAGAAAGTTACGATCAAGGTGGAGCGGCAGGTGCTCCATCTTCCTGCCATTGCCCTGCGCGGGCTGGTGGTCTTCCCAAACAACCTGGTCCATTTTGAGGTGGGCCGTGAAAAGAGCATCGCCGCCATCGAATGGGCGATGAGCAACAATTCCAACGTGTTCCTGGTGGCCCAGAAAAAGATGGACACCGACGAACCCGGCTGGTCGGACCTGTTCACCTATGGCGTTGTGGCCGAGATCAAGCAGGTGCTGCGGGTCTCGGACGAGCTGGTGCGGGTGCTGGTGGAGGGCAAATACCGCGCCCGCATGACCCAGCTGGACAACGAAGGCAAGTTCCTGCTGGCGGCGGTGCAGCCTGCGCCCGTGCAGAGCGTCCGGGAGGAGGAGACCCTCCAGGCGGACGCTCTGGTGCGCAGCCTCAAGAGCGTCTTTGACGAATACCTCGCTTTGAACCAGCGTCTGGCCAAGGATGTGGTGTTTGCCATCGTGTCCAGCGATGACCCCGTCTTTTTGAGCGAGTACATCCCTGCCAATCTGCTGCTGCGCTATGAGGACAAGCAGGCGGTGATGGATGAGAACACCCTGATGGGCCGACTGGAAAAACTGATCGAGCTGCTGCGCCGGGAGTGCCAGGTCATGCAGATCGAAAAGGAGATCAGCGACAAGGTCAACGAGTCGATGGACAAAAACCAGCGGGACTACTACCTCCACGAACAGCTGAACATCATCAGCAGCGAACTGGGGGAAGGGGACGACACCCACGCTGAGGCAGAGGACTACCGCCGCCGCATCCTGGCCCTCCAGCTGGGGGAGGAGAGCGAGCAGAAACTGCTGAAGGAAGTGGACCGTCTGGCCCGGATGCAGGGCAGCAACCAGGAGGCCACGGTGATCCGCACCTACCTGGATACCTGTCTGGACCTGCCATGGAATACCTTCACCGAAGATGATCTGGATATCGTCAAGGCTCAGGAGATCCTGGACCGGGACCACTATGGCCTGAAGAAGGTCAAGGACCGCATCCTGGAGATGCTGGCTGTCCGCAAACTGGCCCCCGATGTCAAAGCCCAGATCATCTGCCTGGTGGGTCCTCCGGGCGTGGGCAAGACCAGCATTGCGCGTTCCATCGCGGCCTGCCTCCATCGCAAGTACGTCCGGCTCAGCCTGGGCGGCGTACGGGATGAGGCGGAGATCCGGGGCCACCGGCGCACATACATCGGTGCCATGCCCGGCAAGATCATCAGCGCCATGATCTCGGCCAAGAGCCAGAACCCGCTGATCCTGCTGGACGAGATCGACAAGCTGGCAGGGGATTTCCGCGGCGACCCCGCCGCCGCCCTGCTGGAGGCGCTGGACCCCGAACAGAACAATACATTCAAGGACCATTTCCTGGACATCCCCTACGATCTGAGCCACGTCCTGTTCATCACCACGGCCAACGACCTGGGCAGTATCCCGGCGCCTCTGCGGGACCGAATGGATATCATCGAGTTGCCCAGCTATACCCGCGTGGAAAAATACAACATTGCCCGCCAGCATCTGCTGCCCAAGCAGCTGGAGCTGTGCGGCCTGACCGGCAAGGTGACTTTGTCCAAGGGAGCCCTTTACGGCCTGATCGACGGCTATACCCGGGAGGCAGGCGTCCGCAGCCTGGAGCGCATCATCACCAGTGTGCTGCGCAAGTGCGCCCGCAAGATCGCCGCCGGTGAGACGGAGAAGGTGTCGGTCACCGAGTCGATGCTGGAAGAACTGCTGGGTCCCCGTGTGGTCAAGCCGGAGTTCCTCAACCGGGACAATGCCGTGGGCATCGCCAACGGCCTGGCCTGGACCAGCGTAGGCGGCGAGACGTTGCCCATCGAGGTGCAGGTGATCGAGGACGGTTCGGGCAAGATCACCGTCACCGGCTCTCTGGGCGACGTGATGAAGGAGAGCGCCCAGCTGGCCATCACCTATGCCCGGGTCCATGCGGCGGAATACGGCATCGACACCGAAAAGCTGAAAAAGTGCGATCTGCACATCCACGCCCCGGAAGGCGCCATCCCCAAGGATGGCCCTTCGGCCGGCGTCACCCTGACCACCGCCCTGATCTCCTGCCTGTCCGGCCGCCCCGTGCGGGGAGATGTGGCCATGACCGGTGAGATCACCCTGCACGGCTATGTGCTGCCCATTGGCGGCCTGCGTGAAAAGAGCATGGCGGCTTACCGGGAGGGGATGAAGCTGGTGCTGATCCCCAAAGACAACGAGAGCGACCTTTACGATGTGGACGAGGAGGTCAAGCAGAACCTGACCTTCATGCCTGTTTCCACTTTGGAGCAGGTGCTGGATACGGCGCTGCTCAAGCCTGCCAAGTCCATGCCCACCCGGCGCACCCGGGCCAGAAAGCCCAAGACCAGCGACGCCATCCTGCCGCCGCCGGCCGAAAAAACGCCGCAGCCGGGGGTCGTCTGCTGAACCGATCCAAAGGGGGAAACCATGAATTACAACAAAGCGGCCTTTCTGGCAAGCTATGGCATTTCCAGCCAGCTGCCCGACAGCGGGCGGCCTGAGATCAGTTTTTCGGGCCGGTCCAATGTGGGCAAGTCCAGCCTGATCAACAAGCTGTGCAACCGCAAGAACCTGGCCCGGGTGTCCAGTACGCCGGGCAAGACCGCCACCATCAATTTCTATGAGGTGGACAGCTGCTATTTTGTGGACCTGCCCGGTTACGGCTATGCCAAGGTCAGCAACGCCGACCGTCAGCGCTGGGATGAGCTGATCAACAGTTATTTCGACGCCCAGCGCAACCACACCCTGCTGGTCCAGCTGATCGACTGCCGCCACGACATCAGCGCCGACGATGCGCAGATGCTGCGGTATCTGCACTATCACCAGATCCCCTATGTGGTAGCTCTGACCAAGGCCGACAAGCTGAAAAAGAGCCAGCTGGAGCAGACCCGCCAGGCCTTTGAGAAGGTATGCCTGACCTTTGGGTGCAAGGCTGTGGTGCTGACCAGCGCCGAAAGCGGCTATGGCATTCCTCAGCTGCAGGCCATCCTGGACGCCGCCGTTGCGGGGGCGCCGGGCGAGGGAGAACAGACGAATGGCTTATAACGAATTTGCCTATTTTTACGATTCCTTCAATGAGGATGCAGATTACGAGGCGCTTTACCGCCATGTCAAAGGCCAGCTGGACGCCCATGGCATCACGGACGGCATTCTGGCCGATCTGGGCTGCGGCACCGGTGAGCTGACCCTGATGCTGGCCCAGGCCGGTTACGATATGATCGCCATTGACCAGTCGGAGGAAATGCTCTGTGTGGTACGGGACAAAGCCGACCAGCTGGAGCTGACCGGCAGGCTCCTTCTGCTGCAGCAGGATCTGTGCGATCTGGATCTCTACGGCACCATTCGGGGGGCGGTGTCTACCTTTGATACCTTCAACCATCTGCCTGAGCTGGACAAAGCCATCGCCAACGCTGCTTTCTTTATGGAAAAGGGCGGAGTGCTGCTCTTTGATATGAATACGCCCTACAAACACCGGGAAGTGCTGGGCAACAACACCTTTACCTTTGCAGCGGACGAGGCGGACTGCGTCTGGAAAAACCATTTGGAAGAGGACGGGCGAAAAGTCCGCATAGCCCTGGATGTGCACGACCAGGAGACAGGGGAGCGTTTCCACGAGGAATTCTGTGAGTATACATATCCGCTGGACCAGATCCGCGCCTCGCTGGAGCGGCACGGCTTCACTTTGGAGTCCGTCTGCGATGGGGAGACGTTTGGCCCGCTGACCGACACCAGCGAGCGGTATTTCTTCTGTGCGGTCAAAAATTATACACAGCTGGAAGGAGAACAAAATGGCTGAATTGATCCGCGGTCTGTCCGAAAATGGCGGGATCGTATTTTGCGGTATAAATTCCACCGATATCGTCTGCAAAGCGGAGCGGCTGCACAAGACCAGCGCCACCTGCAGCGCGGCTCTGGGCCGGCTGCTGACCGGCGCGGCCTTGATGGGTTCGATGCTGAAAGATGACCGCGACCGCATCACCCTGCGTGTGAACGGCGGAGGGCCTGCCGGTCTGCTCATTGCCTGCACCGACGGCACCGGCAATGTCAAAGGCTGCATCGACCATCCGCTGGTCGAGATGCCTCCCCGGGCCGACGGCCATCTGGATGTAGGGGGTGCAGTGGGCAGGGACGGCGTCCTGACGGTGATCCGGGACAATAAACTCCAGAAGGAGCCGACCGTGGGGCAGGTGCCCCTGGTATCGGGTGAGATCGCCGAGGATCTGACGGCCTACTATGCTTACAGCGAGCAGATCCCCACGGTGTGCGCCCTGGGCGTTTTGGTGGACCCGGATCTGAGCATCCACTGCGCAGGCGGATACCTGGTGCAGCTGCTGCCCGGAGCCACCGATGCGGAGATCACCCGGCTGGAGGCCAACATCGCTGCCATGCCCTCGGTGACCGAGATGCTGCAGGCCGGTGCCACCCCGCGGGATATGATGGAAAAGGCGCTGGCCGGATTTGCACCCTCGGTGCTGGAGACCCGGCAGGTCTCTTACCGGTGCGACTGCAGCGAGGAGCGCACCCGGGAGATGCTGCTCAGTTTAGGCCGCAGGGAACTGGAAAAGCTCCGGGATGAGGACCCCCGGTGCGAGGTGGTGTGCCATTTCTGCCACAGCAAATATGAGTTTGACCTCAACCGGCTGCTGGCCGAACTGCCGCCCCAGGAGGAAGCTCCTGCCGCCCCGTGACGGCGTCTTTCCCGAAACGATGCTGCATATGAAAAAGCTGGCCGCGCTTTGGGGCACGGGCCAGCTTTTTTGTGCGGTCTAACGCTGTACGATATCTGCCAAAAGGGTATAGGTGACGGTATAATCCAGGCTGCCGGCCCGCATTTTCACCTGCTCTTTTCTGGCTGCGATCCGGGCGCCGGGCCATTCGTCCTCCAGCGTCTGGAGACAGTGGAGGCGTGCCATGGCCAGAGCCAGCCCGTCGGGGTAGTCGGTCTGTCCCGCTTCCGTTTGATATACGGTGGTCTCCTCGATGGAGACCGGCAGGGGAAACCCCGCAGGGGCCAGCTGGATGTGGCGCGTGACGGCACTGCCCTCTGCGCCGGCGCCCCAAAGGTTTGGAAGGGCAAGCTCCAGACCGCCGCAGCGCAAAAGCAGATGGGTGCGGGTGGTGCCGGTCAGCAGCGGGACCTGAGCGGAGAGGGGCTGCTGCCAGGCGGCCGTCCACTCGAACCGGGCGGTCACAGTGCCGGCGGCCGGGGCAAAAATAGGGGTGCCGTCCCGTTCGGTGCGGGATGTGCCGATCAAAGGCTGGCCTGCCTCCACCTGTTGGCCGGGAGTCACAAGGGCGGTGCCGCTCTGCAAATCCACCGCCTCTACCGTGCCGCCGGTCCTGGCACACAGCGTCTGCCACTTGCCCGAAAAGATGGCGGGGACCGGTTTAGCGGGAGTGACCTCCACCTGCAGCCTACCCCCGAAGAAATTGAGGCTGGCCCATGAGAATTCCCCGCTTTGCAGCAGGGCGTATTCGCCGGCGGCCAGCCGCTCCTGCGTGACATGTGCGCCGGGTTCCAGTCCGGCTCCGGTCCGCAGCACAATGGCGGCGCGAGCCTGCTGGCCGGTGGACAGGGCGTCGTAATCCACAGCCCAAACCAGGCTGCGGCTCCAAAGCAGAAGGGGCACAAAGAGGGCAGCCCCCACCCAAAGACCGGTGCGCCGGAACAGAGGGCGCAGACAGAAGAACAGCCCCATCCGTTTTTGGATGCGCAGCCGCACACGACGCCGGCGGGCCATGGAAGCCAGCCGCCGGTAACGCCAGGCGGCACACTGTCCCGCAAAGCCGTCCGTCCGGGCTGTGAGCCGGGAGAGATGGAGCCCGCCGCTGGCGGCTGCATTCAGCAGACCTTCGGTGTTTCCGCCGCGGGCCGTGAAGGATACCATGGCCCAGAGCTGCAATGCGTCCATCCGCCCGCCTCCTTTTATGTTCCGTCCGAAAAGTCGGTCCGCACAAACCGGCCCTGAAGTGTGATCCGGTGGGCTGCGAGGGACAGGATCTGCATCTCGTCCCCATACACCGTAAAGATGCCGCCGTACAGCTCCAGGCAGAGTTTGCTGCTGTCATAGGTGCGGATCTGCCGGAAGTTCTGGATCTCCATCTGGGTGCCGGTCATATAGACAGACGGCTGGCGGTAGATCCCCGCAGGGGGCTGGCGGAACAGCAGCTTGAGCCAGCCCTGCGGCGTAAGCCGCCTTTTGTGTTGTTTCGACACCGTTTTCCCTCCTGTTGGCAGCCCTGCGGCGGTGTGCGGACAGGCGCTCCGTTGGCCGGAATGCCGCGCCGTCCCTGTCCATATATATGGAAGCAGGGGGGCTGCTTATGTATTGCCGCTGCTTTTTTCAACGATGGGTGCTGGTCCTGCTGGCGCTGCTGACCGCGGCGCTGCCCTTTGCCGCGCCGGCAGCCTGCGCCCAGGCTTTGCGACAGGGACTGGTTCTGTGCGGGGGACCGCTGCTGCTGTCGCTGTTCCCGTTTTTGATCGTATCCACCCTGATGGTACGCAGCGGCGGCGGGGACCTTTTGGGCCGACTGCTGGCACCCGCCGCCCGTCTGGCCGGCGCTTCCAGCCCCTGTGCCGGCGGTGTGCTGCTGATGGGGCTGACCGGCGGCTTTGCCCCTGCGGCCAACGCCGCGGCCCAGGCAGTCCGCGCCGGGCAGCTGGACGCCCGGGAGGCAGCCTGCCTGCTGCCCGCCTGCATTTGTTCGGGCCCTTCCTTTGTGATCCTGACGGTGGGGCAGGGGATGCTGGGCAGCATGGCACTGGGCGTGCGGCTGTTTCTGGCACAGGCGGCGGCTGGGCTGGCCTCGGCGGCATTTCTGCGCTGTGCGTGCCGGCAGCGACGGCAGCCTGCCTCTGCCGGGACACCCCAGCAGCCTGTATGGCAGCCGGTACGGCTGGATGCGGTCATTGCCGAGGCTGCTGTGACGTATTGCAAGCTGTGCGGCTTCATTCTGTACTTTCGGCTGCTGGCGGGAGGATTGGGGGCATTGCTGCCCGGCAGCAGCCTCCCTGCCGCCATGCTGCTGGAGGTGTGTTCCGGCTGCGACCTGGCCGCCCGGAGCGGGCGGTGGGCCAGCTGGCTGTGCTGCGCAGCCATCAGTTTGCAGGGCCTTTCGGTGCTGCTCCAGGTGCGGACCATCTGCCCGCCGGAGATATCCTTCCGGCCTCTGCTGCTGGCGCGGGCGCTGCATCTGCCTCTGTCTTTGGGATTGTTTCGCCTGCTGCTCTGGCTGCCGGGCGGAGAACAGTCTGCCGCTGCTGTGCTGCACAAGTTCCCGGCCATCTTGCGCCGGGTGCCGCCGGACTGTGCACTGCTGGCCTTTCTGGGATGCTGTCTGATCCTCTGCCAGCTCTGCCGCAGCCTGCCGCCTCAAGAATGACGGAGATAAAACAAAAATCCCCGGGACCGTTTTCCACGATCCCGGGGATTTGGATGGAGCTACTGATCCGATTCGAACGGACGACCTGCTCATTACGAGTGAGCTGCTCTACCGGCTGAGCCACAGTAGCATACCACGTTTGCTGCAACGCAACCTATTCTATCACAAAAGACGCCGGGTGTCAAGCGATCCCCTTTGCCCTGCGGCGATGGAGAAAGCATGGGCCGTTTTGCTGGAAGGCAGCGGGCTGTGCCTACATGGTAAACCGCTTGAATACGCATCAAAAATTTTGTGTAATTTTCACAGTTTCCACTGTAAAGTTTTGGTGATATAATAAAGCATAGAATTATAGTCTGTGTTAAACTGGGCAGGTGCGCGGCACCTGCGCAAAATCCGATCCATCATTCAGTGCGGGAGGGAACCCATGGCAGAAAAGAGCATCGAACTGGACAGTGTAGAGATCGCCGCCGCTGTGTTTGGCAACTGCGACAGCAACATCCGCCTTCTGGAAAAAGAGTTTTCCGTCACGGCCACCTGCCGGGGCACCATGCTGCGCCTGGCCGGGGAGGAGGAGAATGTGGCGGCCGCAGCCCGGGCGGTGGAAAGTATGCTGCTCCTGATCGAGAACCACACGCCGCTGGAGGACCAGACCGTGCACTACTGCATGAGCCTGGCCCACGACGGCGAGGAAAAACGGGTCCGGGAGCTGACCGAGGACTTTGTGGCGGTCACCGTCAAAGGCCGGCCCATCCGGCCCAAGACGCTGGGGCAGAAGGAATATCTCAACGCCATCCGCACCCATCCTATCACCTTTGGAGTGGGGCCTGCCGGTACCGGCAAGACCTATCTGGCGGTGGCGATGGCGGTCAAAGCCTTCAAGGCAAAGGACGTCTCCCGCATCATCCTGACCCGGCCGGCTGTGGAGGCCGGCGAAAAACTGGGTTTTCTGCCCGGCGATCTGCAGCAGAAGGTGGACCCCTACCTGCGGCCTCTGTATGACGGCCTGCTGGATATGCTGGGCGCCGAGAGCTTTGAGCGTCTGGTGGAAAAGCAGCTGATCGAGGTGGCCCCCCTGGCCTATATGCGGGGGCGCACCCTGGACGATTCTTTTATCATTCTGGATGAGGCCCAGAACACCACACCGGAGCAGATGAAGATGTTCCTGACCCGGATGGGCAACGGTTCCAAGGTCGTGGTGACAGGGGACGTGACCCAGATCGACCTGCCCGACCGGACCCGCAGCGGCCTGGTGGATGCTTTGCAGGTGCTCAAGAATATTTCCGGGATCGCACAGTGCTATTTCAACGAAAAGGACGTGGTGCGCCATCGTCTGGTGCAGGAGATCATCAAAGCCTATGAGGCTGCCGCGCACCCCGCGAAACGCTGATGGTAAAGCGCCGCCAAAAGAAAGGAGCGGACTGACAATGTCCAATAAAGTTCTTATCACCAACGCGCAGAAGGCAGTCAAGGTGCCATCCGGCCTGCGCATCCTGATCCGCCGGGCCTGCAACGCTGTGCTCGAATATGAAAAGTTTGAGGGGCCGGCCGAGATCAGCGTCACCTTCGTGGACAACGCGGCCATTGCGGAGCTGAACAACCAGTACCGCAGCAAGCCCATGCCCACCGATGTGCTCAGCTTTCCGCTGGGCGAAGGCGGCCAGTACGACGTGGACGGCAACAACGGCTGCAAGATGCTGGGGGACATCGTCATCAGCATGGAGCGGGCCATGGAACAGGCCAACCTCTACGGCCATTCGCTGCAGCGGGAAGTGGCTTTTTTGACGGTCCACTCGATGCTGCATCTGCTGGGCTATGACCATGAGAACGGCGGCCTGGAGGCCGTCCGTATGCGGGAGCGGGAGGAAGCCATCCTTTTGCAGCTGGGACTGCCCCGCACGGTCAGTTATACCGAATGAGACCCGCAGCCGGGAAAGCAGGATGAGGAACAGCCCAACCCGGCAGATTGGCGGCTATACACCGAGGATGGAAAGAGAGTAAGACTTTTGAATCATACCGAGAATAAAACGACCGAACATACACACGAGGCGCGGACTGCCTCGGTCTTTGTGGCGGTGATCGGCCGGCCCAATGTGGGCAAATCCAGCCTGACCAACCTCCTGGTGGGGGAAAAGGTAGCCATTGTCACTTCCAAGCCCCAGACCACCCGTACCCGCATTACGGGCGTGATCACCAGAGGGCCCTTGCAGTATGTCCTGCTGGACACCCCGGGCGTCCACAAGGCCAAGAACAAGCTGGGCAAGCGGATGGACAAGACCGCCAGCGACTCGGTGGGGGATGTGGATGTGTCCATGATGCTGTTTGAACCCCATCCCGGCCTGAACGAGTCGGAGCAGATGCTGATCGACGCGCTGCGCCGCAGCGGGCCTGCCATTGCGGTCATCAACAAGATCGATCTGGTCAAGGACCCCGCCGAGCTGGAAGCACGCAAAGCAGAGCTGGAAGCGCTGGGCGTATTTGACCAGGTCTGCACCGTCAGCGTCCGGGACAACCGCAACTGTGAGCAGCTGTTTGAGCTGCTGAGCCGCTATGCGGTGGAGGGGCCCCATTACTTTGACGATGACGCCTACACCGATATGCCCGAAAAAGAACTGGTGGCCGAGCTGATCCGGGAAAAGGCGCTGCTGTTCATGCGGGATGAGATCCCTCATGGGCTGGCCGTGGTGGTGGAGCGGTTCAAGGAGCGCCCCGGGACCGACCTTGTGGACATCGACGTAAACATTTACTGTGAGCGGGAGAGCCACAAGGGAATGGTGATCGGCAAGGGGGGCGCCATGCTCAAAAAGATTGCCAGCGCCGCCCGGGTGGACTGCGAGGACTTTTTGGGCTGCCGGGTCAACCTGCAGTGCTGGGTCAAGGTCAAGCCGGACTGGCGGGACAATGAGTTCCTGCTCAACAGCTTCGGTTTCCGGCAGGACCCCGGCCGCAAGTGACCCTTTGCCCGGGCAGGCCGCCGCGACAGAAACGAGAAAGCGGGTGCTGACATATGGATGCTGAACGCTGCTGGCAGCGGTTTGCCCGAACCGGACGGATCGACCACTATCTGGATTACAGACGGGCCGCCGCCGCGGTGCCTGCCGGAGGAGGGTACGATGGACGAGTTTGTGATCATGGGGCTGGTGCTGCAGGAGATCGAGTACGGCGAGTCGGACCGGATCATCAAGATCCTGACGGCTGAAAAGGGGCTGATCTCGGCCTTTGCCAAAAACAGTATGCGACTGACCAGCCACCTTTTTGCAGCCTGCGGCCAGCTGTGCTATTCGGAATTTGTGCTGCGGCCCGGGCGGAACGCCGATGACAAAATGTACACCGTTGTGGAAGCGGGATACGAAACGGATTTTCGGGATATCATTTACAGCTTTGAGGCCCAGGGCGTCGCCATGTATATGGTGGAATACACCCTCGGCCTTTCCTTGGCGGACCAGCCCGCCGAGAAAGAACTCAAACTGCTGATGAACTGCCTGTATATGATCTGCAAGAAAAAAGCCGACCCCAAGATCGTCAAGGCGGTGTTCGAGCTGCGGATGTGCTGCGAGTGCGGTTTTTTGCCTCAGCTGCTCTGCTGCAGGGATTGCGGCGCTTATGACGGGGAACGCTTCTACCTGGATATGGAGGACGGCCATCTGCTCTGCGAGGACTGTGCAGCCAAAGCAAAGGTGGTCTGCAACCTGGATAAGGGGGCACTGTTCGCGGTGCGCTACATCTGTCTGGCAGAGGATAAAAAGCTGTTCGGTTTCCGGATCTCGGCCAGCAGCGCCGGATATCTCTTTGCTGTGGCCGAGCAGTACGCCCTGGCTCACATGGACAAGCCTCTGAATACCCTCAAGTTTTTGCGGTCCCTGTCCTCCTGGGACCCGGATCAAAAGCAAACAAAGGATTGAACCAATGGATACAAGTTTTTTTAAAACACTGGAGCTGAATAAGATCATCGAGCGGGCTGCCGCCGGATGCGTCTGTCAGGAGGCCAGGGCGAAGATGCTGGAGCTGACGCCCCAGTGCGACCCGGACGAGGTCCGCTATGCCCTGGAGCAGACCGACGCCATCAACACCCTCCTGATCAAAAACGGGTCGCCTCGTTTTGGCGGCGTGGAGGGGGTCAGCGCTCTGGCCACCCGTGCCGTCAAGGGGGGCGTCCTGTCGATGGGTGAGCTGCTTTTGGTGGCGGGCACCCTGCGCAACTTCCAGAATCTGAGCAGCTGGTACGGTTCCACCGACCACGATATGCTGCCCACCGACGACCTGTTCTACGCCCTGGCTCCTCAGCCCGGTCTGGAACAGCAGATCTCGGCCGCTATTCT
This sequence comes from Faecalibacterium sp. An121, assembly GCF_002160915.1. GTDB lineage: Bacteria > Bacillota > Clostridia > Oscillospirales > Ruminococcaceae > Faecalibacterium > Faecalibacterium avium. The sequence continues at coordinate 45,482 of NZ_NFLM01000004.1, forward strand.
GGCGCCTGACACCATGGCGGACACCGCCTCCCACACCCTGAACGATCTGCGCAAAAAGATCCGCGCCACCGAAAACGCCATCCGTGACCGTCTGGAGAATATGGTCCACAATATGGAGTCCTCCAAGTATCTGCAGGAGGCGGTGGTCTCGATCCGCAACGGACGGTATGTGGTGCCCGTCAAAAGCGAATACAGGGGCGAGATCAGCGGTATCATCCACGACGTCTCCTCCACCGGCGCCACCGTTTTCGTGGAACCCCAGGCCGTGGTGGAAGCCAACGCCCGCATCCTGCAATACCGGGCCCAGGAGGCCCAGGAGATCGAGCGGATCCTGACCGCTTTCACCAGCCAGGTGGCGGCCATCGAGCCCCAGTTCCAGTACAGCTACAAGGCCATGCTGGAGATCGACATCCTGCTGGCCAAGGCCCGCATGGCCCTGGAGATGAAGGCTTTCAAGCCCGCCGTCCGGTATGACGCTTCGTTCTCGCTGGTGCGCGCCCGCCATCCTCTGATCGACCCGGCCAAATGTGTGCCGGTGGATATCGCGCTGGGGCAGGACTATGACGCGCTGATCATCACCGGCCCCAACACCGGCGGCAAGACGGTGACCCTGAAAACCGCCGGCTTGCTGTGCGCCATGGCCCAGTGCGGTTTTTTGATCCCTGCGGATGAACGCAGCGAGGTCTGTGTCTTTCAGGAATACCTGGTGGATATCGGCGACGAGCAGAGCATCGAACAGAGCCTTTCCACCTTCTCGGGCCATATGACCAAGATCACCGGCATCCTTGAGCTGGCCGGCCCCGGCACCCTGGTGTTGCTGGACGAGCTGGGCGCAGGCACCGACCCCGCCGAGGGCGCCGCCCTGGCTGTCGCCATCATCGAGGAATTGCGCCGCCGCAAGGTGCTGCTGATGGCGACCACCCATTATGCCGAGCTGAAAGTGTTTGCCCTGGAGACGCCCGGTGTGGTGAACGCCAGCTGTGAGTTCGATCTGGAGACTTTGCGGCCCACATATAAGCTGAGCGTGGGTGTACCGGGCAAATCCAATGCATTCCTGATCAGCGAAAAGCTGGGCATCCCCGAGCGGGTCATCCAGGCCGCCAAGCAGCATCTGTCTGCCGATGACAAGCGGCTGGACGCCGTGCTGGGGCAGCTGGACGATCTCAAGCTTCAGCTGAAAGAGAGCCAGGACCAGGTGGAGCAGCTGCGCCACGAGGCGGCCCATCAGCTGGAAGACGCCCAGAAAAAGAAAGAGGAGCTGATCCGCCAGGGTGAAAACGAGCTGGAAGCAGCCCGGGCCAAAGCCCGCACCCTGGCCCAGCAGGTGGAGAACGAAGCCTACAATCTGACCGAGGAGCTGCGCCGTATCCAGAAGGATGAAAAGACCAGCGCCCAGCAGCGTGCCCAGCGTGCGCGGGAGATCGCCAAAAAAGAGTCGGCCAAGCTGTTTGCCAACTCGGACGTGGTCCACAACCCGGTGCGGGAATTTGTGCCCCTGAAAGAGGTGCGGGTGGGCCAGGAGGTCTGCATCGCGGAGCTGGGCCAGCTGGCTACCGTGCTGGCTCTGCCGGACCGCAACGGGGACGTCCTGGTACGGGCGGGCATCGTCAAAACCAAGGTGCCCCTGAAGGGCCTCAAGCAGCCGGATAAGATGGAAAAGACGCCCGCCGCCCCCAAGACCAAAGCCCAGCAGCGCTACACCCGCCAGACCGGGGATGGCAGCCGCTCGGGCGGCGGCCATGTGGAGCGGGTGCGCAGGGATGCCAAAATGGAATGCAACCTGCTGGGACTGACGGTGGATGAGGCGATCCAGGAAGCGGATTCCTTCATCGACCGGGCGATCCTGAACGGGCAGTCCACGGTCTACCTGATCCATGGCAATGGCACCGGCGCGCTGCGCAATGCCATCCAGAAGCACCTGCGGGGGCACCGGATGGTCAAGAGTTTCCGTCTGGGCCGTTACGGCGAAGGCGAAAGCGGCGTGACCGTCGTGGAGCTGAAGTAAATCGGGCCTTTTGTGAAAAATACAAGAAAACGGCCGCCCGTCTGTCATTTTGGGGCGGTCGTTTTCGTTTTGAAGTGAAGGGAGACCAAACAGGGAGGGAACGAAGGCACAGGATGAGAAAACAGCGCAGAAGGATCGCATCAAAACACAGCAGGCCGGTCCGCGTCGGCTGGCAGGCTGTCGCCCTGGCCGCCGCGGTAGCACTGGGCCTTGCTTTACGCATAGGCAGCGCACTGTACGGCGCACCGGATACCTACCGGGAAACCAGTGCCGTGGAGGAGCCGGGACCGGATTTCCGTCCCGAAGTGGGGGACCCGCCCTATGTGGTGGCTGTGGATGCAGGGCATGGGGGCAGTGACCCCGGCGCCACCGGGGTGGTGGTGGAGCGGGACATGACCGCTGCCACGGCCGAGGCGCTGCTGGCCTGGCTGAGGGCAGACCCCAATTATCAGCCGGTCACCACCCGTGCGGGGTATGATGTCACAGCCACCCCCACCGAACGGGTGCAGCAGGCCAACCGGCAGCGAGCCGACCTGCTGCTGTCCATCCACGGGAATTCTGCCGCCACCGAGGCAAGCGGCTTCGAGTGTTACCCCATTACGCCGGGGCGCACCTGGCATAGGGAGAGCGTTTATTTTGCGCGGCTGCTGGCGGAAGGGATGCAGGCCGCCGGCAGCACCCTGCGGGGGCAGGGCGGGGTGCGCTACATCTATTACCAGCAGGGGCAGAAGGTGCTGGCGGAGGCCAACGACCTGCAGATCCGGGACGAGGAGACTTTCACTGTGCTGGAGCAGGCGGACTGTCCGGCTGTGCTGGCGGAACAGTGCTTTGTGACGAATGCCGGGGACGTGGACCGGTTTGGAGACGCCGACGGCTGCCAGCTGGCCGCCAGAGTCTACTACCAGGCCATCTGTGCCTATTTCGGCACCACGCCTTTGGAGCAGGCCGCGCCGTAAAAGAATGGCCGCTGCGCACAGGCAGCGGCTTATTTTATCCGCTGTAAAAAGCCGGACGGCTGCGCTCATACGCGGTTTTCCGACAGAAAGGGATAAAGAATGAAAGGATTTTCACACAACTGCTTGACAAGTGAAAAAAACATGATACAATAAACTCGAAATGTGTGCGTTCCATGCACGCAAATAGATTAGGCCGGGCGCCCATCCGGGGCGCCTAAAGCTCATCGGACAGGGCTGGCCGCTGCCGCGTGTGGCGTAAAGCGCCACAACATTATTGAACGGGCCATGTGCCCGGAAATTTTATAAGTTGGTCCTTTTTGTAACCCCGTGCGGATGCGCACACCACTTGTGAAACGTCAATAAGAGCAGCAGAACAGCCCCTCGATCTATTTGCTGAAGCCCTCTTTGCAAGGTATGGCCCGGCGCCTGGCGCGCCATGTCCCGCCAGACGGGACGGCGGCCCCTTTAGAATGTTTCCACAAGCAGTGTGCCCGCAAGGGTGCGCTGCTTTTTATTTTGCGGCGCGGCAGGGAATCTATGCAGGAGAGGGAGATGTTCATTGGATCGGGAGCGTCAAAAAAGAGCGCCTATCTACGAGGCGCTGGAAAGGTTCCGACGGCAGAGGGTAGTACCCTTTGACGTGCCGGGACACAAGAGAGGGCGCGGCAACCCGGAGCTGGTAGAGCTTTTGGGAGAGCGCTGCGTCGGGATCGATGTCAATTCGATGAAACCGTTGGATAACCTTTGCCATCCGGTTTCGGTCATCAAGGAGGCAGAGGAGCTGGCCGCCGACGCCTTCGGCGCAGCCCATGCGTTTTTGATGGTGGGCGGCACCACCAGCAGTGTGCAGAGCATGGTGCTGACCGCCTGCAAGCCGGGGGATAAGATCATCCTGCCCCGCAACGTGCACAAGAGCGCCATCAATGCGTTGGTGCTGTGCGGGGCGGTGCCGGTCTACATCGACCCCAAAGTGGACACCGACCTGGGCATTCCGCTGGGGATGGAGGTGGAAGACGTGCGGGCCGCCATCGAGGCAAACCCCGATGCTGTGGCCATCTTCATCAACAACCCCACATACTACGGCATCTGCTCCGACCTGCGCAGGCTGGTGGAGCTGGCCCACAGCCATGGAATGCTGGCCCTGGTGGATGAGGCGCACGGCACCCACCTGTATTTTGGGCCGGCCCTGCCCCTCAGCGGCATGGCGGCCGGCGCGGATATGGCGGCCGTCTCGATGCACAAATCGGGCGGCAGCCTGACCCAGAGTTCGCTGCTTTTGTGCGGTCCCGGGGTCAATGTGGGCTATGTGAGCAATATCATCAACCTGACCCAGACCACCAGCGCTTCCTATCTGCTGATGTCCAGCCTGGATATCAGCAGGCGCAATCTGGCCATGCGGGGCAGGGAGAGCTTTGCCAAGGTGGTGGACATGGCCGAGTATGCCCGGCATGAGATCAACGCCATCGGGGATTACTACGCCTTCGGCTCCGAACTGATCAACGGCGGCAGCATCTATGACTTCGACGTCACCAAGCTGGCGGTCAACACCCGCGGGATCGGGCTGACCGGCATCGAGGTTTACGACCTGCTGCGGGATGAGTACGATATCCAGATCGAATTCGGGGATCTTTCCAACATCCTGGCCTATATCTCCATTGGGGACCGCATCCAGGACATCGAGCGGCTGGTGGGCGCGCTGGCGGATATCCGGCGCCTCTACTCCAAGCCCAAAAGCGACCTGTTTACGGCGGAATATATCACGCCCCAGGTCAAGGCCACGCCCCAGCAGGCGTTCTATTCGCCCAAGGAGAGCCTGCCCCTGCGCCAGACCGCAGGGCGGATCTGCACCGAGTTCGTCATGTGCTATCCGCCGGGGATCCCCATTCTCGCCCCCGGCGAAGTGATCACCCCGGAGATCATCGATTACATCGAGTTTGCCAAGGCCAAGGGCTGCTCGATGCAGGGGCCCGCAAGCGAGGATATCTCTGAACTGAACGTTTTGGCCTGAAAGGAGGATACATCCCATGCAGGAGATGGATTACTGGTTTGGCGAACTGCACACCGCCAACGTCAAGACCTGTATCCGGGTGGACCGGCAGCTTTACAGCGGCACCAGCGATTTTCAGCGGATCGATGTGTTTGATTCCCCTGAATTTGGCCGGTTCCTCACCTCGGACGGCAGCGTTATTTTTTCCGAAAAGGATGAGTTCACCTACGACGAGATGATCGTCCATGTGCCCATGGCGGTCCACCCCGACGTCAAGCGGGTGCTGGTCATCGGCGGCGGGGACGGCGGCGTCGCCCGGGAACTGTCCCACTACCAGGAGATCGAAGTCATCGATGTGGTGGAACCGGACAAGATGTTTGTGGATGTCTGCCGCAAATTCTTCCCCGACAACGCCTGCGGCCTGGATGACATCCGTGTGCGGGTGTACTACGAGGATGGCCTGCGATTTTTACGCGGCAAAGAGGATGAGTACGACCTGATCATCAACGACTGCACCGACCCTCTGGGCCATGCGGCCGGCCTGTTTACCAAAGAGTTCTACGGCAGCTGCTACAAGGCCCTGCGCGAGGACGGCATCATGGTCTACCAGCACGGCAGCCCCTTCTTTGACGAGGATGAGGAGACCTGCCGCGCCATGCACAAAAAGGCATACCGCTCGTTCCCCATCAGCCGGGTATACCAGGCCCATATCCCCACCTGCCCGGCAGGGTACTGGCTGTTTGGCTTTGCCAGCAAAAAGTACCATCCCATCAAGGACTTTGACCCCAAGCGCTGGAACAAGCGCAACATCAAGACCTGGTACTATACCACCCACCTGCACCGCGGCGCCTTTATGCTGCCGCGTTATGTCGAGGACCTTTTGAAAGAGGAAGAAGATTGATCCAGGGCCTGACCCTGGCGTTTGAGGATGAAAGGAGATCAACTATGAGCAAACTGCTTGTCATTGGCTGCGGCGGCGTCGCCTCGGTGGCGATCCAGAAGTGCTGCCAGAATTTCGAGACTTTCCCCGAACTGTGCATTGCCAGCCGCACGGTTTCCAAGTGCGATGCACTGAAGGCCAAGCTGGAGGCCGCCGGCACCCCGGTGAAGATCACCACCATGACCGTCAATGCCGACGATGTGGAGGACATCAAGCGGGCGATCAACGCGTACCAGCCCGACCTGGTGCTGAACGTAGCCCTGCCTTACCAGGATCTGGCCATCATGGACGCCTGCTTGGCCTGCGGTGTGCACTACATCGACACCGCCAACTATGAGCCCGAGGATACCGACGATCCCGCCTGGCGCGCTATCTACGAAAAGCGCTGCAAGGAGGAAGGCTTCACCGCCTACTTTGATTACAGCTGGCAGTGGGCTTACAAGAAAAAGTTTGAGGAGGCCGGCCTGACCGCCATCCTGGGTTCCGGCTTTGATCCGGGCGTCACCAGCGTCTTCAGCGCCTATGCCCTCAAGCACTACTTTGACGAGATCCACACCATCGATATCCTGGACTGCAACGGCGGCGACCACGGCTATCCCTTCGCCACCAACTTCAACCCCGAGATCAACCTGCGTGAGGTGTCGGCCAACGGCAGCTACTGGGAAGACGGCCACTGGGTGGAGACCAAGCCCATGGAGATCAAGCGGGAGTACGATTTCCCCCAGGTGGGCAAAAAGGATATGTACCTGCTGCATCACGAGGAGATCGAGAGCCTTGCCAAGAATATCCCCGGCGTCAAGCGGATCCGCTTCTTCATGACCTTCGGCCAGAGCTATCTGACCCACATGAAGTGTCTGGAAAACGTGGGTATGCTGTCCACCAGCCCCATCAACTTTGAGGGGCATGAGATCGTACCCATCCAGTTCCTCAAGGCGCTGCTGCCCGATCCCGCTTCGCTGGGGCCCCGTACGGTGGGCAAGACCAACATCGGCTGCATCTACACCGGCGTCAAGGATGGCAAAGAGCGTACCATCTATATCTACAACGTCTGCGACCATCAGGAGTGCTACAAGGAGCTGGGCAGCCAGGCCATCAGCTATACCACCGGCGTGCCCGCTATGATCGGCACCGCTCTGGTGGCCAATGGCCAGTGGCGCAAGCCCGGCGTCTACAACCTGGAGGAGATGGATCCCGATCCCTTCATGGAGATGCTGAACCAGTACGGCCTGCCCTGGGTGGTGGATGAGCATCCCGCCACGGTGGAGTGATGGACCGCCAGAATTGCACCGAGCCGGGGCTGCGCACCCCGGTATATGTGGTGGATGAAAACGCGCTGCGCCGCAATCTGGAGATCCTGGCCGGGGTGCAGCAGCGCACCGGCTGCCGCATCCTGCTGGCCCAAAAGGCGTTTTCCATGTTTCGGGTCTACCCGCTGATCGGACAGTATCTGGCGGGCGCCACTGCCAGCGGCCTGTTCGAAGCGCAGCTGGCCTATGAGGAAATGCCCGGCAAGGAAAACCATGTTTTCAGCCCGGCCTTTACGCCGGAGGAAATGGCCCGGATCGTTCGGATCTGCGACCACATCAGCTTCAATTCCATCGCGCAGCTGGAGGCACACCGCCCGGCCTGGCAGGCGGCGGGGGTCAGCGTGGGGCTGCGGGTCAACCCCGAACACTCCACCCAGGAAGGCCATGCCATCTATGACCCCTGTGCGCCGGGCAGCCGTCTGGGCATCCGCAGGCAGGATCTGCCCGACACCCTGCCGCAAGGGGTGGAGGGGCTGCACTTCCATACCCTGTGCGAACAGGATGCCGCTCCGCTGGTGGAGACCTTTGCCGCGTTTGAAAAGAGCTTTGGCAGCTATCTGCCCGGTCTCAAATGGCTGAACCTGGGCGGCGGGCATCACATCACCCGGCCGGGGTATGACATCGCGGCCCTGGAGGATCTGATCCGCTCGATCCGGGAAAAATACGACCTTGCGGTCTATCTGGAGCCGGGGGAGGCCATCGCCCTCCAGGCTGGCACCCTGATTACCACCGTGCTGGACGTGGTCCAGGCAGCCGATATGCCGGTGCTGATCCTGGACACTTCGGCCGCCTGCCATATGCCCGATGTGCTGGAGATGCCTTACCGTCCGCCCCTGTACGGCGCGGGGCTGCCGGGTGAAAAGCCCTGCACCTGCCGCCTTGGCTCGCGCACCTGCCTGGCCGGGGACGTGATCGGTGAATACAGCTTTGATGTCTGCCCAAAGGTGGGAGACCGGCTTGTGTTTGGCGATATGGCGATCTATTCCATGGTCAAGAACAACACCTTCAACGGTATGCCTCTGCCGGATATCGCCCTGCGGCATCCGGACGGCAGCTGTGAGGTGGTGCGCCACTTTGATTATCAAGATTTCAAGATGCGGCTGTCCTGACAGCCCGAAAGAGGAGTTTGCCCATGTACAAAATGCCGGCTGAATATGCGCCCCACCGGGGCACCCTGATGATCTGGCCGGTCCGTCCCGGCAGCTGGGGAAAAGATCCCCGCGCCGCACAGGCAGCCTTTGTCCGGGTGTTCGAGGCGATCACCCGCAGCGAGGAACTCTACCTGCTGGCCGGCCCCGACCATTTCAGGGAGGCGCAGGCGGCAGTGGCCCGCCTGGACCGGGTGCACCTGCTCTGCATCGATTCGGATGACGCCTGGGCCCGGGATGTCGGTCCCACCTTTGTCAAGGAGGGGGACAGCATCAAAGGAATCAGCTGGAGTTTCAACGCCTGGGGCGGCACGGTGGACGGCCTTTATGCGGATTGGCGCAAAGACGACGCTGTGGCCCGTGCCTTCTGCGAGGCGGTTGGCCTGCCCTGTGAGGATGCCGCGCCTTTTGTCCTGGAAGGGGGCAGCATCCACACCGATGGAGAGGGGACGGCCCTCGTGACCGAGAGCTGCCTGCTTTCGGCGGGGCGCAACCCCGCCATGAGCCGGCAGGAGATCGAAGCGGAGCTCTGCCGGCGGCTGGGGGTGGAAAAGGTACTCTGGCTTCCCCGCGGCATCTACAACGATGAGACGAACGAGCATGTGGACAATGTCTGCGCCTTTGTAGGGCCTGCCCAGGTGGTGCTGGCCTGGACCGATGACCCGTCCGACCCGCAGTATGCGCTTTCGGCGGCTGATCTGGACTACCTGCAAAGCGTCACCGATGCCAGGGGAAGGCGGCTGACCGTGCACAAGCTGCCCATCCCGGATCATCCCATCCTGTGCAGCGAGGAGGATTGCAGCTCCTATGCCTTTGAGCCGGGAGAGGATACCCGGGAGCCGGGGGAGCGCCTGGCTGCCAGCTATGTCAATTTCTATTTTACCAACGATGCTGTGCTGGTGCCGCAGTTTGGGGGCGAGAACGCCGCCAGCGATGCCCGGGCCTGCGCCATCCTGCAAGAGCTGTGCCCGGACCGCCAGGTGATCGGCCTGCCCGCCCGGGAGATCCTGCAGGGCGGAGGCAATATCCACTGCATCACCCAGCAGATACCGCTGTCATTGTAAGGAGGGGAATGCGATGCCTCAGACCATTGTTGCGGCCATCCAGATGACCTGTGCCGCCGACCCGGCCGAAAATCTGGCCCGCGCCGAGGAACTGGTGCGGCAGGCCGCCGCCCAGGGCGCTCAGATCGTCCTGCTGCCGGAGCTGTTCGAACGCCCGTACTTCTGCCAGGAGCGCAGGTACGAATACTACGACTACGCACTGCCTGTTTCGGAAAATCCTGCGGTGCAGCGCTTTTCTCAGGTGTGCCAGGAGCTGGATCTGGTGGTTCCTGTCAGCTTTTATGAAAAGGACGGCACCAGGCTGTTCAACAGCGTCGCCATGATCGATGCGGACGGCAGTATCCTGGGAGTTTACCGCAAGACCCATATCCCGGATGACCACTACTATCAGGAGAAGTTTTATTTCACGCCCGGCAACACCGGCTTCAAGGTGTTTGATACCCGGTACGGCAGGGTAGGCGTGGGCATCTGCTGGGACCAGTGGTTCCCGGAGACGGCCCGCTGCCTGGCTCTGGCCGGGGCGGACGTCATCTTGTATCCAACAGCGATCGGCAGCGAACCCATCCTGGATGTGGACAGCGCAGGCCACTGGCAGCGCACCATGCAGGGCCATGCGGCGGCCAATGTGATCCCGGTGGCGGCTGCAAATCGCTATGGCACCGAAGTTGTGGTGCCGTGCAGGGAAAACGGCGGCCAGCACAGCGCGCTGCGGTTTTATGGCACCAGCTTCCTGACCGACGAGACGGGGGCTGTGGTGGCACAGGCTGGCCGGGATCAGGATGAAGTGCTGACTGCCAGCTATGACTTTGCGGCCATCCGGCAGGCCCGTATGGAATGGGGGCTGTTCCGGGACCGCCGGCCTGCGTGCTACGGGGCCATCTGCGACTTGCGCTGATGCGCTGCGAGCTTTTGGAAAAAAGATAAGATCATGAACAACGCATCCTTACATCTGTGCGGGGCACAGGTGAGGGGATGCGTTTTATATTGGCCGCAGCACAGGCCGCGGCGCAAAATCCCGGGCGGATGGACAAAGAGAGGAGAGGCTTTTTTGCCTATGTATATATTTCGTATAATGCACGTTATACGAAAAATAGGGAAGCGAAAAAGCCCTTTTCAGCCACTTTTGGGCCTTTTGGCCGGTTCCGGCGGTTTCCGGACCCGCTGGGCCTGGTTTTGGTACGGCTGCATGGATCTGCATTTTATGTTCCAAATTTGCTTGTTTTTCGATCAACGAAAAAACTCCCGGTTATTCTATCCGGGAGTTTGTCTTTGAGCTTTGGATCCTGTTTGGTTTTGTTTGTCCACGCCTGCCAGCGCCGTGCTGTAAAGTTAAGGATTCCTTGCAAAGTAGTCGCTGCAAAACCCGAACCATTGTTCTTGATAATCCTGATGCTGCAGCGGCAGAATGTCTTTGGGGCTCCAGACACCTCTGCGCTGGGCTTCCTTTGCAAAGTCCCAAATGTACGCGCCCGTCTTGCTTTCATAGACCTGTACCGTCTGCCAGCCCTGCACCGCCGCTGCATACATCCGGCTGTGGCCGTCCAGCGACACCCAACGGCCGCTTTGGGGATCTCGAACCACCGGGACGATCACGTCATCACTATTTCGTATAAAATGTGAGACTGCCTCTACCTTGTCGATATCTACAAAGAATTGGGACGGCTGGATGCTCTGAAGGCTTGCACGTTGCAGCAGCACCGGCGGATATTCTGCGATGATCCGTCCATCTGCATTGTAAAACACGGTGATATGCTCCGCATAGTCGCGAAACACGTCAATGATTTCAGAAATATTCGTATCATCGTCAAAGAACACAGACGCAGCGTTTGGACCGCAAATTTTGAAGGCACAAGGCATCGCACCATCGATCAAAAAGGCGCCGTGTTCCCATAAGACTTCCTGCGGAAAGCGGTTGTCCGTATAGTCATGGATGCGCTCGATCTGCATATTTGTGCTACCTTTCCAGCGCCTTGCGCAGGTCTGCCGCAAACTGCGTTTGGTGCCGTTTCAAATACAGCTTGACAAAGGGCTTCATCCACAGCTTTTTTGCCGTGACCTGCTCGGTGAAGTCGATGACGGTACCAGCGCCGCGCTGCCGGAACACACCGGTCCAGTGGCCGGTCATGTGGCTGCTCTCCATATCAAATTCCCAGCGGGCATAGGGGTCTACCCTTGTGACTGTGAATTTTGTAACTGCACCGTCCCTGGCATACTCCATAAACACAGTCCGATTCAGCACCTCTACCCGGTCCAGATCGCTGCGCCATTGGGGATACCGGCCCACATCGGTGACCAGATCCCAGACCTGGCGCAGATCCGCAGCCAGTGCGGTTTTCAGTTTGGAAGTTATCATATCGTCGCCTTTCTTGTTATCATAGGAAATGTCCGGTGTCAGACAGTATATGCAGCGCGCCGTCAAAGGGTTCCATTTCTCAGGATTCGGACTCTCCGCCGTAGTGCGCTTTGACCTTTCGGATGTCCTCGCGGTCGATCCATTCTTCCGTATAACCGCAGCCACAGCAGACATACCGGTACACTGGCGCGGTAGAAAAAATGGTCATGCCCAGCGGGATGTAGTTGCCTGAGCCATAGGCGCCCGCTTTGCCCGGTACGGTGATAATATCGCGGCTGCCGCATTTGGGGCAGGTATGGGAATATCTCATAACCATCCTCCGTTGTCTTCCAGCAGCTTGACGGACTGCCCGTTGGGCAGATGGTACTCCAGGTTGACATAAAAACCGTTCAGCAAATTCAAATCATCCACACGCAGCCCCGGTATGGCAAGGCTGTTGAACGCTTCGGCCATCGACTCTTTCATGGCTGAAAAGCCTTCATGACCGGCGCTTGTGATGCACTGTGCGGCGACACATTCCCCGCCAAAGGGGTGACCGTCTGTTTTTTGGCAGCCGCCGCAGTCGGCCAGCCTGGGGCAGACTGCACAGCAATCCGAACCGCAGATGGAAACCATAGGAATCGTTCCTTTCTTTATCTTGTATACTTCATGGGCGTATAGCGGATGCCGTCCGACACCTGTTCTGTGCCGGTGTCCACAAAGCCCAGCTTATGATACACCGGGACGGCATAGGGCGAGGAATGCACGGTGAAGCATTCCTCCCGGCTGTTTGCGAGCAGGTATTCCCACAGCTTTCTGCCTATCCCCTGCTTTTGCTGCTGGGCGCGGACAAAAAAGCAGCAGATATGCCTGCGGCCCTGGTTGACGGCAAGGACCCCCAGCAGCTCTCCTTCGTCCAGGGCGCCGAAAAACTCCAGCGTGGCGATCGTGCTGCGGTCGTCCAGGAAAGCCTTGAAGGATTGCACCCCCTCTGCGGCGTAATCGGGCGCTTCAAATTGCAGAAAGGTCTCCCAGATCAGGTCCAGGGCGGATGACAGCTCGTCGGGCGTCAGTTTGCGGATCTCCATAGCATACGACCTCACGGATGTTCTGCGGCATACTGCAAAAGCGCGGGTGTTTTGGACCAGTATTGGATGCCCCAGTTTTCAAAGTTCCATTCCGGCATATAGTTGTTGCACTCATAGTCCACATAATAGAGGACCCCATCCTGCAGGATGAAATTGGTGGGAAAATAGTCGATGTTGGTATTTGCCTGGTAGAGGAGCCTGCACATGGCCTGTACCTGTTCCAGACAGGCGGGCGGCAGGCGGTCCTGCAAAACCAGCTGATAGACCGTGTCGCCCCGGATGTATTCTTTGACCAGACACTCGGCCTGCCGGTCTGCGTCCAGCAGCCTGGGCATGGAGATGCCGATTTTTTGCAGCTTTTGATAGTCGTGCAGTTCGGCCGCCATCTTGTCCCCAAACTGGTAGTAATCGCAGGGCTCGTGGTGGATCTGCTTGACCACCACCAATCCGCCTTCTGCCTGGGCCAGGTAGGAATAGCCGCCCTTGCCTTTGCCCAGCAGCTTGAGGATCTGGTAGGGTTTGCCGTTCACCCATTTTGTTTCTTCCATCATGGACCCTCCTTGCCGTCACTCAGCGGCTTCCCGGTAGGCTTTGGCGGCATACCACACCACACCGGCCGTTATAACGGTGAACACCGCCTCGGTGAGAATCACCGACACGCCGGACAGCAGTACGGCCACAAAGTCCACTGCAAAATGGGCGCCAAAGGCAGCCCAGAACCAGCGTGCGGTTTTGTCCTTTACCGCACGGTAGACCAGCACCGACAGGGCGATGTGCAAAGCCATGGTGACCAGCCGCTCATAACCGGCCACAAAGAAGAGATAAGAGGGAGTCTCCCACAGGGCAATGAAGCTCTGGGACACCATCTGACGGGTGGCGTCGTCCAGAGAGGACAGCGTTCCCTCCATCGTGCCGCTGTTGATCATGGTGGAATTGATGAAGTTGTTCAGTGAAGTCAGGCCCAGGATCAGCATGGCTTCGGTGCCTCCATGGCCCACGCCGTACATCAGGGCGTTCTGCTTGGTCTGGTGGCGGCGCAGGACAAAGCGCATGGCCACAAGCCGCCCGCACTCCTCAAAAGCGGCGGCCATCAGGCCCCCATAGAGGGCGTACAGCAGCAGATTGCCGGTGATGAGACTGCCGGTGGCGGTCAAAATGACGGCGTGTGCCATGGATTCCAGGAACATAGCAAACAGGATGAACACCGTCATACCTGCCGCGTAGCTGAACCAGCTGGCTTTTTCTTTGCGCCAGAGGGCTGCCGCCAGCCCCAGCGGCACAAGAAAGGATATGAGCATCGAAAAGAGCATACCGGCAACGCTGCCGAAGGGGACGGTCTGGAGCTGTTCCATGATATTGTACCTCCTTGGATCGCAGAACATATTGATTAACATTTTGTTTAATTGTTAATCTTTGACTGCATTATAGCAAAACCCCTCCGCCCTGTCAACAGAAGGGCGGGCAGGTCAGCTTTCCGGGTCAAAATCCTCCGCCAGGGAGGGCAAAATGTCGGGCAGCGCTTCCCCGGCTGCGGCGCTCTCCCCTTCTTCGGCGGGGATATCCGGTTCTGCGGCCGGTGTGCTCGGCGAGCCGGCGCCGGGCCTGCCCTGGGCCGCCCCCAGCGGGTTCGCCTCGATGGCCGCCCGCACCTGGGCGTCCTGCAGATGGGTATAGATCTGGGTGGTGCCCACATTGCTGTGCCCTAGCAGTTCCTTGAGGGTGAGAACATCTACGTTCCCGGTCTGATACATCAGGGTGGCGGCGGTGTGGCGCAGTTTATGGGTGGAAAACCCTTTCAGGCCGGCGGCCTTCATGGCGCCGGTGATGAGCTGCTCCACCCGCCGGTTGGAGATCCGGTCTTTGCGCCGTTTGGTGATAAAGACCGCCGGCTCTTTGGGAGACAGACCTTCGACGCAGCCCCGCTTTTGCAGGTAGAGGTCCAGCGCCTCCACACAGGCGTCGTTCAGATAGACCATCCGCTCTTTGTGGCCCTTGCCAAACAGCCGGATCTGCCGTCCGGCAAGGTCGACGTCCTCCATGTTCATGCCCACCAGCTCAGACAGGCGCATCCCGCAGTTCAAAAACAGCACGGCCATGCAGTAATCGCGCTCGGGAAAATCGCTGGAAGTCCGGGTGGCCTTCAGCAGGGCCCGGGCCTGGTCGGCGGTCAGATACTTGGGCAGGACCTTGTCCAGCTTGGGCGGGCTGACCGCCGCAGTTGGGTCCTGTTCCAGGCGGCTTGCGTGGTTGACCATGTAGTCGTAAAAGCCGTGAAGGCTGGCCAGCCGCCGGGCGGTGGAGGACTTTTTGTTGCCGCAGGTCTGGTTGAGGAAATACAGATACTCGTAGATATCCTCTTTGCTCACGCTGCCCCAAAAGGCGGTGTCCAGCCCTTTGGGGTCGATGTCCTTCATTTCGGCATCCTCCGGCACAAGGCCCCGGCGCTGCTTCATAAACCGGCTGAAATTGCGCAGGTCGCAGTAGTAGTTGAAAGCGGTGTTGGCGCTCTTGCCTGCGATCACTTCCAGATACCGCACATAGTCTACAATGTCCGGCGATGCATCCTGAAAGGGCTTGTGCCTGGATGGATTCTTTTCGTCCAGATAGATCGACATATCGTCTCCTTCCCTTTTATGGGCGGCGGTCCGCGCGGATAAAGGGCGCATGGATCGCCGTATCGGTCAGCAGACCGTATTTTTCCGGCCGCCGGTAGGCGTTGCCGTGCACCTCGCTCTGACGGTAGCGGCGCAGCTGCTCCAGATCCAGGCTGGCCACAAAGATCCCTTCTTCCTCCCCTGCCTGCAAAATACAGGTATCGCGGGAGCCCTCTGTATCGGCGGTATAGGCCACCCCGTCAAACACGGTGGAGCCGCCGTTGCAGTCAGGCACGCCGGCGGGATAGTTGCAGGTGGCGATGGCCGCCATATTTTCAAAGGCCCTGGCTCGCAGCTGTGCCAGGCGGTTGATCTCCATCGGGCAGGCGTTGGGTACCAGGATCAGCTCGGCGCCCTGCAGCATCAGCAGCCTGGCGCTTTCGGGAAATTCCCTGTCGTAACAGATCATGGCCCCGACCTGCACCGGTCCGCAAGCCGTGTCAAGGACCGTCACTGCAAACCCTTCCCCGGCTGTCAGCGCGCGTTCCGGGCCGAAATCACAGGTGTGCACCTTGGCATAGAGCAGCCTGCGCCGGCCTTGCCGGTCAAAGAGAGCCAGACTGTTGCGCGGGCCGCCGGGATACGCCTCCAAAAAAGTGATCCCGATGGCCATATCCAGTTCGTTTGCCAGGGCGCCAAAAGCCTGTACAAAACGGCCATCCGCCGGGACGGCCTGCGCTGTCCATTGGCTGGCAGGCAGCCCGTCGATGCCATAGCCGTTGCTCCACATTTCCGGAAAGAGAGCGATGTCCGCTCCCTTTTCCCTGGCCTTCCGGCAGGCGTCCAGCCCTTTTTGCAGGTTTGCTTCCTGTGTCCCGCCGGGCGCGATCTGCAGCAGGGCGATCTTCAGATGATCCATTGTCGTTCCTCCCGGGCGTCAGTCCGCCCGCTTTTGAAAGATGTCCAGTGCGTGACTCACAGCTTTTGCCAGCCAGCGGTTCAAAAAGGCCAGCTGCGGCTCGGTGTGAAACCAGTGTTCTCCACCCTGCATCATGGTGAGCTCTGTACATGGATGGCTGGCGACAAACCGGTCTACCGTCTGGCGGGAAATAAGTTCATCCTTTTCTCCGTAGAGGATCTCGGTGGGGACATTCCACTGGATGGGATGTTCCCGCACATAGACAAGGTACTTCCAGGAAAGTGTCTGGCCAAAACTGGTGGCGATTTCCCCGCGGGCCTGCAATTCCGCCTCAGATACGCCAGCCCAAGACATCATATCCAGAATCAGACGCTCCATATCCAGGACCGGTGAAATCAGCAGTGCTTTTTCGATGGGACGGTCTTGCAGCGCCAGCATCCCAAAATAGGCCCCCATGCTGTTGGCAAGCAGCCAGATTTGGCTGTGTGTGCGGCTGGCTTCCTCATAAGCAGCCTGGATGACAGGCAGGGCGTCCCATGGGTATTGCTGGGGATATTCCACCCCGATCAGGTCCAAGTCAGGGCAGATGGCCCGGTATTGCTCCGCTTCCTGCGGGTTGCCGCCCTGGCCATGGATATACAAAATGGCTTGTGTCATATACTGTTTCTCCTTTGTTTGACGTCTGCGCGCCGTTTATCCGTCTTTTTTTCGCAGCTCGGCCATGGCCGCATAGTGCTGCACTTCAAAGGACGCGGGGGCGATTTGGGCAAGCAGCGCCAGATGCTCCTTTTCCCACTGCGCAACGGCCTCGGCGGACAGGGATGCGCCCACACCGCGGCAGGATCTCATCCGTCCATGCCAGCTTTCCCGGGTAAAGGGCAGGCGGAGCCTGTATTCCTCGTGGCTGATCAGATCAAATGCATCCCGATAGCACGCAGGGATCGGGATGGGGCGGACGGTCTCCCCTGCACCGCTCCACTGGGGATTGTATTGCAGAACCAGTTTTTCGCTCGCCTCTGCGATGAGATCTTCCGAGGGCAGCCATGCCATATACAGCAGCAGAAGGCGGCCTCCCGGCCTGAGGACACGGCAGAGCCTGGGCATCAGTCTGGCGTGGTCGAAATACCAAAAGCACTGGCAGGCCGTGACCACATCAAAGCTGCCCGCCGGGAAGTCGATCTCCTCAGCGGCCATGGTCCTGTAATCGATCGCCATTCCCTACCGGTCACCCCGCCTTCAAAACAGCGATGGCGTCCGCGACATAGGCGGCGCCAAGGAGCTGCAGCCCCGGATAGTCTGCCGGGTCGATGTGGCGGAGGCTTGGCTTGGGGATGATGGCCTGTTCAAACCCGATCCGCTCTGCCTCCCGCAGACGCTGCTCGATGTTGGGCACACTGCGAACCTCGCCCCCCAGTCCCACTTCACCGATGGCGATCAGCTTGTCGCTGACCGGCCTGTCCAGCAGGGACGAGATCATACTCAGGCAGACGGCCAGGTCACAGGAGGTGTCCCGCAGGGCGATGCCGCCGACGATATTGACATAGACGTCCAGATTGCCAAAGAAATACCCAGCCCGGCGCTCCAGTACAGCCAGCAGCAAGCTGACCCGGTTGTAGTCGTAGCCGGTACAGGCCCGCCGGGGCGATGGAAAGGTGGTTTTGGCGGCCAGGGCCTGGATCTCACTGAGGATGGGGCGGGTGCCCTCTATGGTGCAGGCTACGCAGTTGCCCGACACCCCCAGAGGCCGTCCCTCCAGCAGCATCTGGGAAGGGTTGGCGATTTCGGTCAGGCCCTTGCCGGTCATGTCGAACATGCCGATCTCATTGGTGGAGCCGTAGCGGTTTTTGGCTGCCCGCAGGATGCGGTAGGGCAGCATCTTGTCCCCCTCAAAATAGAGGACGGTATCCACGATGTGCTCCATCACCTTGGGGCCGGCAATGCCGCCATCCTTATTCACATGGCCCACCAGGAAAAGCGGGATCTCCTGCTTTTTGGCCACCGCCAGCAGCCGTGCGGTGCTCTCCTTCACCTGGCTGACGGTGCCTGCCGACGAGGAGATATCGGCGCAGCGCATGGTCTGGATGGAGTCGATCACCACCAGATCGGGACGCTCTTTCTCGATCAGGCCGCAGATCTCATCCACATCGTTCTCGGCAGCCAGGTAGATGTTCTGCTGGGGGATGTTCAGACGGGCTGCCCGCAGCTTGACCTGGCGCACCGATTCCTCTCCTGTGATATACAGCACCGTGTAGCGGTCCGAGATAGCCCCGCAGAGCTGGAGCAGCATGGTGGACTTGCCCACCCCCGGTTCGCCGCTGAGCAGGACGACCCCGCCCAGCACGATGCCGCCTCCCAGCACCCGGTCCAGCTCGGTGATGCCGGTGATGATGCGGCTCTTTTCCTCGGTGGTGCTGATATCGGCCAGCCGCCGGGCGGTCAGGCTGGTGACTCCCTCCTGCCGCGGTGGGGCTTTGCCGGCGGGGGTCCCCGTTTTGGGCGCCTCGGCCACGACGTCTTCGCTCATGGTGTTCCAGCTGCCGCAGCTGGGGCAGCGGCCCATCCAGCGGGGGCTGGTCTCGCCGCAGCTGGAGCATACATAAATGGTTTTCAGTTTGGGCTCTTTCATGTCCGGTCCTCTTCATTTGCTTTATAAAAACAGCGATATTGCCTTTATGATACCACGGCCGGACCATTGCTGCAAGCGCAGAGCCAAACAGCCCCTCTTCTGGGCCAAAAACCCGGGAGAGGGGCTGTGTTCAAATCTGTCCCAGCTGCCCGGCAAGGCAGGCCAGGGCGGTGGATATCCCGCAGACCGGCAGGAAAAACACGTTCAACGCCAGATACTGTCCCAGCAGCCGCCTGGCCCCGGCGGCGTGCGTGCCGCTTTTGGCCCCGAAAGCAGCCCGCTGCAGCCGGCCGCTGACACGGAGGGCCGATGCGCCAAACAGGCACAGGCAGGTGACGGCGGCAGCGGTGGGCAGTCCGGCCAGGGCCAGGGTGGCCACCGCCGGCTGCCAACTGGCCTGCAGGACCAGTTCCAGCCCGATGATCCCCGCGCCCAGCCCAAAGAGCATGGCAAACAGATAGATCATCAAGGGGCCGAAGGCGGACAGGCCCAACAGCAGCAGGACAGTGGCGCCCCCCGCCACGGTGAGATACTCGGCCCCGAACAGGCGCCAGACCGCCCCCGGCTCGTCCAGGGTGAAAAGGCCCTTCCAGCTATCCAGATAGGCCGACACCAGCAGTTGCTCGCTGCTCTGGCAGCGGGCTAGCACCACACCGGCCAGCAGGGTACCAAAGAGATAGGAGGCCGCCAGCACGGCGCAGTCCCACGGCAGGGTCCTGCTGCGGGCAGCGGCTTTGGCGGCGCCGGGGCAGCCGTCCCGCCCCGGCCCGGACTGGGTGCCGGAGGGCGAAGCGCTCTCCTTTCGGAAGGGCGCTGTATCCCGGGGCGCGGCGGCAGGCTGTGCCGCCGGCAGTGCGCCCGACGGCGCAGTCAGAGCGTTGGGAACGGATTCCTGATAGACCCACATAGAACTTGTCCTCCTGGCTGAGCCGGGCTGCCCAAGGGGCCCGGCCGACTGTTTTCTGATCCATGGGCGGACCCGGGCTCACCGGCGGCGTCTGGGGGCGGCGCACAGGATGCCGGCATAGCCGCCTGCACCGCCAAAGAACAAAAGCAACAGCAGCCGAAGCAGCAGGCCGAGGCCGGGGGCGCTGCCGCTGATCAGCCGGATGCACAGCAGCACCAGGCCGTAAAGCAGCCCCAGCAGCCCGCCCCAGAGCAGGCCGCGGCTTTTTTGCAGCAGACCCAGCACCCAGCCGCCCAGCAGGCTGCCTGCGCAGACCGCTGCGGTGGCAAAAGGCCAGGCAGCCGGCGGACCAAGCCCCCGGGAAACCATCAGGGATGCCAGGGCCGCCCCACAGGCGGCAGTCCCGGCCAAAGCGGCCCCCAAAGCGGCCAGCAGATGGAACAGTACGGACAGACGGATGGTTTTTGCAGACATAAAAACGCGCCTCCCTGCACTATCTCTATGCAGAAAGGCGCGCTGTATATGCCTTGGGACCGTTTGCAAAGGGGTGGAGATTACTTTTTGGCCTTCTCAGACTTGGAAGCCGATGCAGGGGCGTTGTCCATGTTCAGCTTTTCCACAGAGCCAATGGCCGTCTTGGTGAAGCGGATCTTGACGCGGTCGCTGCCGGTCTCCAGGACAAAGGTATCGTCCTTGATGGCGACCACACGGCCGATGACACCGCCGATGGTGGTCACCTGATCACCGATCTCCAGGCTGTTGCGCATGGCTGCGTCTTTTTTCTCCTGCTTCTTCTGAGGACGGTAGATCATGAAGTAGAGCAGGACCACCATCAGTGCAAGAGTAAAAAACAAGCTGAGCATACTTTCTGTGCCAGTCATTCCAAAAATTCTCCTCTCAAAATTCGTTTATCGTTATTATACCGGTTTATGCGGCAGGATGCAAGGCCAAAACGGCAAATCCTTGCAAAATCAGATGCGGGTATCCAGAACCTTGACATACCGGTCATGGAACTGGGTGAAGGTGCCGGCGTCCAGTTCGTCCCGGATGCGCTCCATCAGATGGTTGTAGAACCAGAGGTTGTGCATGACCGCCAGCCGCATCCCCAGCAGCTCCTCCGCCTTGAACAGGTGGCGAATATAGGCCCGGCTATAATTGCGGCAGGCCGGGCAGCCGCAGGCCGGGTCGATGGGGCGCTCGTCCCTCTCGTACTTGGCGTTTTTGATGTTGATGATGCCGCCCCAGGTGTTCAGGTGCCCATGGCGGGCGTTGCGGCTGGGCATGACGCAGTCAAACAGGTCCACGCCCCGGGCCACCGCCTCGATGATGTTGCCGGGGGTGCCCACCCCCATCAGATAGCGCACCTTGTCTTTGGGCATATAGGGTTCCACCTTGCTGATGATATCGTACATCACCTCGGCGGGTTCGCCCACCGCCAGCCCGCCGATGGCGTAGCCGTCCAGGTCCATTTCGGCGATCTGCTTCATATGCTCCACCCGCAGATCCGGGAAGGTGCAGCCCTGGTTGATGCCGAACAGCAGCTGGTGTGGGTTGACTGCTTTGCCTTCCTGTTTCAGGCGGGTCATCTCGGCCTGGCAGCGGGCCAGCCAGCGGACGGTGCGGTCACAGCTGGCCTTGGAATAGGCGTGCTGGGCCGGGTTCTCGACGCACTCGTCAAACGCCATGGCGATGGTGGAGCCGAGATTGGCCTGGATCCGGATGCTTTCCTCGGGACCCATAAAGATCCGATGGCCGTCCAGATGGGAGGCAAAGGTGACCCCCTCCTCGGTGATCTTGCGCAGCTTGGCCAGGCTGAACACCTGGAATCCGCCGCTGTCGGTCAGGATGGGGCCATCCCAGCGGGTGAACTTGTGCAGGCCGCCCATCTCTGCCACCAGCTTGTCCCCCGGGCGCAGGTGGAGGTGGTAGGTGTTGCAGAGCATGACCTGGGCGCCGATCTGCTTCAGGTCATGGGCGGACAGGCCGCCCTTGATGGCGCCGGCGGTGGCGACATTCTGGAACGCCGGTGTCTGGACGGTGCCGTGTACCGTGCGAAACTCGCCCCGACGGGCCGAATGCTCCTGCTTCAGGAGGCGGAAGGTGGTGAGTGATGCCATATTCGATCCTTTCCTTATGCGCGGAGAACAGCCGCGCGCTTATGCGGACAGAGCCGCATTTGATACATACTGCCATATTATACCTGCTGCGGACGGTTTTTGCAACCATCCGGCGGTATTTCCCGGGCCCGGGCGCGATATTCCCGGGGCGTACAGCGGTAAGCCCGGCGGAAAAGCGATGCAAAATGGCTGGGGCTCCCAAACCCCACGGCCATACAGATATCCGTGATGGGCTGGTCGGTGCCCTCCAGCAGTTCCGCCGCCTTTTTCAGAGCGTCTCCGCCGTCTCTGAAAAACCGATGGAGCCAGCCCGCCGGGCCGGCTTCCGACTGTCAAAAAAGGTCTCGACCGCGCGCATTTTTGCCGTCCGGCCGGGACCTTTTTGCGGCCTGCAGAGCGTGAAAGGCTTTCAACTTCCGCGGCATATGGCATAAGAAAAGTCAGCTCTGGTCAAACCGGCGGTTGTCCATTATAATAGGTGCATAGAACTGCGGCGCCTCTGACCGCCGCAGCGGATCTCAGGAGGTTGAACGATCCAATGACTGAAAAAGAAAAGATGCATTGTGTGGAACTGTACCTGCCGGGGGACCCCGAAATCGTCCGGGAACAGACCGCCTGTTTGGAAAAACTGTATGCATACAACCAGACCCGCCCCACCCAGTCTGAACTGCGTGCGGCCCTGCTGCAGGAGATGTTCGCTGAAGTGGGCGAAGGATGCTATATCGAGCCTCCTCTCCACGCCAACTTCGGAGGCCATCATGTCCACTTCGGCAAAAATGTCTATGCCAATTTCAACCTGACCATGGTGGATGACACCCACATTTACGTGGGGGACAATACGATGTTTGGCCCCAATGTGGTCCTGTGTTCGGCCAGCCACCCCGTCCTGCCCGGCCTGCGCCAAAAGGGCTATCAGTACAATGCGCCCATCCGCATTGGGAAAAACTGCTGGTTGGGGGCAGGCGCGATGGTCATGCCCGGTATCACCATCGGAGACAACACGGTGGTAGGCGCCGGCAGTGTGGTGACCAAAGATCTGCCCGCCAACGTGGTGGCCGTGGGCAATCCCTGCCGCATCCTGCGCCAGATCGGCGAGCGGGACCGGGAGACCTATTTCAGGGACCACAAGATCCCCGAGGAACTGCTGGCCCTGCTCTGACGCGCCAAAAAGCCCGTGTGCTGTGTGCACACGGGCTTTCCTGGCTTTTTGTCAGATGATCAGCATGGCGTCGCCGAAGGAGAAAAAGCGGTATTTCTCATCCACCGCGATCTTGTAGGCCGCCATGGTCTTGTCGTAGCCGTAGAAGGCTGACACCAGCATGATCAGGGTGCTCTCGGGCAGATGGAAGTTGGTGATCAGGCCGTCGATGCAGCGGAACGGCACACCGGGATAGAGAAAGATGCTGGTGTTGCCGCTGCAGGCCCGGATCTCCCCATAGCGGGCTGCCACAGCTTCCAGGGTGCGGCAGCTGGTGGTGCCCACCGCGATGACCCTGCGGCCTGCCGCCTTGGCCTGCTGGATCTGCCGGGCGGTGTCCTCGCTGATGGAATACCATTCGCTGTGCATTTTGTGGTCGGTGATCTCGTCCTCCTGCACCGGGCGGAAGGTGCCAAGCCCCACATGCAGGGTCACCTCTGCGATGCCGACCCCTTTGGCCCGGATGACGTCCATCAGCTCGGGGGTGAAATGCAGGCCGGCCGTGGGGGCCGCAGCGCTGCCCAGCTCTTTGGCATAGACCGTCTGGTACTGGCTCTGATCCTCCAGCTGTTTGGTGATGTAAGGGGGCAGGGGCATTTTTCCAAAGAGGTCCAGCTTTTCATAGAGGGTCTCAGTATCGTACCGGAAAGTGACCAGCTTGTTGCCGTCCTCCAGGGTGTCGTCCACCGTGGCCGTCAGGGTCCCGTCGCCAAAGGAGATGATGTTGCCGGGGTGCATCCGCTTGCCGGGCTTGGCCAGGCATTCCCACTGATCCCCCTTCACCTGGCGGAGCAGCAGAAGTTCGCAGACAGCCCCGGTCGGCTGCTTGACCCCGATGATCCGGGCGGGCAGGACTTTGGAATTGTTCACCACCAGCAAGTCCCCCGGCATAAGATAGTCCGGGAGATCGTGGAAGATGCGGTGCTCGATGCGCTCGCTGTCCCTGTGCAGCACCATCAGCCGGGCCGAATCCCGGGGGTCGGCCGGTTCCTGCGCGATCTGTTCTTTGGGGAGATCGTACCAAAAATCTTTTTTCAACATGGGATGTATTCGCCTTTCCAGTGGGTTGACACGGAAGCCGTATCAATGATATCATAAGTTTTATACAACTGGTCTTTATTATATTGCAACACAATCCTGTTTGCAAGCCGCCCAGGGTTTAAATCCGGCAATTTTTTGCAAATGGGTATCCTGTTTTTTGAAAGGAAAGGTGCTGGAAATGGAAAAAACGTACAAAGTGGGCATTGTAGGCGCCACCGGCATGGTGGGCCAGCGCTTTGTCACCCTGCTGGAGAACCATCCCTGGTTCAAGCTGACGGTGCTGGCGGCCTCCAGCCGCAGCGCAGGCAAGACCTATCAGGAGGCTGTGGGCAGCCGCTGGGCCATGCCCACCCCCATGCCCGCGTGCGTCAAAGAGATGGTGGTGCAGGACGCCGCCCAGGTGGAGCAGATCGCCAGCCAGGTGGACTTTGTTTTCTGCGCGGTGAATATGCCCAAAAACGAGATCAAGGCGATGGAGGAGGCTTACGCCAAGGCCGAGTGCCCTGTGGTCTCCAACAACAGCGCCAACCGCTTTACCCCCGACGTCCCCATGGTGGTGCCCGAGATCAACGCCGGCCACATCGACATCATCCCCGCCCAGCGCCGCCGGCTGGGCACCAAGCGCGGCTTCATCGCGGTCAAATCCAACTGCAGCCTGCAGAGTTATGTACCCGCCTTCCATCCTCTGATGAAGGATTTCGGGGTCACCAAGGCCCTGGTGTGCACCTACCAGGCCATCTCGGGCGCAGGCAAGACCTTTGACCGGATGCCCGAGATCATCGACAACGTGATCCCCTATATCGGCGGCGAGGAAGAAAAGAGCGAGCAGGAGCCTCTCAAGCTGTGGGGCCATATCGAAGGGGACCGGATCGTCAACGCCGACGGCCCTGTCATCACGGCCCAGTGCTTCCGTGTGCCGGTATCGGATGGCCATACGGCGGCGGTCTTTGTCAGCTTTGCGAAGAAGCCCACCAAAGAGCAGATCCTGGAGGCATGGAAAAACTTCCGCGGCACCGCTCAGGAGCTGGATCTGCCCAGCGCGCCCAAGCAGTTCCTGCATTACTTTGAGGAAAACGACCGTCCCCAGCCCAAACTGGACCGGGATACCGAGCACGGTATGGCCGTCTGCATCGGCCGCCTGCGGGAAGATACTATCTTTGACTACAAATTTGCCTGCATGAGCCACAACACCCTGCGGGGTGCGGCCGGCGGCGGCGTGCTGCTGGCCGAGCTGCTGGCGGCAAAGGGATATCTGGACTGACGGCGCCGCCCGGCCCTGCTTTGCCGCACATACAATCCAACACAAAAGGAGAGCCTTAGTATGATGAAAAAGCCAGTTTTTACAGGCGCAGGCGTGGCGATCATCACCCCCATGCACCAGGATGGCAGCATCCATTTTGAGGTGCTGGGCCAGATCATTGAGGATCAGATCGCCCGGGGCACCGACGCCATTGTCATCTGCGGCACCACAGGCGAGTGCTCCACCCTCACCGACGAGGAGCAGCTGTCCGCCATCCGGTTCACCGTAGACAAGGTGGCCCACCGCGTTCCCGTGATTGCGGGCGCAGGCTCCAACGATACCGCCCACGGCTGCGCCCTGGCGTCCCGTGCCGCAGGCTGCGGTGCCGACGGCCTTTTGATGGTCACCCCCTACTACAACAAGACCAGCCAGGACGGCCTGGTGGCCCATTTCACCGCCATGGCCGAGGCCGGCGGCATCCCGGTGATCCTCTACAACGTGCCGTCCCGCACCGGCGTCAACATCAAGCCCGAGACGGTCAAAAAACTCAGCCAGCACCCCCTGATCAACGGCATCAAGGAGGCGTCGGGCAACATTGCCCAGGTGGCCCAGATCGCGGCGGCCTGCGGCGATGCCCTGAACATCTATTCGGGCAACGACGACCAGGCCCTGCCTTTGCTCGCTCTGGGCGGCAAGGGGGTCATCAGCGTGGTGTCCAACATTGCCCCCACCCTGGTGCACGACTGCTGCCAGGCATGGTTTGACGGGGATACCGACAAGGCCCGCCGCCTGCAGCTGGAGATCCTGCCCCTCTGCGACGCCATGTTCTGCGACGTCAATCCCATTCCGGTCAAGTATGCCATGAATCTGCTGGGCTGGCAGGCCGGCAAATGCCGTCTGCCTCTGGTGGAGCCGAATGACGCCAAAAAAGCCAAGATCGAGCAGACCCTGCGGGAGCACGGCCTGCTGTCATAACAGTGTGCGAATGCCCGGCAAAGTCCCCTTTTCCGGGCATTCGCCTCATCTGACAGACAAAAGAAAGGAAGGGTCCAAATGACGGATATTGTAATTCAAGGGATCAACGGCCGGATGGGCCATGTGCTCTGCGATATGATCGCCCAGCGGGAGGACTGCCGGGTGGTGGCGGGCATCGACCTCAAAGCCGGCCAGCAGAACGGCATCCCGGTGGTCACCAGCCCCGACGAGCTGGAAGGCCGGGGCGATGTCATCATCGATTTCAGCTCCCCTGCTGCTGTGGAAAAGGTCCTGCCCTACTGCGAGGCCCACAAGACACCCATCGTCCTGTGCACCACCGGTATGTCGGATGAGCTGAACCTCAAGATCGTCCAGCTGTCCCGCAGCGTTCCGGTCTTTAAAAGCGCCAATATGTCCCTGGGCATCAACCTGCTGACCGAGCTGTGCAAGCGCGCTTCGGCCATCCTGGGCACCGCCTACGACGTGGAGATCGTGGAGCAGCACCATCACAACAAGGTGGACGCCCCCAGCGGCACCGCCCTGATGCTGGCAGATGCGGTCAACGAGGAGGCGGGCGGCGCTTACCATTATGTTTACGACCGGGCTTCGGTGCGGGCCAAGCGCGACCCCATGGAGATCGGCATCAGCTCGGTGCGGGGCGGCAGCATCGTGGGAGATCACGAGGTGCTGTTCTGCGGCCCGGATGAGGTGGTCACCCTCAAGCACACCGCCTATTCCCGCAGTGTGTTTGCCAACGGCGCCATCAACGCCGCCGTCTATCTGGCCGGCAAGGAGCCGGGCCTGTACAACATGAGCGACCTGATCGCCGAGCGCTGACCCCAGCGACCTGAAAGCGTCCCCCCTATCCGCCGGATGCATCCCGGGCCGCTCTCCCATCCTCAAAAGGAGGAACCTATGCGCAAACATCCTTCGGGGCCGCCCGGAGCCGAACCGCCCTCCGGCAGGCCCAACAGCCGGCTGCCCCTCTGGTGCGCTCTGGGTGCGCTCTGCGCGGCATTGCTGCTCTGCGCGGCGCTGGGTGGGTTCCGGCCGGCGCAGCCGGCGTCGGCCCAACCGGTCGCCAGCAGCACCGTCTCCAGCGCGCCCGATCCAAAGCCGCCGCCGGAACCGCAGCCTGTGGTGGAGACGGTCCGCTTTTCCGCCACCGGCGACAACCTGATCCATTCCAAGATCTACGAGCAGGCTGCCGCCCGGGCGGTGGGATCGGCCCCTTACAGTTTCGACTACTGCTACGAAAATCTGGTCCCCTTCTACCGCACCTTTGACGTCAACTGGATCAACCAGGAGACCCTCTGCACCGACGAGCTTGCCCCCTCCACCTACCCCTGCTTTTCCACGCCGGGAGATTGTGCCAGGGCGCTCTACCGGGCCGGTTTCCGGGTGTTCAGCTTGGCCAATAACCATACCTATGACAAAGGCAGCGGCGGGATTGCCGCCACCCTGCGGTTTTGGGATTCGATGCCGGCCGACACCGTCACCACCGGCCTGTGGCGCAGCGACGATGGGGAGATCCCGGTGCACACCGTCAACGGCATCACCATCGCCTATCTGTCCTACACCGAGCACACCAACGGCATCCCGCCCAACGACAAGATGGAAGCCCATGTCATCTACACCAGCCAGACCGATACCATCCGGCAGCAGGTGCAGCGGGCAGCCCAGCTGGCCGACTTTGTGGTGGTGGGCGTCCACTGGGGCGTGGAGGACAGCCACACCATCACGGACGCCCAGCGCGGCCTGGCCCAACAGCTGGCAGACTGGGGCGCAGACGTGATCGTGGGCACCCACCCCCATGTGCTGCAAAATGCCGAGTGGCGGACTGCGGCAGACGGCAGAAAGGTCTTTGTGGCCTATTCTCTGGGCAATTTCCTCAGCACCCAGAGCAAAAAGGATCAGCTGATCGGGGCGATCCTCACCTTACGGCTGGAAAAAACCA
The DNA here is from genome assembly GCF_002160915.1 of Faecalibacterium sp. An121. GTDB lineage: Bacteria > Bacillota > Clostridia > Oscillospirales > Ruminococcaceae > Faecalibacterium > Faecalibacterium avium. The sequence continues at coordinate 73,883 of NZ_NFLM01000004.1, forward strand.
CGGCGCCCGACGGCGCTGTCACCCTGAGCGTACAAGACCCCCAGCTGCACCCCACCGTCACCCACTATGGCCCGGGCAAATCGGACGTGCAGGCCTACCTCTACCGAGATTACACCCCCGAGCTGGCCCAGTCCCACGGCGTGCGGGCATCTTACAGCGACTTCAGCTTCGACTACATCCGCGCTGTGGCCCAGCAGTACATCGACCCGGCGTTTTTGGCGCTGGACTGACCCGGCTGCACAGGCGGCAGAGTTCCGAAAATCGATTGTGCCTTACACAGGCAGATTGGAGCATGATTATGTACGGAGTATCAAAAATCAGCATCGAGCCAGGCGTCATGATGATCAGTGTCCAGGACGCCGCTTTCAGCGCCGGCAGCCTGGCACGCTATTTGCAGATCTTTGCCGATACCGGCATCGTGGTGGATATGATCAGCCAGAGCGCACCCCACGGCACCCGGCTGGACTTCAGCTTCACTGCGTCCAGCGGCGATCTGCCCCTGGTGATGAAGGCTATCTCGGCCGCCAAGCTCGATCCCGACGCCAAAGCCGCCCCCCTGATCAGCGTGGGCTATTCGAAACTCAACCTCTTTGGCGAGGAGATGGTGGCCAGCTGCGGCGTGGCCGCCCGGGCCCTCAGTGCCCTGGCTGCGGCAGGCATCGAAGTGCATCTCATCACCACCAGCGACCTGGATATTTCCCTGCTGGTGCGCAGTGAAAACGAAGATGCCGCCTATGAGGCCCTGCGCCAGGCTTACGAGCTGTGAAAGCCGGGTCTACTTATAGGCAGGTTTCACAAGAAACAAGTTTCTCTTTTGGGCTGATTCACGAAATATAAATCTTCTTCCCTTTTTTACTGTAAATTATGGGAAATTGTGATAGAATTGCATATAGAGAGACTGTTCTTCAAGGCCCGCGGCATGGCTGCAAAGCATCCAGCGCGCTGCCTTTGCGGGTGCGCCGCCTCCCAAAGGAACGGTAAATATGGCAAGATAAGGAGAAACGTACAATGGGATTCTTTTCCAATCTGTTCCACAAGAAGGAAGAGCCGGCTGCACCGGCCGCCAAGCCCGCGGCTCCTGCCGGTGACAAGATCGTCTGCGCCCCTCTGGAGGGCGAGATCCGCATCCTGAGCGAGATCGACGATCCGGTCTTCTCCAGCGAAGCGCTGGGCAAGGGCTGTGCCATCGAGCCTTCCAAGGGCGAAGTGGTCGCGCCTTTTGACGGCACCATCGAGCAGGTAGCCGAGACCAGCCACGCCGTTGGCATCATGGGGGACAACGGCCTGGAAGTTCTGATCCATGTGGGTATGGATACCGTTGAGCTGAAGGGCGAGGGCTATAAGCCTCAGGTCAAAGTGGGCGACAAGGTCAAGAAGGGCCAGCTGCTGCTCAAGTTTGATATGGCCTTTATTTCGGGTAAAGGCTACAAGCTGACCACCCCTGTCGTGGTCACCAACACCGACGACTTTACCAGTGTCGAACCCATCGTCACCGGCAAGGTCACCCAGGGTCAGGAAGTGGTCCTGGTCAAATAAGACTTCCTTGTGGTGTAGGGATCTTGCACTGCGGAGGCGGAGTCTTTCGGGTCTCCGCCTCCGCACGTCCCCGCTCCCAAAAAGCAACGGCGCCTCCCCTGTCCGGACATCCGGACGGGAGAGGCGCCGCTTTTTGTTGTGTTGTGCAGAAAGAGGGTTACAGGGTCACCTTATGGTAGACCTTCTTGCCCTTTTTGATGACGATGCCCTCGGCCAGCTGATCCGCGCTGAAGCTGGCGGTGGGAGCGGCCACCTTTTCGCCGTTGACCAGTACGCCGCCCTGGGTCACCAGACGGCGGGCTTCGCCGTTGGAAGATGCCAGCCCCGCCTTGACCATCAGGGTCAGGATACCGATGGAGCCGTCGGTCAGGTCAGCCTCGGTGAGGGTGGTGGTGGGCATATGCTCGGTGTCGGCGGCGTTGCCGCTGAACAGGGCACGGGCTGCGTCCTGGGCCTTTTCGGCCTCCTCCTTGCCGTGGACCATGCTGGTCAGCTCGTAGGCCAGGATCTCCTTGGCCTCGTTGAGCTTCTGGTCCTTCCAGGTGTTCATCTCATCGATCTGCTCCAGAGGCAGGAAGGTGAGCATCCGGATGCACTTCATGACGTCGGCGTCATCCACATTGCGCCAGTACTGGTAGAAATCAAATGGGCTGGTCTTGTTGGCGTCCAGCCACACTGCGTTGCCCGCAGTCTTGCCCATCTTTTTGCCCTGGGAGTCGGTCAGCAGGGTGATGGTCATGGCATAGGCGTCCTTGCCCAGCTTGCGGCGGATCAGCTCGGTGCCGCCCAGCATATTGCTCCACTGGTCATCGCCGCCAAACTGCATATTGCAGCCGTAGTGCTGGAACATGTAGTAGAAGTCATAGCTCTGCATGATCATGTAGTTGAATTCCAGGAAGGACAGACCCTTTTCCATCCGCTGCTTGTAGCACTCGGCCCGCAGCATATTGTTGACCGAGAAGCAGGCGCCCACCTCGCGCAGCAGCTCAATGTAGTTCAGCTTGAGCAGCCAGTCGGCGTTGTTCAGCATCATGGCCTTGCCCTCGCCAAAGTCGATGAACCGCTCCATCTGCTTTTTGAAGCAGGCTGCATTGTGGTCGATGTCCTCTTTGGTCAGCATCTTGCGCATATCGGTGCGGCCCGAAGGGTCGCCGATCATGGTGGTGCCGCCGCCGATCAGGGCGATGGGCTTGTTGCCCGCCATCTGCAGCCGCTTCATCAGGGTCAGGGCCATAAAATGGCCGGCGGTCAGGCTGTCGGCGGTGCAGTCGAAGCCGATGTAAAAGGTCGCTTTGCCTTCGTTGATCACGTCGATGATCTCCTCATCGGTGATCTGGGCCACCAGGCCGCGGGCTTTCAGTTCGTCGTAGAGCTTCATAAGAACATACCTCCTGTTTTTGTACCCAGCGGAGGATAAAAAAACACCCTCCGCCAACTTGAATTGGCAGAGGGCGAGAAGATCGCGGTACCACCTCTGTTTGCTGCCCCCTCACGGATGACAGCCTCATAAGTGCGGGCCCCTCAGTGGATGGACCAACACTCTGCGTTTGTAACGCTCGCACGCGGCGGGGCCTACTGGGCGCTGTGCGCCGGTTCAGCCTGCGGCTCCGGGAGGTATTTCACCTGCGGCTCTGCACGCCCCTTTCACCAGCCGGGGCCTCTCTGGGCAGAGCGGTTCAGGGTACTTGGTCCCATCATCGCCTTTACGATTGTCTATTGTACAGGAACAAAAGCGGAATGTCAAGGGGTTTTTCAATCCAGCCGCTCCACCTGCAGGGTGGAAATGCCGGACTGACCGGGCTGCCCGGTGACCAGATCCTGGGGCGCCGGGGTCAGCAGCATAAAACCGTCCGGACCATAGCGCTTTCCATAGCCGCGGGCGTAGTCCTGTTCCATCGAGGCGTGCTGTACCCGCCCGGTCACCATGGCGGTGATGCCGGAGCCGCTCAGGTCCTGCACCTGCTCCAGGGTGCATTCCAGGGTGAGGAAAGCCTCCTCTATGACCGGGGCGTGGATGGTCCTGGCCCGGGCCAGCGCAAAACCGCCGGCGGCAAACTCGTCTGTCTCCTCCTGGTTGTTGTGGATGGTCTGTACCAGGCGGTCGTAGCAGCCGATGGGCAGAAAGTTGACCGCAAAGCACCGCTCCCGCAGGATGTTGGCATAGGTATGGGTGTGCTGGTACAGATTGCCCATCACCGCAAAAAAGGCGGTCTTGTCCCCATGGAAACAGCTCCATGCGTGGAAGCACACATTGGGCTTGCCGTTTGCCTTCCAGGTGGTGACGGCAAACAGCACGGTGGGGATGCCCGCCGTGACCTCGAAGTGGGAAAAGAGCTCGAACTCCTCCGGATACGCCGGTCGGAAGTAAGACGGCAGTTCCTGCCCGATCTCGATCTTCATAAAGCCGCTTCCCCCTCTGCGATCAGGGCCAGCGCACGCTTATACAGCGGGTCCAGCCGGCACCCGCAGCTGCCGCACTCTCTGTCGGCCTGCTGTAAGGCGGCGGTCAGAGCCGCAGGGTCACTCCGGCCTTCCAGCCATGCCTGGGCAGGGACCGCGATCAGCTCCCAGCCGGATGCAGCGAATGTCTCCATGATCTGTCTGAATTCTTCCATAGGTTCCTCATCCTCCTTGGCGCGGGGGTATCTTTCGAGTAAGATAAGGATACCATACGGCTTGCCGGAATACAACCGGAAAGCGCAAAAAAGCATCCGGCGGTCATCCCCGCGCTTCCTGTCCTGCCAGGTCCAGCATTTCCCGGGCATTGGCGCGGGCCAGGTCGGTGACATGGTCGCCCGAGATGAGGTGGGCCAAAGCGTCCACCCGGCCCTCAGTGTCCAGGGGGGTCACCTGCGTATAAGCCCGGTCCCCTTCCACCCGCTTTTGGATCAGCATATGGCAGTCGGCCAGGGCGGCGATCTGGGCGGTATGGGTGATGCAGAGGATCTGGTGGCCGCTGCGGGAACTCTGGCGCAGCACCTCGCCGATCTTCCCGGCCGCCTTGCCCGAAACGCCGCTGTCGATCTCGTCGTAGATGACGGTGGGCACGGCGTCCCTGTCGGCCAGGGCATTCTTGATGGCCAGGGTGATGCGGCTCAGTTCGCCTCCGGATGCGATTTTGGCCAGGGGTTTGGGCGGTTCGCCGGGGTTGGTGGCGATATAAAATTCGATGCTGTCCTGCCCGTGGCTGGCCAGCGGCCCACGGCTGTGCCGCAGGCTGAGCCGGACCCCCGGCATATTCAGGAAATCCAATGTATCCGAGATCTTGCGGTTGAGCTCCTCAAAAGCCTTCAGGCGGGTCTGGGTCAGGGCTTCGGCGGCTTCCCGGGCCAGACCGTACAGCCGCATCTTTTCGGCTTGCAGACGGTCGTGGTGCTCCTGGGAGAACTGGATGCGCTCCAGCTCTTCCCGGGCCTTTTCCCCAAAGGCCAGCACATCTTCCACCGTATCGCCGTATTTCCGCTTGAGCTTGTAGATCAGGTCCAGCCGCTGCTCGATCTCGTCCAGTTCCCCGTCGTTGCTCTCGTAATCCTCCAGGCGGGAAGCCAGGTCGGCCGAGAGATCCTTGGCGGTGTAGTAGAGATCCAGCAGCTGGCCCGCGCTGTCCGCCAGGCCGCTGTCCAGCTGGGCTGCGGCATCGATGGCGTTGGACGCTTCCCCCAGCAGGTCCACTCCGCCGGCGGCCTCGTCCCCGCCCGACAGGGCCGCATAGGCCCGGGCGATCTGTTCCCGGATGGTGGAGGCGTTGGCCAGCACCTTGCGGCGGCTCTCCAGGCTCTCCTCCTCTCCTGCGGTCAGGGCGGCGTCGTCGATCTCGTTCACCTGGTATTGCAGCAGGTCGGTCTTGCGGCGCTTCTCTTCCTCGTCGGTGACCAGGCTGTCCAGTTCCCGCTTGACCCGGATCAGCTCCTTGTAGATCTTGTAATAGGCCTGGTACTCGGACCGGTTCTGGGCATAATCGTCCAGCAGGGCCTGGTGATGGGCCGGGTTGAGCAGCCCCACCGAGTCGTGCTGGCCGTTGATATTGATCAGGCCCCCGCACAGTTCCCGCAGCAGGGCGGCGGTGGCGGGCATCCCGTTGATGCGGCAGCTGCTCTTGCCCTCGGCTGTGATCTCCCGGGTGAGCAAAAGCTCGTCGCAGCGCTCATAGCCCGCCTTTTCCAGGCTGTCCTGGACGGCGGCGGGCACCTGTTCGAAGGCGGCCCGGATGACGGCCTTGGACGCCCCCGACCGGACCAGATCCCGGGAGGTGCGGCTGCCAAGGATGGCGTTGATGGAATCGATCAGGATCGACTTGCCGGCGCCGGTCTCGCCGGTCAGCACGTTCAACCCTTTTTCAAAATGCACTGTGGCCTTCTGGATGACGGCCACATTTTCAATTTGCAGGCTGCTCAGCATTTCAATGCCTCATTTCCGCCGGAGCGGTCATTTATGTGCGATATAGCGTTCCAGCTCGGCGCTGATGTTTTTGGCGTCCCGCTCGGAGCGCACCAGCACCAAAAAGGTATCGTCACCCGAAAGGGAGCCCACCACGTTCTTCCACTGCATCGAGTCGAACACCTGGCAGGCGGCGTTGGCCATGCCGGGGTAGCATTTGACCATCACGATGTGCCCTGCAAAGTCCACGGCCAGCACCGATTCCCGGAAGATGGTCTCAAACCGTTCCTTGACTTTAGGGTCATACCGGTCGCTGTGGCTGGACACATAGCGGTATCCCTCGTCGGTGGCCGCTTTGACCAGACACAGCTCCCGGATGTCCCGGGAAATCGTGGCCTGAGTCACCTCATAGCCCTCGGCGTTCAAAAGGGTCTGCAGCTCTTCCTGACGGCTGATGGGATGCTCACGGATCAGGCGCAGAATGGCTTGCAGCCGTTCGGTGCGGGTCTTGGTATCTTCCTGGGGTTTCCGGCTCATGGAATTGCCGCCTCCTTTTCATTGTGCGCAGGGGTGGATATCGGTTCACCTTCTGCTTCTCAGCTTCTGGTCGATGGCCTGGAACTGGTCTGCCTGGCTGAAGGTGATCAGCTGGATGACCTGGTCGGACAGACGCACCACGGCGGTGGCGCCTGCCAGCAGCGGGTATCCGCTGTCTCCGTCGCAGCTGATGAACACCTCGTCGTCCTGCACCTGCCCCACGCCGATGCTGATCTTGCGCTCCTGCGCAAAGACCATGGGCGGGGTAGCCAGGCTGTGGGGGCAGATGGGGGTGACCACGATGCCCTTGGTCTGGGAATCCAGGATGGGGCCGCCCGCCGCCAGCGAATAGGCGGTGGAGCCGGTGGGGGTTGCCACGATGACCCCGTCCCCCCGGAAATGCTCCACCAGGATATTGTCGCAGTAGACGCTGAAATCGATGGCCTGCTGCAGCCGCCCCTTGGTGACAACAACATCGTTGAGGGCATGGCCCTCCCAGTTGGGGTCGCCCAGCACACGCACATACAGCAGCATCCGGTTGTCCAGGCTGTACTGTCCCCGCGCCACGGCGGCGAGCTTGGTCTCCATCTCGTCCACCTCGCAGGTGGCCAGAAAACCGCAGCGTCCCAGGTTGATGCCCAAAATGGGTTTGTGGTAACTCAACGTCAGATTGGCGACGTGCAGGATGGTGCCGTCACCGCCGATGGAGAGGATCACGTCGGTCTGCTCCAGGCAGGCGTCGAAGGGCAGATACTGCACCCCCGAGAGGTTGCAGTCCTTCTTCATGTTCTGATCCATCAGGACAGACGCCCCGTGGTTGTGCAAAATCTGCACCGCCCGCAGGGATACCTCTGCGGCAGAGCTCTTGCCTGGATTGGGGGCAATGTAGACGGTCATGGTTCCCACACCTCCTGTTCCGGTCATGTCAGCGGTCCAGCGCCTGGTGGCTGGCAGCCACCACGGCCGCCGCAGCCTCCTCCCCCAGTGTGCAGGGTTCCGCGCTCTTTTCCACAAACATCAGGTATTCGATATTTCCTTCCGGCCCTTTGACCGGGCTGAAATCCAGTCCGCGCACCGCAAAGCCGTTGGCGGCCGCATATCCCATGGCGTTGTGCAGCACCTCCCGGTGAGTGGCGGGGTCCCGGACCACGCCGTTTTTGCCCACCTTTTCCCGGCCCGCCTCAAACTGCGGCTTGACCAGGCAGACCCCGACGGCATCGGGGGTGGTCACCGCCCGGGCCACCGGGAAGATATGGTGCAGAGAAATAAAAGAGACGTCCACGCTGAAAAAGGCGATGGCATCTTCCAGCTGCTCAGGGGTGACATTGCGGATGTTGGTGCGCTCCATATTCACCACCCGGGGATCGGTGCGCAGGCTCCAGGCCAGCTGGCCGTACCCCACATCCACCGCATAGACTTTGGCCGCGCCGTTTTGCAGCATACAGTCGGTAAAGCCGCCGGTGGACGCGCCGATGTCCATGCAGACCTTGCCTTTGGGACTGATGGGAAAGACCTGCATGGCTTTTTCCAGCTTGAGGCCGCCCCGGCTGACGTAGCCGATGTCATGGCCCCGCACCTCCACCACGGCGTCCTCTTTGATCATGTCCCCGGCTTTGTCGGCCTTCTGGCCGTTGACAAAGACCACCCCGGCCATGATCATGGCCTTGGCCCGCTCACGGCTCTGGATCAGCCCATTCTGCACCAGGTATTGGTCCAAACGAATTTTCATAACCGTTCCTCTTTCTCTTGCAGGGCTTGCTGCAGGGTTTGGGCCAGGTGTTCCCCGTCCAGGCCCATGATGGCTTTCAGCTCCGGCACGGTGGCGTGGGTCAGCCGGGTATTGTCCACCCCGCAGCAGACCATGGCGCCCTGCCAGCCGAGCTGACACAGGCATGCCGTCAGCTGCTGGCCGATGCCGCCCCGCTCGACGCATTCCTCTGCAAACAAAACAACGTCAAACCGCATCAAATCGTGCAGGAACTCCTCTGTAAAGGGATATATCTTTACAAGCTTGCAGACGCTGCATACGATCTTGCGCTCTGCCAGCAGGCTGGCCGCCGCCAGCACGTCTTCCACCTCGCTGCCGTAGCTGACCAGTACGGCCTTGGCCCCGGCGGGGTCCTGCAGGAAATCGTAGTCCCTGCCGGTGCACCCATAGGCAGCCAGGGCTTTCACCTCTCCGCCCCGGGGGTAACGGATGGCCTGCGGCCCCGTCCTGTCCGGGCGCAGCAGCCGCAGCAGCCAATAGCGCAGTTCGGCATAGTTGGAGGGCGAGTAAGTGGGGATGCCCACCTGGCTCAGAAAGGCGGGATCGTAGATCCCCTGGTGGGTCTCGCCGTCAGCGGGCACCAGGCCCGCCCGGTCGATGGCAAAGACCACCTTGACCTGCAGCAGGCCCACATCGTGGATGATCTGGTCGTAGGCGCGCTGCAAAAAGGTGGAATAGATGGCGGCCACCGGCGTCATGCCCTGGCTGGCCAGGCCGGCCGCAAAGGTGATCTCGTGCTGCTCTGCCATCCCCACGTCAAAAAAGCGGCTGGGAAAGGCCTTGCCAAAGAACTGCAGCCCCGTTCCATATTTCATGGCTGCGGTGATGGCGCAGATCTTGGGATCGGCGGCAGCAGCTTCGCACAGAGCCTTGCCGAAGGCGGTGGAGAAAGACGCCGGCGCCGAGACCTCCGGATCGGGCACATAGCCCGGGCTGGAGGCGGACACACCGTGGTACTCACCGGGGTTTTCCTCGGCGGGAGGGTAACCCTTGCCCTTGGTGGTCACGACGTGCAGAAAGAGGGGCCCTGTGCGGGCGCAGAGATTGCGCAGCGTGCGCTCCAGTGCCTCCTCATTGTGGCCGTCCAGCGGCCCGAAATACTGGAACCCCATATCCTCGAACATGGTGGAGTGGTACATGGCCCGCCGCACCATAGCCTTTGCCTGGCTGAGAAAAGCCCGCAGGGGCGGCCCGATCAGGGGCACCTCGCTGATGGCGTCGCTGAGATGGCGGTTTACCCGGAAATATTCCGGGTCTGCCCGCAGCTGGGTGAGATAGCGGGCGATGGCCCCCACGTTTTTGGAAATGGACATCTTGTTGTCGTTCAGAATAACCATCAGGTTATCGAGGGCGGCGATGTTGTTCATCCCCTCGTAGACCATACCGCCGGTGAAGGCGCCGTCCCCGATGATGGCCACCACCCAGCCCGGCTCCCCCTTGAGCTTTTTGGCCCAGGCCATTCCGATGGCCAAAGAAAGGGCTGTGTTGCCATGCCCCGCAATGAAGGCGTCATGTACGCTCTCCCGGGGGTTGGGGAAACCGGAGATGCCGTCCAGCTGCCGCAGATGGGCAAAGCCCGCCTTGCGGCCGGTGAGCAGCTTGTGGGTATAGCACTGGTGCCCCACGTCGAACACCAGCTTATCCCGGGGAGAATCCAGCACACGGTGCAGGGCCACCGTCAGCTCAACGGTGCCCAGATTGGAGGCCAGATGTCCGCCGGTGTGCAGGACACTGTCCACCAGAAAGCGGCGTATCTCCCCGCACAACTGGATGACCTGCAGTTTGCTCAGTTTTTTGACATCCTCCGGCTCTGCGATCCGATCCAGCAGAGGGGTATCCATCCGAGTGCTCGCCTCCTTACGCGCCATGCTGTCCATAGTTTATGCCAGCACCCCGGACAGCGGATACAAAAAGCCCACAGCCGCGCCTACGATCAGGCCGGCATAGACCTGCAGAGGGGTGTGGCCCACCATTTCTTTCAGGTGCATGGTCTGCAGGAAGGGCGAACGGCTCTCGTTTTCTTCCAGCCACATTTCGATGATGTTGTTCAGCACCTTGGCCTGTTCGCCGGTCTCGTGGCGGACGCCCATGGCATCGTGCATGGTGATGATCGCCACCACGCAGGCGACTGCAAAGAGGGACGAATGCACCCCCTCCAGCCGGCCGGTGGCCACCACCATGGCGCAGACGGTGGCGCTGTGGGCGCTGGGCATACCGCCATCCCCCACCATCCGCTCCAGCTGCAGCTTGCCTGTCAGGATCGAGCTGATCGCAGTCTTGATCAGCTGCGCTGTGAGCCAGCCCAGGATCGAGACGGTCAGGATCTCATTCCATGATAAGATATTCCGGATCATTTCCATCGTCCTTTTCCCTTCTTTCCTGTGTTTTGGCCTGTCCTCAGCTGCGGCGTTCCAGCATGGCCGAAGCCAGCTGCTCCAGAAAAGCAGCCTTGTCCCCAAAGGCGGTGCGCACCGCCTCGCAGGTATCCTGGTTCACCTGCTGGGCCAGCGTCATGGCGCCGTCGGGGCCGTACAGCGTGACAAAGGTCGTCTTGCCGTTGGCCCGGTCGCTGCCGGCAGGCTTGCCCAGCTGCTCCGTGGTAGCGGTGGCGTCCAGCACGTCGTCCACGATCTGGAACATCAGCCCCAGGCCATAGGCGTACTGCTCCAGAGCCTCACGCTGGGCTGCATCGGCGCCGGCCGCCGCAGCGCCCATCTGGACGGCCGCGTTGATCAAAGCGCCGGTCTTGTTCCGGTGGATCTGCAGCAGCTGGCTCTCGGTGGTGTCCAGCACCTCGTACTTCAGATCCAGCTCCTGGCCATAGACCATGCCGCAGCTGCCCGCGCCCCGGCTCAGCGCCTGGACCGCCTGCAGGCAGACCTCCGGCGAAGCGGGGGCCTGGGCCGCCGCCTCAAAGGCTTCGGTCAGCAGCACATCGCCGGCCAGCAGGGCCGCGGCCTCTCCAAAAGCCTTGTGGCAGGAGGGCCGGCCCCGGCGCAGGTCGTCGTCATCCATGCAGGGCAGATCGTCGTGGATCAGGGAGTAGCAGTGCAGCATCTCCACCGCCGCCGCAAACGGTTCGGCCGCAGCGCTGTCTCCCGCCAGCATATCACAGACACTGAGCACAAGCACCGCCCGCATCCGCTTGCCTCCGCCCATCAGGCTGTATCGGGCCGCCTGGCACACCTGCGATTCCGCCGGCAGATACCGCCGGCAGGCCTCCTCCAGAGCCCGCTTGGCCCGGGCCAGGTAAGCGTCATACTGTTGCTGATAGTTCATGCCTGTTCCTCCACGTTCTGTTCCGCATCCTGCCCTCCAGGGGCTGTGTTTGCAGCAGCCATCCGGCCGCTGATCTCGTCGATTTGCAGGGACGTTTTATCCAGGGTCCTGCTGCAATATTCCACCAGGCCGGCCGCTTCGGCATACAGTTTGACCGATTCGGCCAGGGTGGTTTCGTCGCTCTGCATTCTGGCAAGGATGTCCTCAAGGCGGGCCATCCCCTCTTCAAATGTTTTGGGTGCTTTCATCGGTCTCCTCCACTGCCGTCACCAGGCACTGCGCGCGGCGGTGCGCCGCCACCAGCCGGATGGTATCGCCCGGGGCCAGCTGGTCCGCCTGACGGATCTTGCCGTCTGCCCCGGCCACCATGGCATAACCCCGCGCCAGCACCTGATAGGGGCTGAGCGAGGCTGCCAGGGCTGCGGCGTGGCGGAACCGGCGGTCTTTTTCGCTCCAGCTCGCCCGGCTGCCCGCCTGCAGCGCTCCGCAGAGGGCCGAAAGCTGCTCTCTGCCCCGGCGCAGTTTCTGTCGCGGCAGGTCTCCGGCCAGGGCATCCGCATAGGCTTTGCAAGTATTATAGCATAAATCCCGGCGTTTTTGCATATTTCGATGCATATTTTCTTCCAATTCATACAGCCTTGCCCGCAGCACCTGCCGGTCCGGCACGGCCAGTTCGGCGGCAGCCGAAGGGGTGGGGGCCCGCTGGTCGGCCACAAAGTCCAAAATGGTGTAGTCGATCTCATGGCCGATGGCGCTGATCAGGGGCGTTTTGCAGCGGTAGGCCGCCCGGGCGATGGCTTCGGCATTGAAGACCCACAGGTCCTCCCGGCTGCCGCCGCCCCGGGCCACGATGATCTCATCCACCCCGGCTTTGTCCAGCCTGGCAATGGCCGCCGCGATCTCCCCTGCCGCTTCAAAGCCCTGGACATTCACCGGGCACAGCAGCAGCCGCACCGCAGGCCACCGGCGTCCGATGACGTTCTTGATGTCCTGCAGCGCCGCGCCGGTGCGGCTGGTGACCAGCCCAATCCTCTGGGGGAAAGCGGGCAGGGGCTTTTTGTGCTCGGGAGCAAACAGTCCCTCTGCCTGCAATTTGGCCTTGAGCTGTTCCAGGGCCAGCTGGGCCTCTCCCACACCGTCCGGAAACATGGCGTTGACATAGACCTGGAATGCGCCGTCCCGCTCATACAGGGTGACCCGGCAGCGGACCACCACCTGCATCCCGTCCTGGGGGCGGAAGGCCAGCTGGCGGGCGTCCGAGCGGAACATCACCGCCTTGACGCTGCACTGTCCGTCCCGCAGGAAAAAGTAGCAGTGCCCGCTCTTGGCGTTCTGGACAAAGTTTGCGATCTCTCCCCGCAGGGCCACATCGTACAGCAGGTCGTTGTGGTCCAGCAGCGTTTTGACGTACCGGTTCAGGGCGGTCACGGTGATCACTTCAGCCATAGGCCCGCCTCCCGCGCTGCAAGCAGCGACACCCCGATGGCGTTGTCGCTTGCGTATTGTGCCGGCACAAACAGCACCGAGGGCAGGCGCTGCTGCACCCAGTCCCGGATGATATCGCTGCTCATGACGCCGCCGGCGCAGACCACCGGCAGCCCGGGATACTGCTCCAGAGCGGCCCGGGTCATCCGGACCACCGTGTCCGCCACGCAGAGCAGGCAGTATTTGCAGACATAGGCAGGGCTTTTGCCCTGGGCCAGCAGGGCGCCGCACTGGTTCTCCAGCCCCGAGAGACTGCAATCCATCCCCCGGACGCTGGACTTGGGCCGGATCGCATCGGGGCACTGGGCGGCCAGCCGGGACACCTCGGCCCCCGCCGGGAAGGCAAAGCCCAGCTTTACCCCCAGACGGTCCACGGCCTGTCCGGCGTAAAGATCGGTGCTGGTGCCCAGCTGCCGGATCTGGCGCACCTGGTCGCACAGCAGCAGGTCGGTGGTGCCCCCCGAGATGTGGAACAGCAGCACCTGCCGGCGGAACAGCTCCTCCCCTTTGGCCGCAAAAAGAGCCGCCGCCGCATGGCCCTGCTGGTGGGTGGTGCGCACCAGCGGCACTCCCCGGCCCAGAGCAAAGGCCTGCCCGGCGCCAACACCCGCCAGAAAGCAGGGCATATAACTGCCCTCCACCGGGCGCGGCTTTTCGGATACGCCCACCGCGTCGATCAAAGTCAGGTCGAATTCGGTCCCCAGTTCGGCCAGCATAGCGGGCAGGGCCGCGGTATGGTGAAAGAGCGCGTCGCTCTGACGCAGGCCCAGCTGCCCTTCCTTCACCGGCAAAAAACGCTTTTTTGCGCAAATGACCTCCCCGGCTGTGGCAAAGACAGCCAGAGAGGTCGCATAGTTGCTGGTATCAATGCCCAGTGTATAGCTCACGGCTGTACAGGCTCCTCCTGCGCGCCGGCCTCGTCCTCTGTAAGGCCCGACTCCCGGGCGATGCTGCCCAGCAGGCCATTGACGAACTGGTAATCCTCATCTGCGCCGTATTTTTTTGCCAGCTCCACCGCCTCGTTGATGGCGACGCTGGGCTTGTGCTCGGCACCGTACAGCATCTCGGCGATGGCCAGACGCAGCACCGTGATGGTCACACGGGGGATGCGCTCCATGGTCCAGCCCCGCAGATGGGCGCGGATCAGGTCGTCCACCTCCGCCGAATGTTCGTAGTAATCCCGCAGAAGGCAGGCGCCAAAGGCGTCCACCGGGCGCTCCTCATCATTTTCACGGTTGGCCTCCAGGGCGTCCTCCAGGGGCAGTTCGCCAAACGTCTGGGAAAAGGCCAGCAGGAACGCATTTTCACGGGCCTGGCGGCGGGACATCTGATTTTCCATAGTATTCCTCTCACAACAATCAAATTCCCCTCTGCAGGCACACCTGCAGAGAGGTCGTTTTTCTTTATGATCTTTCGGTCACTCCGCGGCCGGATCGGACGGCTCGGCAGCCAGGCCCGCAATGATCAGATTGACCCGGCTGACGGTGACGCGGGTCATATTCTGGACCGCGTTCTTCACATTCTTCTGCACCTTTTCGGCCATGACCGGAATGCAGGTGCCGAAGCGGACCACCAGGTTCAGGGTGATATCCGCCGTGCCTTCCCGCATCTCCACCGTGACCGGCGACTGAATGTTGACCATCTCCAGCAGCTCTTTGGCTTTTTTGCTCTGCTGCCTGCCGCAGGAGACTTCGGCCACACCCTCGATCTCAAGCGCCGCACAGCGCGCGATCTTTGCGATGACCTCTGTGGAGATCTGAAGGCTCCCGCCCATAAGATCCATATTCTGCATATCCATTCTACGGTCCTCCGTTCATTCCGGCACGATTTGGATGCCGTTGCTCTGGTCCTGCCGCCTCCGCTATGCTGCGCAGGGCGGACAGCTTTTTTGCAGTTTTACACCCGGCTCGGGCTGCCGCGCTTTGGGGCCGGATCACTGCTTGTGCAATTATTATACCATCCTTTTTGCATTTTCACAACACCTTTTACTTGACTTCCACCACAGTGATATTCTGGGCAGTCACATTGCTTTTACTCATCACGATGTCACGGATCTGAGCCACCTGGGCGGCGGTCAGCGCCTCCCCCGAGGTCATCACGGTCAGATCCGCCCGGCCCGACTGCAAAAAGCACAGACAGTCGGCAAAGCCTTTGGCTTTGATCAGGGTCTCGATCTCGTTTTCTGCGTTGATGTCCTCCAGATTGGCGGTCATCTGGGCCGTGTAATCCGCCTTTTCCTGTTCGGACAGGGAGGAATCCTTCAGGGTTTTCTGGATGGTGTCCAGCGCCTCGTCGTGGGCTTTTTCCCGTTTGAGCCTGGCCTCGTCGAAGAACTGGCTGCCGGTGTCGTTGGCCACGCTGACCAGCTGGGCTTCGCCATAGTTTTTGCTCACCGAAGAAGCCGCTTCCGCCTCGGTGGGCAGCGCGTCGGTGATCCGGGCCTTGCCGGACGGCTCAGAGGACGCGGACTGGGAAGCGGCGGAGGCGGCAGTCTCCACCGACAAAGCGTCCAGGTCTGTTTGGGCGTACTGCCAGTTCAGATAGCAGGCCACCGCCAGGGCGGCAGCCAGGGTGACAGCGGTGGCACGGCGGGTATTTTTGGCGATGTTTCTCATAGAACGGTCCCTCCCTTAAGTAGTCGATGATGGATGGGGCGGCGGTCAGCTTTGGCGCTGCTCCACGCAGATGCGGTTGGCGGGCACGTCGAGCAGCGCCGATACCAGCGCTGTGATCCGCGCTTCCACCCCCACGTCCCCGCCCCCTTCGCACAGGACGGCCACCCCGCAGACGGTGGGCAGGTAGGTAGTCTCCTCCAGTGCGGAGCCATCCTCCAGAAGGACGTGGGTCTGCTGGCTCTGGCCGCTGCCTGTCTGAGTGTCCAGCGCATAGATCCTCTCCTCTCCGCTTTCCAGCGTGATCATTACGGTGGTCCGGCCGGCTCCCTCCATCTGGCCGATCAGCTCTGCCAGGCGGGTCTCCAGCCGGGCCTGGTATGCCTCGGCATCCGGAGTGGCCGCATCCTGCTGCGAAGAAGCCTGCCGGGGTGCGGCGGGCCACAGTTCGCTGCACAGGATCAGCAGCATGGCCGCCGTGCCCAGCAGCACCGCCAGGGAGGCGGCCCGGGGCTTTTCCCTCTGGCCCTTCAGCCAGGCTGCCAGGCGTTCCTGCCAAGCCATGGTCTCATCCTCCTTCCGGCGTTTCGCTCCACTGGATCTCCTCTGCCCCGATGCCCAGGGCATTGCAGAGCAGCCGCTGGGCCGCCGCCCTGCCCTGGGGCGGGCATCCCGTCACCTGCACCCACGCGGCCCGGACCCCGGCGTCGGAGGGCTCGAGACGGACCTGCACCGTCACGTCCAGGCCTTCCTGTCCGGCCAGCTGCCGGGCCAGGTCTTCGGACAGGTCCCGTTCGGCCTGCCGGAGGATGGCCTCCTCCGCCGTGCCGTAGGAGGAAGCGGTCACCTGGGGCAGGACCAGATCGGCCGCCCCGGCCCGGATGCCGGGCAGGGCATGAAAAAGGGCTACTAAGATATATAACCCCGCCGCCGCTTTTATGCACTGGCGGCCCCGCACATCCCCCAGCAGCCGTCCCACCAGTTCGGCGCAGATGCAGGCGGTGCAGAATACGGCCACCGCCGTCTTGAGCTGCTGCATCCTTCATCCGCCTCCCATCGCAAACAGCAGGGCTGTGCCCAGGACCGCCATTCCAAAGACCAGCGCCGTGGCCGCCGCCAGGCCCTGCACCGCTTCCCGCAGGCAGTTGAACAGGGCGGCGCACCGGCTGATCCCTGCCGCGCTGCACAGCAGCTCACAGCCAAACAGCAGCGCCGCATGGACCAGCAGGATCATGTACAGGGGCAGGAACTCGGCGGCCAGCACAGCGATGGCGCCAAAGCCCAGCCCGCTTTTCAGCAGCTGCATCCCGCTGAGCACCGTGCCGGCTGCATCGCTGAGGCTCTGCCCGATGATGGGCACCGTACCGGTGAGCAGCTGGCCCAGCTGCTGGCTGGTGCGGTCCAGCTGGACGGTAAAGACTCGCTGCAGCCCCAGCAGAGCCCCAAATGCCCGGCCGGCCCAGCCCAGTCCCTTGCGGAACAGCTGTCCCACGCTGCGGCAGGCTGTGGCCAGAGCGGCCTCGGTGCTGATGCAGCAGGCGGTGCTGAGAGCAAGGTAGCAATGGAGCAGCGGCGGCACCCAGCTGCAAAGAAGCTGGGCCAGCAGGCACAGCCCCGTAAGGAACAGCCCGCCGGCGGCAGCCGCCGCGGTGGGTTCGCCGCCGGCGATCAGGACCCCTTCGTACACGGGGATGAAGCCCAGCAGAAACATCCGCCACCCCTCCAGCTTTTCGCATACCGTTTGAGCCAGAGCGGCCAGGGCGGTCCAGCACAGCAGGGCGCTGCCCCCTGCCGCCGCCAAGTCCAGCAGGTCGGCCCGGCCCTCCTGGGCAAAAAAGGAGAGCAGCAGCACCACCAGCAAAAACAGCAGCACCTGGGCATAGCCCGCCACCGAATCCCGCATGGTTTGGGCCAGGTCCCCCGGCAGGATATCCCGGATGGCCCGCCATGGGTCCTCCACAAAATCCTCCAGGGTGACGGGGGCACTGTCCAGATAGGGCTGCCAGCTTTCCTGGCCGGGCAGGGCCTGCTGGTCAGCGGCAAGCGCGGCGGCCCGGGGCGCAGCCAGGCCCAGCAGCAGGACCGCCGCCGCTGTCAGCGCCGTGCGCTTCAACCAGTCCATTCCCATATCATTTTGCAGACCTCCTCCAACAGGGGCCAGAGCGCGGCCAACGTCAGCACCCGCCCCGCAAAAGCCGTGCACCAGGCCAGGGCCTCGGCCTCGGCTTCCTTGCATACGGCGCAGGCATAATCGGTCAGCAGCAGCACCCCGGCGCACCGCAGCAGGCTGGTAAAGGCCACGCCGTCCACCCGGCCTGCCAGGGCGGTCAGGCCGGCGGCCATCCCCTGCAGGACAGCGGTCAGCCGGGCCAAGATGGCCAGCCCTGCCGCCAGCGACAACAGCAGGGCAAAGGCCGGGGCGGACCGGTGCAGCAGGCCGTACAATAGGGCCGCCGCTGCCGCCAGCCCCAGCGTGGGCAGCAGCGCTTCCATCAGCGTCACCGCCTAGAGGGCAAACAGGGATTTGATGGTCACAAACAGGTCGCTGATCTGCTGCACCAGCATGGACAAGACCACCACCAGCCCTGCCAAGGTGGTCATCATGGCCTGATCCTCCCGGCCCGAGCGGATCAGCAGCTGGTTGAGCACTGCCACGATGATCCCGATGGCTGCGATTTTGAAAACGAGATCGATCTCCAAAGCCCTGTCATCTCCTTTGCCTTTTATAGCACCAGCAGCCCCAGTATGGCGCCGGCCGCCAGGCCCAGCCGCCGGTCCATGCTGGCGGAAAGCCGCTCCTCCTCCCTGGCCTTTTCCAGAAACACACCGAACCGCCGCAGGTAATAATCCAGCTGGGCGCAGGCCCGTCCGGCGTCGGTGCGGCCCAGCTGGCCGAAGCAGACCGCAAAGCAGGCGGCTTCCTCCAAGCTCAGGTCGGCGGGGGGCTGCATCCCGGCAAAGCACTCTGCTTTTTTCATCGCCCGGCCCAGGCTGTCCCCGGGGCTGTACTCGGCTGCCAGGGTGCGGTACAGCTGTCCCAGGTCCGTGCGCCGGTAGGCGATCTCCTGCCGCAGCCTGGTCAGCAGGGCAATGGTCTGTTCCAGGGTGCGGCGGCGCCGGGCCAGCTTCTGGCGGCGGGCGTCCCCCGCGCAAAAGCCACAGACGGCCAGCAGGGCGGCGGCAGCCCAGCGCAATGCTGCGGCGCTCATAACAAGTGCACCCCGCTGATCCGGCCGGGGTCCTGCCGGCCGGCCAACACCACCACGGCCCGCAGCATCTTCTGCTGCATCATGTATGCCACCTGGGGACGGCGCATCGCCTCCTCCAGGCTGGCGGCGTGGAGGCTCGCAATGCAGTCCGCCCCGCCAAAGAACCCCTGCTCAAGCCCCCGCACCTCCTCCATGCCGCCCAGCTCGTCCAGTACCACCACCTGGGGGGCCAGGGTCCGCAGGGCCATCTGCAGAGCCTTTTCTTTGGGCAGCCCGGCGATCCGATCCAGGGGCGGCTGCTGTCCGGCCAGCCCCTGGGGCCACAGTTCCTCCCTCTGGTCGATGACGGCCACCGCCCGGCCCAACCCGGCCAGAAAGGCCGCCATGGCGCGCAGCAGGGTGGTCTTGCCGCTGTCGGGTTCCCCGGCCACCAGAAGCCCGGTGAAATGCCCGGCCAGCAGGGTTTCCAGCCGGGGCGGCAGGACCGCCTTTTTGGACCGGGCAATCCGCAGATCCAGGGAATACACCTCCTGCAGCATCACCCCTTCTTCCGGGTGGTCCAGGTAACGCCCGCCCACTCCCACCCGGTGCCCGCCGGGCAGGGTGAGATAGCCCTGGGCCAGCTCCGCCTGGTGGGTGTGCACCGACTTGCCGCAGAGGGTATAAAGGGCTTCCTCCAGCTGATCCCGGGTGGGCCGCAATCGGGCCAGCTCTTCCGGGCAGCCGGGCAGCTGTCCGGCCGGGCAAAGCCGTCCCGAAAGGTTCATCCAGACCGGACACTCTGCCCGCAGCCGCACTTCATGCACCTGCTGTGCAGTCCGGGGTCCCACCCGGGCCAGCGGCCCGCTCAAAAAGGGCGGCAGCGCCTGCACCGCCTGCTGATACTCGTCCATCTCTGTCCACCTCCTTGGCCCGGTCGCCCGGGGTTACAACACTATATGGCCCGGCCTGTCCCTTTAGAACCGCGCAGGCGCCGGTTCTTCTTCCAGGCTCTCGGCCTGGGCCAGCATGGTCTCGGCAAAGATGGCATACCCACGGGTGGGATCGTTGACCAGCACATGGGTCACCGCCCCCGCCAGCCTGCCGTTCTGAAGGATGGGACTGCCGCTCATCCCCTGGACGATGCCCCCAGTCTGTCCCAGCAGGTCAGGGTCTGTGACATGGATGACCATATTGCGGATCTCCTCCGCGTCGGACACCTTCTCGATCTCCACGTCGTACAGCTGCGGGGTCTGGCCCAGGATGGTGGTCAGGATCTGGGCCGGGCCCGCCGTCACCTCCTGGGCAAAGGCCACTTCCATCCGGGTGCCGGAGAAGCTGGTCCGGGTCTGCCCGTAGACGCCGTTCTCCCCGTTGATCGCAATGGTGCCCACGGCGTGGCTGCCGATGAACTTACCCTTCAGCTCGCCGGGGCTGCCGGCGGTGCCCACGGCACAGCCCACGATCTCACAGGGAACGATCTCCCCGCTGCGCAGCGCAATGCTCTGGCCGGTGTCCCCGTCGCTGATGGAGTGGCCCAGACCCGCAAAGACCCCCTTTTCCTCGTCGATGAAGGTCAGGGTCCCCACCCCCGCAGAGGAATCCCGCACCCACATGCCCGCCCGCCATTCCCCGGCGGCGGCATCCCAGCAGGGGGTGAGCCGGGCCTCGCGCTGTTCCCCGTCCCGGACGTACACCACCCGCACCGGCTGTCCCGCGGCGGCAGCCAGGGCGGCTTTTACGGCGTCGTTGCCCTCGGTGGGGGTATCACCGATGCAGATCACACGGTCGCCCAGGCGCAGTCCCGCGGCTTTGGCCGGGTTGACCGGGGCGCCGGCGTCGTCGGTGAGGTCGGTAAAGCCCACGATCAGCGCTCCCTCCGAGAACATCTTGACCCCGAAGGGAGTGCCGCAGACGGTGACGCTCTGCCGCGGGGTGACCACGGCCTGCACCCGCTTGACGGGAAATATGCCGCCGATCGAGAGGGTGGCCTGGTAGCTGCCCACCGTCCGGGTGCTGACCACGTTCCGCGCTCCGCCGCTGCCCAGAGGCTGGATATAGGAAAACCGCGGCAGAGCCAGCGTCTGGCCCGGTTCCAGCAGGATATGGTCGGGCAGGCTGCTGTACAGCCAGCCCAAGGCGGCCGTCAGGGCCACCAGCAGATAAGAAATGCCCAACCGGCCCAGCGGGCAGGTACGGGCTTTTTTACGGCCTGTTCTTCTCACGTTGACGCTCCCTTGTTTTGGTTTTGGGCGGAAGCCGGGTCTTTCTGTCCGGTGTTGCGCTGCCAGAGGGTGCGCAGCACAAAGGCCAGCATACACAGCCGCCACAGCGCCGCCGTCAGCCACACCAGCAGGAACAAGGCATCCAGGCGTGAAAAATAGCCCAGCGACCAGGCCCGCAGCAGCTCGATGCCGGTGTAGCCGGACCCTGCCATCCGCCCCAGCACCAGCTGCAGCACAAAGGCGTAGCCGGCCTGGGCCAGATAGCTCCAAAGGGGCAGCCAGGCGCCGCGCCGCCTTTCCTGCCCGGTGCACAGCAAAGGCAGGGCAAAATATTCCGGGTAAAGGGCTGCCGGCGGCCACCTGTCTGCCAGCAGCGGAGCGGGGCTGTCCGCAAGCAGGCGCGGCCAGCTCATCTGGTCCCACAGCCCCGCCAGACAGACCAGAACTCCGGCAGCCAGCAGCCACCAGAGCGCCCGGGCCGCGCGGTCCAGGGCGGCTGCGTTCAGCTGCCAGGAGGCCAGCAGCAGCAAGGGCAGCACCGCGATCAGCGCGTTGGAGGCAAAGTGTTCCCGGCAGACGGTCTGGGCTGTGACGGCCATGCGGACGAATTCCGCCCCGAACCAGAGAAAAAAGCCCCAGCCCGCCAGACGGGGCAAAAAGCCCGACCCATCGAACAGGCCGGTCTTTTGGGCCCAAAGCGCAAACATCCGGCAGAGCACTGCCAGCGCCAGGGCGCTCAGAAGCCCCAGCAGCAGGACGCTGCGTGCGCTGTAAGCTCCTGCTTTGCCATAAAAGCTGCCGGCCAGAGTGGCCGTGACCATTCCCAGCCCCAGCGCCGGCAGAGAAAAGCCCCTGTCTTTTTCCTGCTGCATCTCATTCCCTCCTCTGCCAGATATTGAAGGTCCTGCGGGACATCTTGCGGTAATCCCGCCGGATGACGCCGTCGTCGGCCAGGGGCCTGTGGGGGAAGGGATAGGGGGCCAGGTAGGGCACCCCCAAAGCCGACACACCCGACAGGCTGAACAGGAACACCAGAAAGACCGCCGCCAGCCCCACCGGCCCGGCCAGCCCGGCCGCTACCACCACCAGAAGCCGCAGCAGGGTGGCGGGCTCGTAGAGGGAGGGGGTGATGAACACCGCCACCGAGGTGATGCAGGCAGTGAGGATGACAGGAGTGCTCATGAGGCCGGCGGCGATGGCCGCATCCCCGATGATGAGCGCCGCCACCAAACTGACCGAATGGCCCAGGGACTGCGGCATCCGCAGCCCCGCCTCCCGGATGATCTCCAGCATCAGGATGACCATGACCATCTCGGCAAAGAGGGGCAGAGGCGTCCCTTTTTCGGCGGCGGTGATCTTGTACAGCAGCTGGGGCGGGATGAGCTCCGGCAGGTACACCGCCAGGCAGACAAAGACGCCCGGCAGAAAGATGGTCAGATAGAAGGCGGCATATTTCATCACCCGCAGAAAGGAGGAGAAAAAGGCCGTGGTGCCGTAGTCATCCAGGCATTCAAAATTCTCGGCAAACAGGGCGGGCAGCACCATGGCAGAGGGACTGCCGTTGACCAGGACGACGATCTTGCCCTCACAGAGTTTGGCGGCCGCCACGGCGGGGCGCTCGGTATAGCTGACGGGTGTGAAAAAGCGGTATTTGACCGGCAGCAGCCAGGGCACGAAATAGCTGGAATCCAGCAGCATCTCGGGCTTGGCCTGGCGCAGCACCCGGCGTACCTGCTCCACCATCCGCTCATCCGCCTTGCCGCGCTGGTAGCACAGGGCGTATTCGGTCTTCATGGAGGTATCGGCCTGGGCCACCTCCATCACCAGCCCGTCGGTGCGGAACAGCCGGCGCAGCAGACTGAGGTTGACCCGCAGCAGATCGGAAAAGCCTTCCCGGCTCCCCCGCAGGTTGCCCTCCCCTGCCGGTTCCCCGATGGTGCGGAACTTGAGGCTCTGGACCGAAAAGGCCACCCCCTGTCCCCAGCCGTCCAGCAGCACCACCGCAAAGCCCGCCGTCAGCAGGGTGACGGCGTCCTCCACCGTCTGTACCGGGCTGCTCTGGGCGGGCAGGTCGGAGTGGTGCATCAGATGGTCGTACACCTGGCGGCCTGCGGCGGGCGAGTCCTCGAAATCGGTAAACTGGTCCTCCCGGTTGACTGCGTCCAGCACCATCGTCCACAAGGTGGACAGGCTGGCCATGTTGTCGAACAGCAAAATGGCGGCCTGACAGCCGCAAATGCAGATCTGCTTTGCATAATAATCCGCCGAAGGGCCAAACATGGTATCGAAGGCCGCCAGGTTTTCCTTGAGATTGGCTGAAAGCTGCTGCATCTCGCACCGCCATCCTTTCTGCTGCTTGCAAGGGCAGTATGCCCGAAAGGCGGCGGATTCATACCCTGCGCCCTGAAAGGAGGCTACCACGCCTTGAAACTGCTGATCTTCCGCACCATACTGATCTATCTCTGTGTCCTGTTCGCCATGCGGCTGATGGGCAAGCGGCAGCTGGGGGAACTCCAGCCCGAGGAGCTGGTCTCCACCATGCTGATCTCCAATCTGGCGTCCATCTCCATCGAGTCGGAGGAGGTGCCCATCACGGCCAGCCTGATCCCCCTGTTCCTGATCGCGGGACTGGAGCTGCTGGGATCGGCCCTCAGCTTCCACAGCCAGCGCTTTTCCAACCTGGTGGCGGGACGGCCCAAAACCGTCATCCTGAACGGGCAGATCGACCAGCAGGCCCTGCGGATGCTCCGTCTGACCGCCGCCGACCTGCTGGAGGCGCTGCGGGGCAAGGACGTCTACGACCCCCGTGACGTAGCCTATGCCGTCATCGAGACCAATGGCAGCCTGTCGGTGGCACGCAAGCCGGACAAGGAGACTCCCACCCTGGCCGACCTGGGGCTGGCGGTCCGGCAGCAAAAGGCTACCCTTCCCTTTGTGGTGGACGGGCAGGTACTGACCGACAACCTCACCGCCTGCGGCAAGAACGCCGCCTGGCTGGAACAGACGGCCGCAGCCCACCGTCTGCCGGTGGACCAGATCCTGGTGCTGTTGGGCAACGACACCCAGGACTATTTCCTGCTGAAAAAAGAAAGCCGTCCCGGGGACGGCGGAAAGGGGGCGGCCGGATGAAGCGGATCTGGGTCTGTCTTGCCCTGATGGCGGGAATCCTGCTGCTGACCGGATACAGCACCCGCCGGGTGCGCCTGTTTGCGGACCAGCTCTCCTTCCAGCTGGAGACAGCCGCCGAGGCCCTGCACCAGGACGACGTCCCCGCGGCCCGGCAGGCCATCCGGCAGGGCGCCCGGCTGTGCGGGCAGATGCGGCGGGAAAGCGTGCTCTATCTGCGCACCGGGGACTTCATCGAATTGGAAGCCAGCCTGCAGGCTGCCGGCAGCCATCTGGACGAAGGGGCCCAGGAGGAGGCTTTGGGGGAGCTGGGGCGGGCCTCGGTCCAGGTGGAGAACATCGACTGGCTGACCCGGCGGTGGCTTTAAAGCAAAAAAGGCCGGCGGAGGAGATACGCTCTCCCCTGCCGGCCTTTTGGATGCGGTCAGGAATTGTGGTCCTTCATCAGTTTTTCCAGTTCGGTGAAAAAGCTCTCCACGTCTGCGAAACGGCGGTAGACCGATGCAAAGCGCACATAGGCGACCTCGTCGATCTTTTTCAGCTCCTGCATGGCCAGCTCACCGATCTGCACGCTGCTGACCTCCCGGTCGTAGCCGCTGAGCAGGGCCTGCTCGATGTTGTTCACCGCCGTCTCGAGCTGTTCGTAGCTGACAGGACGCTGGGCGCAGGAGCGCAGCATCCCGTTCAGGACCTTCTGGCGGTCGAACGGTTCCCGCGAGTTGTTCTTTTTGATCACCATAAGGGGCAGCGTCTCCACGGCCTCGTAGGTGGTAAAGCGCTTGTGACAGGCCAGGCACTCCCGGCGGCGGCGGATCCGCTCTCCGTCTTCGGTGGGGCGGGAATCGATGACCTTGGATTCTTCTCCGCCGCAGTAAGGGCATTTCATAGGGTGTCCTCCGTACTCAAATCATGGGTGGCGGGCCGGCCTGCGGCGGCGCTCACTTCTTCTGCTTTTCCTTCCGGCCGTTCCAGCAGACCCAGGCGGAAGTGGACACGCACAAAGAGGTGTACACGCCGCTGACCATGCCCATCATCAGGGGGAACGCGAAGGTAAAGATGCTTTCCAGGCCATACAGCACCGAAACCACACACATGACAGCCAGGGCCGCCACGGTGGTGACGCTGGTCATCAGGGTGCGCTTGAGGGACTGGTTCAGGGACTGGTTGACCAGATCGCCAAAGGGGGCCTTTTTGCCCAGCAGCTTGCGGTTCTCACGGATGCGGTCGTAGATGACCACCGTGTCGTTGACCGAGTAGCCCAGGATGGTGAGCAGGGCCGCGATGAAGTTGCCGTCCAGCGGAGCGCGCAGCACCACAAAGGTACCGAAAATCACCATCAGGTCGTTGACCAGGGCCAGGATGGCCATGGCGCCGCCGGTCAGGCCGCCGATGTTCTTGAAGCGGAAAGCGATGTAGATCAGGATCAGCGCCAGGGCAAAGACCACCGCCACCAGGCTCTTCTGCAAAAAGCGCGTGCCCATGGCCGGGCTGACGTTGCTCAGGGACAGCTGGGCGAACTGGTTATCGGGGCAGCTGGCCGCCAGGCTGTCCAGCAGGGCCGACACCTGGTCGGTGGTGACCGTCTCGCTGCCCGGCAGGGAGATCTTGAGGGTTGCCTCGCCGGTGGCCACGTTCTCGCCGGTCTGCAGGGTCAGGTTGGTGTTGTCCAGAGCCTGCTCGGCCGCCTGCTCCACCAAGCCAAGGTCTGCCTGGCCCTGGTAGCTCAGGGTGATCATGGCGCCGCCGGTGAACTCGGTATCCATCTGGACCCCCAGCACCACCGCGCACAGGACGATGGCCGCCATCAGGCAGGAGGAGAAGGTCAGGAAAGCCTTCCGCTTGCCCACAAAGTCGATCTGCCGGGGCTCCTTCTTCTCCCGATCCGCGCCGTAGAGCCAGGGGTTCTGCAGAGCCTTGATGGCCGAAGCGCCCCAGATCATCACGCGGGTGCCAAAGACACCGAACACAAAGTTGAGCAGAACGCCGGTGAGCAGGGTGTAGCCGAAGGCGTAGATGGTACCCGCGGTGGATGCGCCAAAGGGGAAGAACACAAAATTCAGCAGGCGGGCAAAGATGCCGTCGGTGGGACCGAAAGCGCCCATCAGGACCACGGCTACAATGACGATGGTCACATTGCCGTCGATGACGGGGGTCAGGCCCCGGGCAAAGCCGGACTTCAGCGCGCCGGGCAGGGATTTGCCGTTGCGCAGCTCCTCCTTGATGCGCTCGGCGGTGATGACGTTGGCGTCAACGCCCATGCCGATGGCCAGGATGATGCCCGCGATGCCGGGCAAAGTCAGGGTAAAGCTGTTGAACACCGGGAAATAACCCGAGACGAACGCCAGAGTGGCGGCCACCTGGCCCAGCAGGCCCACGCAGGCCAGCACGCCGGGCAGACGGTACATCACCGTCATGATGGCAAAGACCACGATGAAGGCGATGATGCCGGCGAACACCATGGCTTCCAGGCTGTTCTCGCCCAGGGTGGGGCTGATGGTGGAATAGCTGTCCACCGTCAGGGCAAAGGGCAGTGCGCCCGAATTGATCTGGCGGGCCAGGGTGACCACATCGTCCCGGGTGAAGCCGGAGCCTGTGATGACCGCCTGCCCGTCGGTGATGGCCGAGTTGACGGTGGCCACGCTGATGTTCTGGTCGTCCAGCCAGATGCTGATGGTGCCGCCCTCCTGATACAGGCGGGTGGTGGCATCCCCAAAGGCCTGGGCGCCTTCGCTGTCAAATTCCAGCACTACAAAGTATTCAGACGCGCCGCCGTCGGTCACCGGGCCGTACTGGGCGGTGGCGTTTTCCACGCTGGAGCCGTCCAGGATCAGCGCGCCGTCGGCGCTGCTCCCCTCCCGGAAGGTCAGGTATGCGGTGGTGCCGATCTCCTGGATGGCAGCCTCGGGGTCAAAGGCGGTCTCGTCCGACTGCCAGGGGAACTCCAGGATCAGGCTGTCCTGGTTGTAGTCTGCATACAGCTCATAGTCGGTGATGTTCAGGGCCACCAGGCGGTTCTCGATGACCGACTGGGCTGCGTCCAGCTGCTCGTCGGTGGCATCGAAGTCCCCCGACGGCAGGAAGGTCACATTGACGCCGCCCTTGATGTCCACGCCAAAGCGGATATCCCGGACGCCCTTGATGTAGGTGGTGGTCACGTCACCGTATTTGGCCGAAACGCCGAAGAAGGCGGTGAACGCGAACGCCAGGATCAACAGCACCGCAGCGATGAGATGCCATGCTCTGCCTTTTGTCTTCATAAATTCTCGGAAACCTCCCAATTTATTCTTTCCGCCTGCCGGTTCCAATGACAGGCCAAAAGCAGTGTCGGGGCATCAGCCCTGGTTCTGGAGCAGGTGCTCCACCGTGGCCAGCCGGGTGCAGACGGTCAGCAGCTCCGAGGCCTGCTCCACCTCGCTCAGGCTGGGATAGGTGGGGGCGATGCGCAGGTGGGAATCCTCGGGATCCTTGCCATAGGGGAAGGCCGCGCCGGCGCCGGTCAGCACCAGGCCCGCCTCCTTGCACAGCTGGGCCACCCGCTTGGCGCAGCCGGGCATCACATACAGGCTGATGAAGTAGCCGCCCTTGGGGTCGGTCCAGTGGGCGATGTCCCCGCAGGGGGTCAGCTTCTGGGCAAAGGTGGTCTTGACCGCGTCGAAGCAGGGCACCAGACGGCGGCGGTGCTTGAGCATATGGGCCAGCACGCCCGCCTTGTTCTTCAAAAAGCGCACATGGCGCAGCTGGTTCATCTTGTCGTAGCTGATGATCATCACTTCAAAGCGCTTGCAGACGTATTTCATCATCCGGTCGCTGCAGGCCAGAGCCGAGACACCCGCTCCGGGGAAGGTGATCTTGCTGGTGGAAGTGAACATGAACACGCGGTCCTCGTTGCCGTAGGGCTTGCTCTCCTCCAGCAGCACTGGGGTCTCGATGATCTCGTCGGTCAGGTGGTGGACGATGTAGGCCTCATCCCAGAAGATCTTGAAGTCGGGGGCGGCGGTCTTCATCGAGGCAAAACGGCGCACCGTCTCGTCGCTGTAAGTGTAGCCGTCGGGGTTGGAATACTGCGGCACGCACCAGATGCCCTTGATGGTGGGGTCCTCGGCGGCCAGCTTCTCCACCATGTCCATATCCGGGCCTTCCGGGGTCATGGGGACGTTGATCATATCGATCCCAAACTCCTCGGTGATGCGGAAGTGGCGGTCATAGCCGGGCACCGGGCAGAGGAACTTGGGGCGGTCCACCTGGGACCAGGGGCAGGGCGACTCCGGGAAACCGAAGGTATAGCCGATGCTGACCAGGAAATACATCAGCTGCAGGCTGGAGTTGCCGCCCACAAAGACGTTTTCGGGCTTGACGCCCATCACCTCGCCAAACAGCTCCCGGGCTTCGTACAGGCCCTCCAGGTTGCCGTAGTTGCGGGCGTCGGTGCCGTCCGCAGCGGTGTAGTCGGTGGTCTTGAACAGGTCCATCGCCAGGTCCATCTGGTGGGGGCCGGGCTTGCCGCGGGCCATATTCAGATTCAGGCCCATGCCCTTGAAATTCTGATAGGCGGCGCGCAGCTTGCGCTCCTCCTCCTTCAGCTCTTCGGTGCTCATCTCCAGATAATTTGCCATTTCGCTTACTCCTTTACTATACTTTCGGTTGCCGTATCTTCACCGCATCCGTGCGCGCCGGATGCGCCCCAGGCCGCTCCCCTGCCAGAGAAAGCGGGGGGCCGGACACCATCAGCCGGCCGGGCCGGCATGATCCCAGACTTTATTATTATAGTACACTTTGCTTTGAGAAACAAGAATTTTACACGAAAAAAGCCCGGCGGGGACTTATGCCCCCTCCGGGCCCGGCGTACCGGATGCCGGCACGCCTCCGATCTGGCGGCGGGCCTCAGCTCACCGAGATCTGATTTTTATACCGCTTGCGGACTGCGCCGTATTCCATGTGGGCTTCCCCGCCCTCCACCGTATCCTGATCGATGGTCACGCGGACGATGGTGGGGTCGCTGGGCACAGCGTACATCACAGGCATCAGCAGGTTCTCCATCACGCTGCGCAGGCCGCGGGCCCCGCTCTTGCGCTCGATGGTCTTGCGTGCGATGGCGCGCAGGGCCTCGTCGGTGAACTCCAGCTCCACATTGTCCATGCCAAGCAGCGCCTTGTACTGCTTGACCAGGCTGTTCTTGGGCTCTTTCAACACCCGCACCAGGGTCTCCTCGTCCAGGTCATCCAGGACGGTGATGACGGGCAGGCGTCCGATCAGCTCTGGGATCAGGCCAAACTTGACCAGATCGTGGGGCTCCACCTTCCGCAGCAGGGCCTTCTGAGCGTCGGAAGAGTTGTCCTTCAGGGTGCTGCCGAAGCCCAGGGCCGAATTGTCGGTGCGGCGCTGGATGTACTTATCCAGCCCATCGAAGGCGCCGCCGCAGATGAACAGGATGTTGGTGGTGTCGATCTGGATGAACTCCTGCTGGGGATGCTTGCGGCCGCCCTGGGGAGGCACGTTGCTGACCGTGCCCTCCAGGATCTTGAGCAGAGCCTGCTGTACGCCCTCGCCGCCCACGTCCCGGGTGATGGAGGGATTCTCGCTTTTGCGGGTGATCTTGTCGATCTCGTCGATATAGATGATGCCGATCTGGGCGCGCTGGACGTCAAAGTCCGCCGCCTGGATCAGCTTGAGCAGGATGTTCTCCACATCCTCGCCCACATAGCCCGCCTCGGTCAAGGTGGTGGCGTCCGCGATGGCGAAGGGCACGCCCAGCATCCGGGCCAGGGTCTGGGCCAGCAGGGTCTTGCCCACGCCGGAGGGACCCAGCAGCAGCACGTTGGATTTTTGCAGCTCCACGTCGTTGCCCTTGCCGCTCATGATCCGCTTGTAGTGGTTGTAGACCGACACCGACAGCACGCGTTTGGCGTCGTCCTGGCCAATGACATACTGGTCCAGCCCCTCCTTGATCTCCTCGGGGGTCATGATGTTGACCGGCGCCACCGCAGCCGGCTGGATGCGGCCCCGGGCGCTGGAAGCGCCGCGGCCCGGCCGATTGCCACTGGAGCGGTCGGGCTTGTCAGACAGCAGGTCATAGCACAGGCCGATGCACTCGCTGCAGATGTTGACGCCGGGGCCAATGATCATCCGCTCGACTTCGTCCTGGTGCTTGCCGCAGAAGCTGCAAACAAGGTCTTTTTCGTTTTTGTCTCTGCCGGAATTGTTATTTGCCATAGCTGTATTTTCCTTTATTCTGCGTTTCTGCGCTCAAGGCCGCCCGATCCTCAGCGGGAGGCGATCACCTCGTCCACCAGGCCGTATTCCTTGGCCTGCAGGGCGGTCATATAGTTGTCCCGCTCGGTGTCCTGGCGCACCCGCTCGATGGGCTGGCCGGTGTATTCGCTGAGCAGGCCGTTGATCTTGTCGCGCAGATAGACGATGTGGTCGGCGTGGATCTTGATATCGGTGGCCTGGCCCGACAGACCGCCGCCCTGCCCGCCGGCGATCAGGGGCTGGTGGATCAGGATCTCGGAGTTGGGCAGCGCGATGCGCTTGCCCTTGGTGCCGCTGGCCAGCAGGAACGCGCCCATCGAGGCGGCCATCCCCATGCAGATGGTGGAGACGTCGCACTTGATATAGCGCATGGTGTCATGGATGGCCATGCCCGCGCTGATGGAACCGCCGGGGCTGTTGATATACAGGCTGATGTCCTTGTCCGGGTCCTGCCCCTCCAGGTACAGCAGCTGGGCAACCACCAGGCTTGCCGAGGTGTCGTTGACATCCTCGCTGAGCACGATGATGCGGTCATTCAGCAGACGGGAGAAGATATCATACGAGCGCTCTCCGTGGGCCGTCTGCTCTACAACATAAGGAACAAAACTCATTACAGTTCGCCTCCTGAAAATCAAATTCGATTTCGTTCTTTTTGCAAAATTGACCGATACGGCCCTCAAACCGCCGCATCGGTCAATTTCAACAACTTGTGCACAGGCCAAAAGCGGCGCAGCTGCGCGCTTCATCCCGGCTTATGACCCCGGCCGGTCCGATCACTCGGCGTCGGCAGCCTCTTCGGCCTCAGCGGCCTTCTCCACGATATTGGCGTGGCTCTTGATGAAGTCGATGGCCTTGTTGACAGCCAGGTCCTTCTTCAGCTCGTCCATGTTGACCAGCTCGCGGACCTTGCTCTCCTCCATCTTGTACTGGTCTGCGATCCGCTTGATCTCAGCGTCCACATCCTCCTCGGATGCAGCGATGTTCTCAGCGGCGGCCACAGCCTCCAGGGCCAGACGGATCTTGACCTGCTTCTCAGCCTGGGGCATGAAGGAAGCACGGAACTGCTCCATGGTCTGGCCCATATACTTCAGGTAGTTCTCCAGGCTCAGGCCCTGCTGCTCCACACGGAACGCAAAGTCGTTGACCAGCTCGTCCATGCGGGTGTCATACATGGCCTGGGGGATCTCAGCCTCCATGCCGCCGATGACCTGATCCACCAGAGCGTTCTCCACAGCCAGGTCATCCTGCTTGTCCAGCTGCTCCTGGTCGGCCTTGCGGATGGATGCCTTGAACTCCTCCAGGGTATCGTACTCGGAGCAGTCCTTGGCCAGCTCGTCGTCCAGAGGGGGCAGCTCCTTGTACTTGACCTCGTGCAGCTTGATCTTGAACACAGCGGGCTTGCCGGCCAGCTCATCGGCCTGGTACTGCTCGGGGAATGTGACGTTGACGTCGAACTCCTCGCCGGCGCTGTGGCCCACGATCTGATCCTCGAAGCCGGGGATGAAGCTGCCGCTGCCCAGGGTCAGGTGATAGTGCTCGGCCTTGCCGCCCTCAAAAGCCACGCCGTCGGTGAAGCCCTCGAAGTCGATGTCCACGATATCGCCGTTCTGAGCGGCGCCCTCCCGGGTCAGCTCGCGGGCGTTACGCTCCTGTACACGCTTGAGTTCGGCCTCCACAGCCGACTCCTGTACAGTATGGACCGTCTTTTCCACGGTCAGACCGGCATATGCGCCCAGCTTGACCTCGGGCTTGACGGCGACCTTGACGGTCAGGACAGCGCCCTGGTCGTCGCTGGCCGAATCCACCGACACCTCGGGACGGCCCACAGGCTCGATGCCGGCCTCTTTGACCGCAGCCTCAAACTCGTTGGGGAAGAGGTTGTTGATGGCGTCGTAGGTGAACACATCGGGGCCGTACATCCGCTCGATCAGGTGGCGGGGCGCCTTGCCCTTGCGGAAGCCGGGGACGGCATACTTCTTGCCCTCGGTCTTGAAGACCTTCAGGACCTCATTCTTGTAGGTGTCTGCATCGATGGAAAACTGCAGCTCTGCCATGCTCTTTTCGAGCTTTTCACACTTGATAAGATTCATTTGATTTTCCTCCGCTCAAATATTGGTGCTGGGGCAGAGGAATCCTCTCCCCGCATCTGCGCCGCGCGCCCATCTACTTCTCAAAGGGCGCACGCGCCTTTGGGTACGACAATCGCGTCAGCGTTTATTATAACACGTTCAGTGCATAAATGCCAGCTGTTTTTTCACATTTTGGGATTTTTCCCCTGCGCCCTGCCCGTTTCATGTGATTTTATACGGACAGAAGTGCAGTCCGTCGGCGCTGACGAGCTTATAGCGGATGCCGTCCACCTCGCCCTGCACCGCAAAACGGATGGCTTTGCCGTGCAGGTGGGCGTAAAAGCACCGCCGCACCCCGTATTCCTTCAGCACCGCCACGATCTCGGGGGCATCTGCGTTGGTGTACACCGGCGGGTAATGCAGGAAGGCCAGCTTTTCCAGGCCCGGTTCGGCGGCGTCCAGGCTCAGCCGCAGGCGGCCGATCTCCCGGTTCATCACCTTTTCGTCGTGGGGTTCCCCCACATCGAACAGCCAGCCCCGGGTGCCGCACAAGGCACAGCCATCCACCGTATAGGAGTTGTTGTGCAGCAGATGCAGCGTATCAAAGCCCTCGGCCTTGAAAAAAGCGTTCATCTTGTTGGCGGTGGACCACCAATAATCGTGGTTGCCTTTCATGATGAGCTTCTGGCCGGGCAGGCTGTTCAGAAAGGCGAAGTCCCGGCGGGTATCGGTCAGGCGCATGGCCCAGCTGATGTCCCCTGCCAGTACCACCGTATCCTCCGGCTTGACCAGCTTGCGCCAGTTGGCCTCCAGCTTTTCCACATAGCCGCCCCATCCGGGGAATACGTCCATGGGTTTGGCGGCGCCCAGGGATAGATGGGTGTCGCCCAGCACAAAAAGTGCCATCGGTCTCTCCTGTTCCAGGGTGTGCGGCAAGGCACACCGGTTTTATTTAAATTTGACAGCCCAGAGCGACCGCCGCGATCTGTTCCGGGTCGATGACGGCGTCGAAGCGCTCGGCCTTGCCCCGCAGGCCGGCCAGGCTGGCCGGGGCGGTGCGGCCGGTGGCCTGCTCCAGCAGGCCCATGGCCTCAAAGTCGTTCTCGGGGGCACGCTGGCCCAGGGCGGCCAGGACGCTGCGGGGGAACTTGAAGGGGGATGCGGTGGACAGCACCACCATGGGCACCCCTGCCCGCTTGTTCTGCCGCGCCACATGGAAGGCCACCGCCGTGTGGGTGTCGCAGAGATAACCGTCCTGCTGCCAGCGGGCGCGGATCTCCCCGGCCACCTGATCCTCCTCGGCATAGCCGCAGGAGAAGGTCTCCTGGATGGCGGCCAGCGTCTCGGGGCGGACGGTGTAGCTGCCCGTCTGGCTCAGCCGGGCCATCAGGGCGGCCACCTCGGTGTCGCTGCCCGTCACATGGTACAGCAGCCGCTCCAGGTTGGAGGAGACAAGGATATCCATGCTGGGGGAACTGGTCTTGAAGAAAGCGCGCCGGGCGGTGTAGACGCCTGTGTTCAAAAAGTCGGTCAGGACGTTGTTTTTGTTGGACGCACAGACCAGCCGGCCCACGGGCAGCCCCATCCGTTTGGCATAGTAGCCCGCCAGAATGTCGCCGAAGTTGCCGGTGGGCACGCAGAAGTCCACCGGATCGCCCATGGCCACCTTCCCTGCCTTGAGCAGCTGGGCATAGGCCGCAAAATAATAGACGATCTGGGGCACCAGCCGTCCCCAGTTGATGGAATTGGCGCTGGACAGGCGGATGTTCCGGCCGGCCAGCTGCTCTGCGATCTGCTTATCTGCAAACACCCGCTTGACCC
The DNA here is from genome assembly GCF_002160915.1 of Faecalibacterium sp. An121. Taxonomy (GTDB): domain Bacteria; phylum Bacillota; class Clostridia; order Oscillospirales; family Ruminococcaceae; genus Faecalibacterium; species Faecalibacterium avium. The sequence continues at coordinate 108,155 of NZ_NFLM01000004.1, forward strand.
CGGTCTGGGCATCGTCAAAGTTGCCCCGCACCGCATACACCGCCACATTGTCCCCCTGCTGGGTGGCCATCTGCAGCCGCTGGATCTCACTGGTACCGCCGGTGGGATAGAACACCGCGATCTCCACCCCGGGAACGTCGTGGTAGCCGTCCAGAGCGGCCTTGCCGGTGTCCCCGCTGGTGGCCACCAGGATCAGGGTCTTTTCGGTGCGGCCCAGATTGCGCTTGGCCTCCACCAGCAGCTTGGGCATCAACTGCAAGGCATAATCTTTGAATGCGCAGGTAGGCCCGTGCCACAGCTCCAGGGCCCAGGTATCTCCTTCCACCGGGGCCAGGAAACCCGCTTTGCCCGCAAAGGCGGCGCCATAGGTTTCAGCCGCCGCCCGGGCCAGGAAAGCCGGATCGTAATCGGTGAGGTATTCCCGCAGGACAGCCGCCGCCATGGCCGGATACTCCAGCTGGCAGACCGCCTGCACATCCACCTGGGGGAAGGACTGGGGCACGAACAGGCCGCCCTCATCCGACAGGCCCTGGACGATGGCCTGCGAGGCGGACACCTGCCGGGCCGCGTCTCTTGTGCTGAAAAACTGCATTGTCAATCGCTCCTTTTCGCTCCTGGGGCGTATCCGGTGGATAGCGCCTGGGTCATCTGGCTTCAAATGCGCGTTTTATAATATGTACCATCCAGCGCCCCCCTGGCAGAGGGGTCACCTCAGCCACATCGAACCGGACCAGGCATTCGCTCTGGCCGGTCTGCTGCAGATAGAAGGCAGCCGTCCGGATGATCCGCCGCTGCTTGGCTTTGGTCACCGACTGGGCGGGCCGGCAGACCGCCTGGGGGTCGGTGCGGGTCTTGACCTCGCAGACGATGATGGTGCCCTCCGGGTCTTTGAGCACCAGATCCAGTTCCCCCTGCCGGATGGCATAGTTGTGGGCCAGCAGGGTACAGCCCTGTTGGATGTAATAGCGGGCTGCGGCCCGCTCGCCCCGGCGGCCCGTTTCGGCCCGGTCCATCACTTGTCCTCCGGCCAATAGCCCTGCTTTTTCAAAAAGCTGCGGCGGTAAAAAGGCTGGATGCCGTACCGGGCGATCAGCTCATAGTGGAGTTTGGTGGGATAGCCCTTGTGTTTGGCCAGCTGGTACTGGGGATATTGGCGGTCCAGCTCGGCCATATAGCGGTCCCGGCTGACCTTGGCCAGGATGGACGCCGCGCCGATGCTGGCGCTGGTGGCATCCCCTTTGACCACAGGCTGCGCGGGCATGGCCAACCCTTCGGGGCAGCGGTTGCCGTCCACCAGCACCAGGTTGGGCACGATGTCCAGCTGCTCCACAGCCTGCCGCATCCCGCCCAGGGTAGCCTTGAGGATGTTGTCCCGGTCGATGACCTCCGGTCCCACAAAAACGATGCTGTAAGCCAGAGCCTTCCGGCAGATCTCCTCAAAAAGAGCCTCCCGTTTTTTCTCGGTCAGCTTTTTGGAGTCGTTGATCCCCCACACCGGGTCCTGCGGGTCCAGGATGCAGGCGGCCACGCAGACCGGCCCGCACAGAGGGCCCCGGCCCGCCTCGTCCACACCTGCAAAGCAGCCCTTTTCGGCCCGCACTGCGCTGTCGTACTCGTACAGCGGACGGGAGATCTCCTCGTCTGTGCGGCGCTTCATCCCTGGTCCTCCCCTTCTGCGGGGTCTTCCCGGCGGGGCGGGCGCTCCAGCGTGATCCGGCCCCACTTGCAGGCCCGGAACTCATCCACCAGCATGACGGCGCACCGCTCGGTATCCACCTCGCCGCCTCGCACCAGCAGGCCGCGCCGGCGGCCGATGGCGGTCAGCAGGTCGTAGGGGGGCAGGGCCAGAGCCTCCTGGTCCAGCTTGTAGCGGCTGGCCACCAGGTCGGGATAGTAACGGCGCACCTCATCCAGCAGGTTCATGGCCAGCTCCTCCACATCCAGGATGTCATCCTTGATGGAGCCGATGAAAGCGAGGTTGGAGGCAATGGCCTTGGAATCGAATTTCTTCCACAGCACGCCGGGCATATCCAGCAGGTCGAACTTCTCGGTCGAGACCCACTGCTTGCCCTTGGTCACGCCGGGGCGGTCGGCTGCCTTGGCCCGGGCCGACCCTGCAAAGGTATTGATAAAGGTGGATTTGCCCACGTTGGGGATGCCGCACAGCATGATCTGGGTCTTGGCGCCTCCCATGCCGCGGGCCTGACGGCGGGCCAGAAGGCCGGACAGTTCCTTTTCGATGGCCGAGCGGACCGCCGCGGTCCCGCCCTTGCTCTTGGCGTTGATGGCCACGCATCCAGCATCGGCGGCGCGGAAATAGCGGATCCACTCCTCGGTGACGGCCGGGTCGGCCAGGTCGGCCTTGTTCAGGGCATAGAGCCGGGGCTTGCGGGCGGTGATCCGCTCGATCTCCGGGTTAAGGCTGGACAGGGGGATGCGGGCGTCCAGCAAGATCAGGCTGGCGTCCACATGCTGGATCTCCTGTTCCATCACCCGCAGGGTCCGGGCCATATGCCCCGGAAACCACTGGATGTTGTATTGATTGGAAAATTGCAGTTCTTCGTTTTTCACTTGACCACTCCTGCGTCCTCCAGGGGCAAAAAGCAGAACAGCACTTTGCCCAGGATATCCTCTTCCGCAATGCAGCCGATGCTGGAAGACCGGCTGTCCAGTGAAGCATTGCGGTTGTCCCCCATCAAAAACAGCTGCCCTTCGGGCACGGTATAGGGAAATTCCACATCGTAGCCCAAATAGGTGGGTTCCGCGATGTAATCCTCCTGCAGCAGCTGGCCGTTGACGGTGACGGTGCCGGCGGTGTAGTCGATCGAGATGGTGTCTCCGCCTTTGGCGATGATCCGCTTGACCAGCGGCCTGCCATAGGAGGTGTAATCGTCCACGATCACTACATCTCCCTGCTGGGGGGTATAGCCCGCCCCCCAGACCACCAGCTTATCCCCATCCCAGAGGGTGGGGTTCATCGAGCCGCCGTCCACCTGGATGATGCGGAAAAAGAAGGAGAACAGCAGCACCATCACCACCAGCGCCGAGACCAAAGCCTCGTACCACTCGATCACGGCCTGCCCGGGAGCTTCTTCCGCGCCGGGTTTTGTCTTTGCCATCCATGCCACCCCGCATTCTGTTCCGTTTCCTGTTGTATTGTACCACACACGCCGCCTCCAGAAAAGGCGTATGTGTGAAAGGATAAAGAAAAAAGGGACAACAAGTGCCCCTTTTCCCTTGCGGACAGCCTGAACCACAGGCTGCGGATGATCAGATATCGCTCTTGACCTTGGCAGCTTTGCCGGTGCGGCCGCGCAGGTAGTACAGCTTTGCACGGCGGACCTTGCCCTTGCGCACAACAGTGACCTTCTCCACGAAGGGGCTGTTGATGGGGAAGACACGCTCGATGCCCACGCCGTAGGCGATGCGGCGGACGGTAAAGGTCTCAGCGACGCCGCCATGCTTCTTGGCAATGACAGTGCCCTCAAAGGCCTGGATACGCTCACGCTCGCCTTCCTTGATGCGGACGTCCACCCGGACGGTGTCGCCAACGTTGAACTGGGGGCGCTCAGCCTTGATGCTGCCCTCGGAAATAATCTTCAGTGCGTCCATTTGTTGATCCTCCATTTGTTTTAGACGTTCATACACGGCAAACTTCCAGCCGTCAGAGGACCGCCCGTTTAATGATTGTTTGTCATTAACCCCGCTGTGGTCTCAGCGGACACTAACGCCATACTATGATAGCACAAACCCCCGCTGAAAGCAAGCGTTTTGCCCAAAAAACAGGGGGAAATTTTTCCGTCTCAGCAGAAGGGGGTCTTGTCCTCCTTCAGCAGCGCGGTGCGCAGGATGGAAGCCGAGGCCGCAGGCAGGCCGAACCGCTCTTCCAGGAAACCGGCCAGCAGGGACGGGTTGAGGTTCAGCTCCTGGGCGGCGGGCAGGCACACTTCAAAACAGACCCTATCCCCTTCCACACGGCAGTCCAGCGCCGGGATATAGGCTTTCAGGTCGATCTCCTTTGCGCCGCGCTTGCTCTTTTTCTGCACGGCGGCAGCCGGCAGGCTGTTGTAGCTTTCCAGCTGGGGCAGCGCCCGGGCCGGATAGCGGATGGCATAGCAGGCATAGGCGATGGCGCTGGCCTTGTCTTTGGCGGGCTCCACCCGGAACACCCGGATGCCGGACGGCATGATGGCGTTCAGCCTGTCCTGCCACTGGGCAAAATCCGGGTCCGTTGCCTCGGTCTTGACGTCCACGCTCTCACACAGGCTCTCCTGCCCCAGGGACAGCGGACAGGTAAAGGTCATATAGATGTGGGGGTTGAAACCCAACGTATGCCATACCGGCAGCCCGCTGCGCTTGAGCACCCGCTGCATCACCCGCTGCAGGTCCAGCAGGGAGATATAAGAAGCTTCGTTCCGTTTTTCAAACCAGATCCGCACTGTAATCAAAGCAAGGCCCTCCCAACAGACGGTTTGCGCCGCATCCGCTGCAGGCGCGGTTGCAGGGCGGGGTGGTCTGGGCAGCCAGTGCCTTCTTGTACTCCCGCACCAGGTATTCATGGGTGATGCCGTAATCCATATGGGACCACGGGGTCACTTCGTCCAGGTCGATGGCCCGGTTGCAGTAGAAATGGGGATCGATGCCCAGATCCGCAAAAGTCTGCATCCAGGTGTCGTACCGGAAGCACTCCTCCCAGCCGTCAAAGCAGCAGCCGCGGCGGTAGGCTTCCACCAGGGCGGGGGCCAGCCGGCGGTCCCCCTTGGCGAACACCCCTTCCAGGAAGCTGGTCTTGCTGTCGTGGTAGTTGACCTTGATCTTGCGGCTGCGGACGCTCTCCAGCAGGTGCTTCTGCTTGGCCGCCAGCGTCTCGGCGGTATCCATGGGCACAAACTGGAAGGGCGTGTGGGGCTTGGGCACAAAGCAGGCGCAGCTGACTGTCACCTGCACCCCCTTGCCCTTGGCGTGGTTCTGGGTGTGGTAGTACAGGTCCACCACCTTCTGGGCCGTCTCGGCGATCCCCTCGATGTCGGCCATGGTCTCGGTGGGCAGGCCCATCATGAAGTACAGCTTGACCGAGGTGTAGCCCGCCTCAAAGGCGATGCGGCAGGTCTTTTCGATCTCATCCCAGGTGACGTTCTTGTTGATGACGTCCCGCAGGCGCTGGGTGCCCGCCTCGGCGGCAAAGGTCAGGCCGCTCTTGCGCACCCGGGTGGTCTTTTCGATCAGGCTCTCGGAGAAGTTGTCCATCCGCAGGGAAGGCAGCGACAGGCTGACGTGTTCCTGCGGGGCCCAGCTGTTCAGGTCGTCCAGCAGTTTTTCCAGCTGGCTGTGGTCCGAAGTGGACAGGCTGGAGAGGCTCAGCTCCTCATAGCCGGTATTGGCGCACAGGTCGCGTGCGGCCTTGTCCAGCAGCCCGGCGTCCCGCTGGCGCATGGGACGGTAGAGGAAGCCTGCCTGGCAGAACCGGCAGCCCCGCACACAGCCCCGCAGCACCTCGATGCTGGCCCGATCCTGGATGGCGCCCACCATGGGCACCACAAAGTTGGTGGGGGGTGCAAAATCGTTCATGTTCTGGATGATGGCCTTGGTCACCACCGCGGGCACCCCCGGCTGGTTGGGGGTGATGGCCCTGACCCGGCCGTCCTCCTCATAGGACACATCGTAGAAAGCCGGGATGTAGACGCCGGGGATCCCGGCCAGCCGCAGCAGCAGTTCCTGTTTGGAGATGCCCTCCTTTTTGCCCTGCTCGATGGCGGCGCAGATGGAGGGAAGCTGCCGCTCCCCTTCCCCCAGCTGGATCACGTCAAAGAAGGCGGCCAGCGGTTCGGCGTTGCAGGTGCAGGGTCCTCCCGCCACGATCAGCGGCCACCGCTCGTCCCGGTCTGCGGCATACAGAGGGATGCCCGCCAGATCCAGCATGGCCAGGATGTTGGTGTAGGACAGCTCGTATTGCAGGGTGAACCCCACCGCGTCAAAGGCGGTGAGGGGGTCCTTGCTCTCCAGAGCGTACAGAGGCAGGCCCAGCCGCTCCATCTCGGCCTTCATGTCCAGCCAGGGCATGAAGGCGCGCTCACACCACCAGTTCTCGTGCTGGTTGAGCAGCTCATAGAGGATCTTCTCCCCCAGAAAGGACATCCCCACCTCATAGGTGTCGGGGAAGCAGAAGGCAAAGCGGACGTCCATCTTTTCTTTTTCTTTGTAGACGCTGCCCGGTTCGCCGCCGGTGTAGCGGCCCGGCTTCTGCACATGGCTCAGGGCCTCCTTCAGCCTGGGGTCAAAGGCGAAGGTCAGCTTTTCAGGCGGGAGCCCGGCCATAACGTCGGACAGCGCGTTTTTCAGCTCCTGATCAATCATCGGTTCCTCCACAATCGGTTTGATAGTCGTTGGTTGTATTGTACCCTATTTGAAGGGAGAATGCAATTTGTCATTTCGGCCCGTGCGGCGTCTTTCCAGGACGGCCGCCAGCATCTGGGCCCCATCCAGGGGCGGGATGGGCAGCAGGTTGAACAGGCCGGTCAGCACGTTGGCCGCCCAAAAGGCCGCGCCCCAGGCCGTGAACTGCCGGCTGGTCTGCGCCCAGGCCAGCAGCGCCAGCAGGGCGTTGGCCGCAGGACCGGCGGCGGCCAGACAGAACCGCTGCCCTGCCCTCATACGACAGCCCCGGGTCTGCATACAAAAACCCGTCACCGTCACTTCAATGACGGGCAGCCGGCGGAACAGCGTCCAAAAGGCCAGGATATGCCCACATTCGTGCAGGCAGGCTGCCAGCAGGCCGATCCGCAGGAACTGGCTGCTGTCGAAATAGAGCAGCAGATACAGCAGGCCGCAGGCCGGCAGCGGGTCCCGAAAGACCAGACGGCCTACCTGCACCCGCCGGGGAAACAGCAGCCCCCGCCTCATCCGTCCAGGCCCAGCAGGGCCGAAGGGTCACAGCGGACAGCCCGGTACAGCAGCTCAAAGTGCAGGTGGGGACCGGTGGCCCGGCCCGTCTGTCCCGCCGTGCCCAGCGTCTGCCCCGCCTCCACCAGCTGGCCGGGGCGGACGTACAGATATTGCATATGAGCATAAAGGGTCTCGACGCCGTCTTTGTGGGCCAGGCGGATGCAGTTGCCATAGCTGGCGCTGCGCCGGGCCGCCAGAACGATACCGTCCATGGCAGCCAGTACCGGCGTCCCCTCGGCACAGGCCAGGTCGGCCCCGGTATGGAAATCCCTCTTTTCATCCAAAGGGTCCTGCCGCCAGCCATATCCCGAGGACAGCCGCCAGCTGCTTGTCCCCAGGGGGAACACGCACTGGCCGGCCGGCTCGGGACAGTACAGGCTGCACCCTTCGGGAGCGGCCTGGCGGGCACAGGCCCGCAAAACCAGGACGGCGCAGCAGAGCAGCCCGCACACCAGGGCTGCCAGCCGCCTGTTCCGGCGGACGGCGGCCCCTGCACGGGCTGCCTTTCTTGTTCTGGAACGGTTTCGTTTCAAGGCCCCTCTTGCCAGCACCTCCCGCATCCCCCTTCTCCCGGGGCGCATCCGATACGCCCTGTTACGGGTATGGTATGCGGGCGGCAGGGCATCTATGACAGGGTCATTGCCAGCTGCGCAGCAGGCGGCGCAGACGGCCTAGAACGCCCCGGACCGGGCGCTCCTCCACCGCCTTCGGCTCCTCTTTGGGTGCGGGCGCGGGAGCGGCAGGTTCCTGTGCCATGGGCGCAGGCTCATGCACCGCCGGAGCCGGCCGGACCGGCGCCGGGGCAGGCTGCGGCTGGGCTGCGGCCTGTGCGGCAGGCTGGACCGCAGGGGCCGCAGGAGCGGGACGGGCCTCCACGGCGGGGCGCGGCTGAGGCGCGGGCGCGCCAACCGGATGGCCGCCGGTCCAGTCGTCCTTGAGCAGCTCGTACATCCCCATCTGGCTGTTGACGATGGGTTCGCCGGGAGCGCGCTTGACCTTCTGGTAGCTGCCGTCGGGGGTCATCTCCCGGGCGTTCACATTGTCGGCCAGCTGCATCTCCAGGATATCGGTCAGCTTTTTCACCAGCACCGGGTCTTTGATGCGGACGCCCACCTCCACGCGGCACTCGGTGTTGCGGGTCAGGAAGTCGCCCGAGGCGATATAGATGCGGGTCTCGCGGCCGTCAAAGAAGCTGTAGATGCGGGCGTGCTCCAGATAGCGGCCCACGATGCTGCGGATGTGCAGGTTCTCGGTCTTGCCGGGCACCCCTGCCCGGACACAGCAGATGCCGCGGACGATCATGTCGATGCGGGCGCCGGCCTTGCTGGCTTCCTCCAGCTTGAGGATGATGTCCCGGTCGCTGATGGCGTTGTTCTTCAGGATCATGGAGGCGGGACGGCCCAGGCGGGCGGCCTCGGTCACCCGCTCGATCTCGTCCAGCAGCACGCTCTTGAAGCGCAGGGGGGCCACCAGCATCTGGTCGGTCTCCTCGGTCAGCTTCTGCACCGCCAGATTCTGGAACACACCGGCCGCCTCGGCGCCGATGTCGGGGTCTGCGGTGATGAAGGACAGGTCGGTGTACAGCTCGCTGGTCTTTTCGTTGTAGTTGCCGGTGCCGATCTGGGTGATGTAGGAATAGCCCTCGGCATTCTTGCGGGTGATGAGGGTCAGCTTGGAGTGGACCTTGTAGTCCTCAAAGCCGTAGACCACCGTACAGCCCGCCTCTTCCAGCTGCTTGGACCAGTCGATGTTGTTCTGCTCGTCAAAGCGGGCCCGCAGCTCCACCAGGGCCACCACTTCCTTGCCGTTTTCGGCGGCGTCCACCAGGGCCTGCACGATTTGGGACTCCCGCGCCAGGCGGTAAAGGGTCATCTTGATCGAGATGACCTCCGGGTCCCGGGCAGCCTTTTTGAGCATCAGGATGAAAGGCCGGATGGACTGGTAGGGATAATACAGCAGCACGTCATGTTTCTGCACCTCGCTGGTCAGGCTGTAGTGCAGGGGCGGCAGCATGGGCCGGGCCGGCGAATAGAACAGCTCGGCGTGGCCGTCGTTCTCGATGCGGCTGTCCAGCTTGTAGAAAAAGCTCAGGTCCAGGGGGCTCTTCTGCTCAAAGACGCGGCGGTGGTTCAGTTCCAGCCGGGCGCAGAGCATCTTGATGATCTCCGGCGCAGGGGCCGGGGTGACCTGCAGGCGGACCGCCGCCAGCTTGCGGCGGCGCTTGAGCAGCTCGGTCATGATCTCGCGGTAGTCGATGTCATGGTCCATCATCCCCTCTTTCACGTCGATATCGGCGTTGCGGGTGACCCGGAACAGGCATTTTTCCACGATGCTCTCTTTGGCAAAGACCATGCTGACAAAGTGGTAGACCATCTCCTCGGTGAGGGCGAAAAGGGTCTCCCCATCCCGCTTGAGGAAGCACAGCCGCTCCATCTGGCTGGAAATGGGGATGATGCCCAGGCTCATCTCCTCCGCCTTTTTATCCTTCAGCAGTACGCCCAGATAGATCTCCTTGTTGCGCAGGAACGGGAAGGGATGGCGGTTGTCCACGATCTGGGGGCTGAGGATGGGGAACAGCTCGTTCTGGAAGTATTTTTTCCAAAAGCGCTCCTCCTCCTTGGTCAGCTTGTCGAAGTTGACCTTGCGGTAGCCGTGCTCCGCCAGGGCCTCCAGGGCCTTGTGGTAATATTTGTCGCAGTCCATCTGCAGCTCCGCCGTCTTGGGCATGATGGCGTTCAGCTGCTCCTCCGGGGTCATGTTGGTCTTGTTTTCAGGCTTTTCCTTCTTGCCCTTCAGGTTGGCCCGCTCCTGCAAAGAGCCCACCCGGACCATGAAAAACTCGTCCAGGTTGGAGCCATAGATGGCCAGAAACTTGAGCTGCTCCGCCAGAGGGACGTTCTTGTCCTTGCCCAGCACCAGCACACGCTGGTTGAAGTCCAGCCAGCTGAGCTCCCGGTTGATAAAAATGCTTTCTTCCTTCATAAACCTTAACCTTATTCCTCTCCTGACCTGTCCGGCGGCCCGCTGACATAGGCGAGCCGCCCCCAGTCCCCAATGGTATTCTGGGTGATCCCATCCACCCGCGTCACATCTTCGACCTGGGCATAGGGGCCGTTGAGCCGCCGGTCCTCCAGGATGGCCCAGGCTGTCTTCCGCCCGATGCCGGGCAGGGTGCACAGCTCCTGCAGGCCGGCCGTGTTCAGATCCACGCGGGCCGCCTCCAACAGGGTGGAGGAAGAAGCAGGGCGGGCCGGACCGTCCGCATCCGGCAGCAGCGGCGCCTGATACCACACGGCTGCCGCCAGGACCAGAACGGCCGCTCCCAGCGAGGCCGCGAAAAACTTCCGCTGTTCCGGGCCGAGATGTTTCCTTACCATTGTACTGTATCCTCGCCAAAAAAGAAAGCCCTCCGCACAGGGTGCGGAGAACTTTTTACAGGAATTTTACTCTTATCTCTCGCTGTCCCGCACCATCTGGTAGAGATATTCCGCCGCAGCGCCTTCAAAGGCCCTGCAGAGGGTGGTCTGCCCTGCCGCCAGCCGCACCTCGGCGGGGGCGTCAAAGGCGGCCGCGCTCTGCCCTGCCAGCCCCAGCAGCTCCACCATCGCGTTGCTGCCGGCCAGCACCGACACCTGCTGGGGGGAGAGCATGGCCGCGGCGCACACCGCGCTGAAAGCCGCCCCCATGCTGACCGCGTGGGGGGTCAGAGCCAGGCAGTCGATGGAAAGCCGTTCCTGGCGCACCGGTGCCCCTGTGTCCTCCAGGGCCTTTTCAAAGGCCTGCAGGGCCGGGATGGTCCGGGCGTCCTGGTACAGCAGCACCCGCAGCACGTCGGCGCTGCGCACGCCCTCGGGCTTGGTCAGCAGGTAGGGGGTCCACTCCCGGCGCAGATGGCGCTCCAGCGCGTGGTTCATCCGCAGCACCCGGGTGGCGCCGTCCTTCATCTGCAAAGCGATGCCCACCCCCGAGATCGCGGGCAGGGTGGTGAGGAACTGATCCCCCAGAGCCTCAAAGCTGCCCATGGGCTGTCCCGTGCCGGCAGCAAAGCTGTAGACCAGCGCGCCGCCGCACAGCATGGCCGGGGCCGCCAGCGGGACGCTGCCCAGCAGCGTGCGCACCGCCTTGGGGGTCTTTTGGGAAAAGACGGTCAGCTGGCCGCCCCGTGCGGCAAACAGCTGCAGCACGTCCCGCAGCACCTGCGGCATATTGCCGTCAGGGCCCAGCATCAGCGCATCCAGATCGCAGAGGACCAGGGTGGAACTCAGCCCTTGTTTCATGTGCGCCCCCTCCTTGCGGCGTCCAGAAAACGGACGAAATAGTCGGGCAGCGGGCTGTCAAAGGACAGCTGCTCCCCTGTGATGGGGTGGATGAACCCCAGCGTCTTGGCGTGCAGGCACTGGCCGTGCAGGCTGGCAATGCAGCTGCGGGGGCCGTAGACCGGATCCCCTGCCACCGGGTGGCCGATGGAGGCCATATGCACCCGGATCTGATGGGTGCGGCCGGTCTTGAGCCGGCACTCCAGCAAAGTGAACGGACCCATCCGCTCCAGCACGCGCCAGCCGGTATAGGCGTACTTGGCATGGGGTTCCCCCACCGGGTAGGCCGCCATCTTTTTGCGGTCGGTCCTGGAGCGGCCGATGGCCCCCTCCACAAAACCCTGGTCCTGGGCAAAGCCCCCATACACCACCGTCTGGTAGGTCCGCTGGACGCTGTGCTCCGCCATCTGGCGGGACAGGCCGATGTGGGTGGCGTCATCCTTGGCCACCACCAGCAGTCCGCTGGTATCCTTGTCGATGCGGTGGACGATGCCGGGACGGATCTCGCCGCCGATGCCCGACAGGCTGCCCCGGCAATGCCACAGCAGGGCGTTGACCAGGGTGCCGTCCGGGTTGCCGGGGGCCGGGTGGACCACCATCCCCTTAGGCTTGTTGACCACCAGCAGGTGCGGGTCCTCATAGACGATGTCCAGCGGGATCTGCTGGGCCACCGCCTCGATGGGGGCGGCGTCGGGGATCTCCACCAGGATGGTGTCCCCCGGCTTGAGCCTGCGGTTTTTGGCCGCGGGCTGGCCGTTGGCCAGCACATGGCCCCCGGCGATCAGATCCTGCAGCGCGCTGCGGGACAGTCCGGTGTCCTCCCCTGCCAAAAAGCGGTCGATCCGCTGGCCGGCGTCCTCTGCCTCCACGGCAAATTCACGCTGTTCCATGGATCACTTGTCCTCCCCGGGCTGCCGGGCAGCGCTGCGGCGTTCCTCCAGGATCACCGACAGCACCCACAGCCCCATGCCCACGCAGACGCAGATATCCGCAAAGTTGAAGACCGCAAAGTTCATGAACAGCAAATTGATATAGTCCACCACTTTGCCTGCGGCGATGCGGTCGATCAGGTTGCCGATGCCGCCGCCCAGCACCAGCACCCAGGCCCAGCGCTGGAGCTGATCGTTGCGGCAGTGGGTGAACAGCCACCAGGCGATGAACAGCATCCCGATGCTGGTGGCCGCGATCAGGATCTCCTGCCGGCCGCTGAGCAGGCTGAAAGCCATCCCCTCGTTGTAGACGAAATGCAGCTCCACCACATGGGGGATCAGGGGCATGGTGCCCACCGGCTGCAGGTTCTGCACAGCCCAGAGTTTGATGGCCTGGTCGATGCCCACCAGGGCCGCGATGCAGACCAGATTCAGGAACACAAACATACAGTCACTCCTGTGGGAAGGCCGGGGCCAGCGCCCCGCCTTGACAGTTGATTTTGCAAAGAACGGCGCTCCCCTTGCAGGGGGAACGCCGCTTTTCAGTTTTGCTGCAAAGACGCTCCTCAGCCCTCGATGACGCTGGCGCAGCGGGCGCACAGGGTGGGATGGGCCGGGTGGGTGCCGATGTCGGCGGTGTACTTCCAGCAGCGCTCACACTTGGCGCCCTCGGCGTGCTGGGCCGCGATGCCCAGGCCCTCGATGGCGCTGGCTGCGCCGCCCTGGCCCTTGACCAGCTCCACGCGGGAGACGATCATCAGGTCGGCCAGCTCGTCCATGGGCACGCTGTTCAGCAGCTCATAGACCGCCCCGTCGCAGTACAGGGTGACGGCGGCCTCCAGGGAGGCGCCGATCTTCTTGTCGTTGCGGGCGATCTCCAGAGCCTTCTTGACCTCGTCGCGGACGGCAATCAGCTGGGCCCACTTGGCCTTGAAGGCGTCATCGGCGCCATACTGGCCGGCGTGGGGCATATCCTCGAACACCACATAGCGGTTCATCCCCTCGGCCTTGGGCAGGAAGTCCCAGATCTCCTGGCTGGTGAAGCAGAGGATGGGCGCGATGATCTTGTCCAGGGCCACCAGGATCTTGTACATGGCGGTCTGGGCGGCCTGGCGGGCTGCACCGTTGGTGCAGTACAGGCGGTCCTTGGTCACATCCAGGTAGAAGTTGGACATGGCCACCACGCAGAAGTTGTACACCGCATGGTAGACTTTGTTGAAGTTGTAGGCCGCATAGCCTGCATCCGTCTCCTTCAGCAGGTCATCCAGAGCGGCCAGGGCCCAGCGGTCGATCTCCTGCAGCTGGTCGTCGGGCAGCATATCGGTGTTGGGGTCAAAGCCGTCCAGGTTGCCCAGGATGAAGCGGGCGGTGTTGCGGATCTTGCGGTAGGCCTCGCTGAGCTGCTTGAAGATATTCTTGCCGGCGCGCACGTCCACCGTGTAGTCGGAGGAAGCCACCCACAGGCGGATGATATCGGCGCCGTAGTCTTTGATGATCTCGGCGGGCTCCACGCCGTTGCCGGCGCTCTTGTGCATCTGCTTGCCCTGCTCGTCCACCACCCAGCCGTGGCACAGCACGGCCTTGTAGGGGGCGCCGCCGCGGCTGGCCACACTGGTCAGCAGGCTGGACTGGAACCATCCGCGGAACTGATCGGCGCCCTCCATATACAGGTCGGCGGGGTAGCGCAGTTCGTCCCGCTCCTCCAGCACGGCGCTCCAGGTGGAACCGGAGTCGAACCAGACGTCCATGATATCGGTGTCCTTGGTCCACTCGGTGCCGCCGCAGTTCTCGCACACTTCTCCGGCGGGGATGATCTCCTCGGCGCTGTACTTGTACCAGGCGTCCGAGCCCTCCTTGCGGAACAGATCGCTGACCGCCTTGATGGTGGCGTCGGTGATGTGGTACTTGCCGCACTTCTTGCAGTAGAAAGCAGGGATGGGCACGCCCCAGGTGCGCTGGCGGCTGATGCACCAGTCGCTGCGGTCCCGCACCATGCCGTACATCCGGTCGTGGCCCCATTCGGGCATCCACTGCACCCCGTCCACCGCCTGGTAGACGTCTTCCTTGAAGCGGTCGATGGAGCAGAACCACTGCTCGGTGGCCCGGAAGATGATGGGGTTGTGGCAGCGCCAGCAGTGGGGATACTGGTGCTTGATGTGCACCTGGCCCAGCACGGCGCCGCTGGCGGTCAGGTCGGCCAGAATGGTCTTGTTGGAAGCCCAGACCTTCTGGCCCGCATACTTGCCTGCCAGCTCGGTGAGATAGCCGCCGTCGTCCACAGGGACGGTGATGGGCACGTTGTACTTCTGGCTGACGTTGAAGTCGTCCACGCCGTGGCCGCCGGCGGTATGGACACAGCCGGAGCCGCTCTCCAGGGTGACATGGTCGCCCAGGATCACCAGGCCCTCTTTGGGCAGGTAGACGTGCTGGTAGCGCATCAGCTCAAACTCCGAGCCCGGCACAGGCTGGCCCACCACCTCATACTCGGTGATGCCGCAGGCCTTCATGACGCTGTCCACCAGGTCGGTGGCCATGATGTGGTACTCGCCGCCGAACTTGACAAAGGAATATTCCAGCGCGCCGTTGAGGCAGATGGCCTCGTTGGCGGGCAGGGTCCAGGTGGTGGTGGTCCAGATCACGAACCAGGTCTTGTCCATGGGGATGCCATACTTGGCCAGCACGCCGTTGGGGTCCTGGGTGACGTGGAAGCGCACAAAGATGGAATCGCAGTCGTCCTCGCCGTACTCGATCTCGGCCTCGGCCAGGGCGGTGCGGCACTCGGGGCACCAGTAGACCGGCTTGAGGCCCTTGTAGATATAGCCCTTCTTGGCCATCTCGCCAAAGATCTCGATCTGGCGGGCCTCAAACTCGGGCTTGAGGGTGAGGTAAGGATGCTCAAAATCGCCAATCACGCCCAGGCGCTTGAACTGATCGCTCATGATGCCGATGTGCTCGGTGGCAAACTTCTCGCAGATCTGGCGCAGTTCCAGCTTGGAGATGTCCTTTTTCTTGTCCCCCAGAGAGGAAAGGGCCTTCAGCTCGATGGGCAGGCCGTGGGTATCGAAGCCGGGCACATAAGGGGCCTGGAAGCCGTTCATGTTCTTCTCGCGGATGATGATATCCTTGATGATCTTGTTCAGCGCCGTACCCATATGGATGCTGCCGTTGGCGTACGGAGGGCCGTCGTGCAGCACAAAGCGGGGCTTGCCCTCGTTATGCTTCATCAGCTGGTTGTACAGGTCGTTCTTGTTCCAGTCCTCCAGCATGACGGGCTCTTTCTTGGGCAGGCCGGCACGCATTTCAAACAGGGTCTTGGGCAGATGCAGGGTACTGTCGTATTGGGATTTTGTCTTAGGCACTGGTTCCACACTCCTCAAAATTCTTTCTTCCTGCGCACACCGGGCGCAGTTGGACGGAAAAGACCGGCGCAGCGGAACAGCGGGGGCTTTTGGCGCCCTGCGCCTGCCGCGCCGGCAAAGGCCGCCCGCTGTGTGCGGGCAGCCGGGTCAAACGCTGCTGTGTTGTTTACTTGCTGAACTGGATGCCCTGGAAGGCGGAGTAATCCACCTCGGCGGGCTGCTTCTGCTCGGGGCTCTTCAGTTCGCTCTCATCCTTGTCCCAGAAATCCTCGCCGGCGGGCTGCTGGCTGTCGGCGCCATCGCCGGCCTCCTCCTCTTCCCCGGCAGCGGCGTCCGTCTGGGCCGCGTCGCCGGCCGCATCGGCCTGGGCGTCGGGGGTGTATTCGGGCAGGCGGCTGAGGGATTCCACATGGCTGCGGTAGAGGTTCAGCACGTCGGCCTTGAAGCGGGTGACCTCCAGGCGGACGCGCTCGTATTCCCGCTCCTCCAGCAGACGCTGGTCGCTGGCCTCGCGGACGATCTCGTCGGCGCGGTCGGTGGCCTTCTGCAGCAGGTCGTTGGCATCCCGGATGATGTCGTCGCTGCGCAGGTTGGCCTTGTGGATGATGTCCTCCGCCTTCTGGTTGGCCTCACGGATGACGTTTTCACCGATCCGCTGGGCGTTGATGAGGGCGGACTTCATGATCTCGCCGTCGGCGCGGTAGTCCTCGGTCTCCTTGGACAGACGCTGGTTCTCGCCCTGCAGCTGGTCCAGCTGCCGCTGCAGCCGCTCCATCTCATCGGCATTGTTCTTGAGCTGCTCCTCGATCCTGTCCAGGAAGCGGTCCACGTCCTCGATCCGGTAGCCGCGGAAGCTCTTTTCAAATTGGACAGAGTGTACGTCCTGCGGTGTCAGCATGCTGATTTCCTCCTGTCTATGTCATTGATACTGAAAAAACTCGATGATCTGACGGTCTTTTCTGGTCTTGCCCGGCAGGGCGGTGAGGGCGAAGCGCCCCTTGCCCCGGATGGTGAATATGTCCCCCTCAAAGACGGGGGCGTGGGTGCTTTCGGTGGGCAGATGGTTGATCTCCACCCGTCCCGCCTGGATCAGTTCCGCCGCAGCCCCGCGGCTGCAATGCAGCATAGCCGCAAGCACCGCATCCAGCCGCAGCGAAGAAACAGCCGCCGTGCGCAGCACCCGTTCGCTTTGGCCGAAGTCCGGCAGCTGTTCCAGCGCCAGGGCCGCACAGCTGACCTCGGTCCGGCCCACCCCGCACAGCTCCTCGCAGATCAGGCGGGCCGCCGGCTCCAGAGCGAATACGAAGGCGGTGCCGGGCATCTGTGCCGGCAGCACGATGTCCCCCAGAGCCTCCCGCCGCAGGGCCAGGCCCATCAGGCTGCCCAGATAATCCTTGTGGGCGGGCAGGGCCGCGCCGGGGGCCGCTCTGCAGTCCAGACGGACGCAGGCCAGCGGGCTGTCGGTCCAGCTGTCCTCCGGCTCGATGGCCACAAGGCGCCGCTCCGCCTCCGGATAGCCTCCTTCCAGCCGCCAGCAGGTGCAGCCTGCTTTGGCCAGAGCGGCTTTGGCCAGCACCTGTTCCCTGTCGCTGAGGAAAGAGGAATACCGGGGGATGCCCCGGCTTTGGGCGGCGCGGGCCAGATCCTCGATGTGCCGCATCAGAAAACGCTCTTTGTCGTTCTGCGGCGGGATGAACCCCCGCGCCTGGCGGGGCGCGTCCTGGCCGGGATCAATAGAACGCGCCATTGCTCTCCAGCTCGTCCAGCAGATCGCCCATGATATCCACGTTGTAGGGGGTGATGATAAAGGTGCTGTTGGCCACACGCTTGATCTGGCCGTTGTTGGCATAAGCCACGCCGGACAGGAAATCCACCAGACGGCGGGAGACCTCCTTGTTGGTGGACTCCAGATTGAGCACCACCGTACGCTTGTTGTTCAGATGGTCTGCGATGGTGCTTGCATCCTCAAAGCGCTCGGGCTTGACCAGCACCACCTTGAGCTGGGTGGTGGCGTTGATGTTGACGACCCGGTTGCCGCTCTTGCCGGTGCTGTCGCTGCCCTCATCCTCGTAGGAATCAGCTCCAAAGCTGTTGCTGTTGTTGTTCACCATCTGGGGCCCGTCGTCGATGTACTGCTCATCGTAGCCGTCATCCTCACCGAAAAGTCCCTTTTTGATATTTTGCATAAAAGACATCGATACCGCTCCTTTCATCTGCCATACAGATGCCGTTTGCCACGAAAACTGCCTTGCGCCCGTCCGCCGGGCCCAAACAGAAAAGAATAGCTTTCTATATTATCTGTTTTTTTGTGCCGGATGTCAATAACAGCTAAGACAAAAGTTTGCCGTCGTAGAGATTTTGTCCCTCCACGATCACCTGATCGTACAGCCGGACCTGGCTGACCGAGCCGGTCGTCCCTCTGGGAGGCACGATGATATAGTCCCCGTCGGTGACCAGCGGGTGGTCGTCGTCCACCGGGTCGATGCGGCAGAAGCGGGCCAGGTTGCCGAATTTGACATAGACGCCGGGGATGTAGTTCTCCCCCGCCTCAGCCGCGGCGGCCTGGGAAGAAGCCTGGCCGGACTCCGCCTTCGGGGTCTCCAGCACATAGTGGACCGCCTGGGCGGGCACCCGCAGGCCGGTGGTGGTGTTGACGATCACTTCGGCGCTGGCCTGGCCCAGGCGCAGCACATCCCCGGTGACCGAGCCGCAGCTGAGCACGAACCGCGCCAGGCCCGAAGCCTCGTCGATGGTCACTTCCTCCACCTCTGCGTCCAGGGCCCGGTCGGTCTGCCCGGGGAACCGGATCTGGACCGTGCCCGTCAGGGGGGTGCCGTCCGCCCGCAGCAGCTTCTGGGCCTGCTGGGCGGTGCACACCCCGCAGTAGGTCCAGCTGAAGCCGGAGACGATCTTTCCCGCGCCGCCGGTCATCTGCACATCCGCCCCGCCGTCCAGCCAGGCTCTCAGGGTGGGGGCGTCCATGGCCAGCACGGCCTCAGCGGACTGGGTCAGCTGGCGGGTGCTGGTGCTGCGGACAAAATAGCCGGTGAGGGGGGCCGTGATCTGCACCAGGCTCCCCAGCCGGCTCTGCAGCTGGTCGGCCTGGGCCTGCAGGGCGGTGATCTGCGCCGAAAAATCCGACGCCTCCCCCGTGACCACCAGGATCTTGTTCTGGGCCAGCAGGTATTTTTCCCGCCCGGCGTCCATATCGCCAAAGGCGCCCCGGTCGGCGGCGTCCATCATATCGTACAGGGCGGTGGTGCGCTCCTGGATCATCGAATCCACCTGGGTGGACGACACGTTCTCGGCCCGGTGCAGCAGGTCGATCTGCTCGTTCAGGCTGTTCAGTTCGCTGCGCAGGGCGCTCTGCTCGTGGCTGGTGTACACCTCGGCCACCACCGTCCCCGCCGACACCCGGGCCCCGTCTTCCACAAGGTACCCCATGTCGCCGCTGCCCGGCACGGCGGTCTCGGTGAACAGCAGCACACCGTCGGCCTCCACCTTGTCCTCCACCGTGGCCATCAGCACCGTCTCATAGGTGTTGGGCGGGTTGAGCAGATGCAGGATCTGGTAGCCTACATAGCCCACCGCCAGCAGCAAAAGAAGGGCCACCGCCCCGCCCAGCCCGGTCAGCCAGCCGGCGCGAGTGTTCTCCTTCCCTGCGCGGTCATTGGGATCTCGCATACAGGATCACCCCTCCTTGAGAAATGCGGCGGCCAGGCTCTCGGCCCGGTCGGCCAGATGCGGGTCGTCGGCCTGCAGCCAGGTCACCCCATCCATGTGGCGGAACCAGGTCAGCTGCCGCTTGGCGTAGCGGCGGGAGGCCTGCTTGAGCTTTTCGACGCAGTCCTCCAGAGCGGCCTCCCCCGCAAAATACGGGAACAGTTCCTTGTATCCGATGGCCTGGGCCGCCGTGGAATAGCTCTGCCGGTGCTGATAGACCAGCCGGGCCTCCTCCTCCAGCCCCTGCTCCATCATCCGGTCCACCCGAACGTCGATGCGGCGGTAGAGGTCCGCCCGGTCGGCGAAATCCAGCCCCAGCACCAAAGCGCGGTAGGGCCGCTCTGCCGGCAGGGAATCCGCCTTCTGGCTGCTGAGGCGGCAGCCGGTGGCCTGGTAGTGCTCCAGCGCCCGCAGCACCCGCACATGGTTGTTGGGATGGATGGCCGCAGCGGCTTCGGGGTCCACGGCCTGCAGCTGTGCATACATGGCCGCAGGGCCACGGGCTTCCAGTTCTGCCGCCAGCCGGGCCCGCAGCCCCTCGGGGGCCTTTTCCCGGGCAAAGCGGACGCCATACAAAAGGCTCTGGACATACAGCCCGGTACCACCCACCAAAATAGGCAGGCACCCCCGGGCCGCGATCTCCCCGATCCGCTGTCCGGCCAGGGCGGTGAAGTCCGCCACACTGAAAGGGGCCTCGGGGGGCAGGATATCCACGCAGTGGTGGGGCACCCCCCGGGCTTCCTCAGGGGTGACTTTGGCGGTGCCCACGTCCAGGCCCTTGTAGACCTGCATCGAGTCGGCGCTGATGATCTCGCCTCCCAGCGCCAGGGCCAGCCGGACCCCAAGGGCCGTCTTGCCGGTGGCGGTGGGACCTACCACCGCAAGCACCGGCTGTCTGGGGCGTTTCTCATTCGATCCTTCCAAACTGTTTTTCCAGCTCCTTTCGGGTCAGCTTCAGGACACAAGGGCGGCCATGGGGGCAGAAAGGCGGTATCTGCCCCGAGAGGACCTTTTCCGCCAGGGCCATCAGCTCCCGGGGCGTGTTGGGGTCCCCTGCCTTGACCGCCGCCCGGCAGGCGATGGACTGCAGCACCCATTCGGTGCGGTCGCTCAGGGCTTCCCGGCTGCCCCGGGCCAGCTTGGCGGCGATCTCCACCAGCATATCCTCTGCGTCGGCCTGCTCCACGTCCGAGGGCACCGCACGCAGCAGCATGGTGCTGCCTCCAAAATCCTCCGCCTCGATGCCCGCGTTCTCCAGCAGGCGGATGTTGTCCAGCAGGGCCTGCTTCTCCTCGGCGGACAGGGAAACGGGCAGCGGGGACAGCAGCATCTGGCTGGGCACGTTGCGATAGCTGGCCGACAGCTTTTCGTACAGCTGGCGCTCATGGGCGGCATGTTTGTCGATCAGGCACAGCTCGTCGCCCCGCTGGACAATGATATAGGTCTGGAACGCTTCCCCTACATAGGTCAGGGGTTCGGCGTCCTTCAACCCCTCCATGGCGGTCTGCTCCGCTTGGACGAATGTTGTCTGTTCCGTCTCCTCCTGTGCCGGCGCGGCAGGCTGTGCGGCGGCCGGCTCCTCCAGGGGCAAAAGCGCCTCGTCCTCCAGGCTGATGTCCAGCCGGGACTCCTGTCCCGCCAGCCGGAAGGAGGGCTTTTCCTCCTTCTCCGGCTTTTCAGGTCGGCTATGGAGGGTCATGCTCTGCCGCAGCGGCACGCCCCAGCCCTTGTTCGGGATGGCGGCTGCGGGCCGGGCGGTCTCGGGCAGGGTCCCCGGCTCGGATTGCCCCGGAATGACCGCAGAAAGTCCTGTAAAGTTACATTCCTTTACAATATTTTCCTGTTTGTTTTCGTCGTTTTCTTTGGGATTCAGTCGGCCGGCTTCTGTCGGTTCAGTCGGCTCGCCAGCCACGCTGTCAAGTATTTCTGCTTTCCAGTTTTCTTTGGGTTTCTCCTCAAAACTGAAAAGCTGCTCCCCTGTGCCGGGCTTGGCCAATGCCAGTTTGACCGCATGGTACACCACGTCAAAGATCTCATTCTCCCGAGCGAAGCGCACCTCGGTCTTGGCGGGGTGGACGTTCACGTCCACCATCGCCGCCGGCAGATCCAGCATCAGAAGGCCGCCGGGGAATTTGCCCTGCATCTTGGAACTTTTGAACGCAGCTTCCATGGCGGCCATCATGGTGCGGTTGCGGACGTAGCGCCCATTGATGTAGAAATATTGCATACTGCGGCTGGCGCGGCAGCTTCTGGGGGGAGTGATCAGGCCGCGGACCCTGTACACCCCTTCCGTGCTGTCCACCGCCACCAGGTCCCGGCTGAACTCACGTCCCAGCACGGCATAGGCCGCGCCGCGCACATCTCCATCCCCGGGGGTGACATACTGGGTCTTGCCCTCCCGCACGAATTTGAAGCGGATCTCCGGATTGCTGAGGGCCAGCCGGGAGACCACATCCGCCACAAAGGTACCCTCGCTGGAATCCTTTTTGAGGAATTTCATTCGGGCGGGGGTGTTGTAGAACAGATCCCGCACCCGGATGGTGGTGCCCACTCCCCGGGCGGCAGGCTGGGGCGGCTGCTCCTCCCCGCCCTCGTTGCGGTAGAGGGTGGCAAACTCGCTGGTCTGGGTCCGGGTCAGCAGCTCCACCCGGGAGACGCTGGCAATGGAGGCCAGCGCTTCGCCCCGGAAGCCCAGGGTGTGGATGTCGTTCAGGTCCTCCTCCGCTGCGATCTTGCTGGTGGCGTGGCGGATGAAGGCGGTGGAGATGTATTCCGGTTCGATGCCGGTGCCGTTGTCGCTGACCTCGATCAGTTTGACGCCGCCCGACTCGATGGAAACGGTGATCTGGGTCGCACCGGCGTCGATGGAATTTTCCATCAGCTCTTTGACCACCGAGGCAGGACGCTCCACCACTTCGCCCGCAGCGATCAGCTCGGCGGTATGCTTATCCAGAACGCGGATGACTGCCATATGGATATCCTCCTTTCATGCCGGGAGCACACTCAGCCCGAGAGACTGCCCTTGAGGGTCTTTTTGAGTTCATAGAGGAAATTGAGCGCCTCGATGGGGGTGAGGGTCTCCAGATCCAGCGCTTCCAGCTTATCCATCAGTTCGCGGGGGACCGCCGGGGACTGGTAATCCTCCAGGGTGCCGAAGTCCATCTGCTCCACCTTGTTCTTGGGAGCGCTGGCCTCCAGCCTGCGGAGCACCTCATGGGCGCGGCGGGTAACGCTGCCGGGCAGGCCGGCCAGCTTGGCCACCTCGATGCCGTAGCTGTCGTCGGCGGGACCGCGGACGATCCGCCGCAGGAAGGTGATGTCCTCCCCTCTCTTTTTGACGGCGATGTTGTAGTTTTTGACCCCTTCCACCGTGCCTTCCAGGTCGGTCAGCTCATGGTAATGGGTGGCGAACAGAGTCTTGCAGCCCAGACCGGTGGCCGGGTCCGCGATGTGCTCCACCACCGCCCGGGCAATGCTCATACCGTCAAAGGTGGATGTGCCCCGGCCGATCTCGTCCAGGATCACCAGGCTGCGGCGGGTGGCGCTTTTGAGGATCTCGGCCACCTCCGTCATCTCCACCATGAAGGTGGACTGGCCCGCGGCCAGGTCATCCGAAGCGCCCACACGGGTGAACACCGCATCCACGATGCCCACATGACATTCGCTGGCCGGCACGAAGGAACCGATCTGGGCCATCAGAGCGATCAGGGCATTCTGACGCATATAGGTGGATTTGCCCGCCATATTGGGGCCGGTGATGATGAGGCAGCGATTGTCGCGGCAGTCCAGCAGGGTGTCGTTGGGGACGAACAGGCTGCCCTTGAGCACCTGCTCCACCACCGGGTGACGTCCCTCCCGGATGACCAGCTGGTCGCTGTCGTCCACCACCGGACGGCAGTAGTTGTTGTCCGCCGCCACCGTGGCCAGCGAGACGAACACATCCAGCCGGGCCACCGCACGGGCGGTCTGCTGGATGCGGTCCAGCTCCCGGCTGATGCCGTCCAGCAGCTCGGCAAAGAGCTGATGCTCCAGACTGATCAGACGCTCGTGAGCCCCCAGGATCTTGTTTTCCAGCTCTTTCAGTTCGGGGGTGATGTACCGCTCGCCGTTGGTCAGGGTCTGCTTGCGGGTGTAGTTGTCGGGCACCATGTTTTTGTAGCTGTTGCTGACTTCGATGTAGTACCCGAACACATGATTGAAGCCGATCTTCAGCTTGGGGATACCGGTCTCGTCCCGCAGGCGGGCCTCCAGCCGGGCCAGCACGCTCTTGGTGTTCTCCCGGATGGAGCGCAGTTCGTCCACCTCCTGGTTGTAGCCGGCGGCGATGACCCCGCCGTCTTTGAGGGTGGAGGGTGCGTCGGGGTCCACTGCGGCATAGATGCGGGCCTTGATGTCCTCCAGAGGATCGATCTTCTCCGCCAGCTCGGACAGTTCCTGGCAGCCGCAGTCCTGGGCCAGCTTTTTCAGTTCAGGCAGCCGGTCGAAGGTCTG
Organism: Faecalibacterium sp. An121; assembly: GCF_002160915.1. Lineage (GTDB taxonomy): Bacteria > Bacillota > Clostridia > Oscillospirales > Ruminococcaceae > Faecalibacterium > Faecalibacterium avium. The sequence continues at coordinate 131,915 of NZ_NFLM01000004.1, forward strand.
GGCCATGATGTAGATCTCTTTGGGGGTGGCGGAGCCATAGACGGTCCGCGTCATCAAACGCTCGATGTCGGTGATGTAGTGCAGGACCTCGGACATTTCTCCCCGGGTCACCGTGTGCTTGACCAGACACTCCACCGCGTTGAGGCGGTGGTTGATGATCTCACTGGACACCAGCGGCTGTTCCAGCCAGCTGCGCAGCAGCCGCTTGCCCATGGCAGTGGAGGTCTTGTCCAGCACCCACAGCAGGGTGCCGCGCTTTTCCCGCCCGCGCATGGTCTCGGTCAGCTCCAGATTGGAGCGGGTCACGCCGGGCAGGTGCATATACTGGGCTTCGGTGTAGCGGATGACGGTCTTCAGACGCCCCACCCCTTTGATCTGGGTGTCGTGCAGGTATTGCAGCAGGCCGCCCATGGCAAAGCGCACCAGCCCGTCGGCGCCGATCTCGGTGGTGGAGGCCCAGTCCCGGCCAAACTGGTCGGACAGGATGGAATCGATCAGGCCGGGGGCGTACTGCTCGTCCTCCATCAGCTCCACGGCGCAGCTCATGTGCTTTTTGATGTAGTTGGTGACATCCCGGCTGGAGAGGACCCCTGTATTGACAAGGGCTTCGCTGGGATGGTAGCGGCACAGCTCGGCAATGACGGCCATCCCGATCTTGGCGTTTTTCAGCTGGGTGACGTGGGCGGTGCCGGTGGAGATATCCGCAAAGCAGACCCCCGCCTCGTCCCCCTTCAAAAAGAGGCTGGCGATGTAGTTGTTGCGGTCGTCCTGCAGCATACTGCTCTCAATGACGGTGCCGGGAGTCACCACCCGGACGATGTCACGCTTGACCAGGCCCTTGGCGGTGGCCGGGTCTTCCACCTGCTCGCAGATGGCCACCTTGTACCCTTTGGCGATCAGCCGGGCCATATAGGTCTCATAGCTGTGGAAGGGCACTCCGCACATGGGGGCCCGCTCTTCCAGGCCGCACTGCTTGCCGGTGAGGGTGAGGTCCAGCTCCCGGGAGGCTGTGATGGCATCGTCGAAAAACATCTCATAAAAATCGCCGATGCGGTAAAATAGGATCTCATCCTTGTGCTGTTTTTTGATCTCCAGATATTGTTTCATCATGGGCGACAGGTCCGCCATGGCATTCCCCTTCCTTCCCTGGGCTGCAGTGTGTAAAGCTGGTTTGTTCCCCGTAACCAGCAGAGACAAGAAACGCGGCTCTGCATATGCACAGCCGCGTTGGTTTTTGCGCCCCGCTCAGCCGCAGCCGCCGCAGGTGGAGCAGCTCCCGGTGCAGGAAGCAGCAGGCTCCTGCACCGTCATCGGGTCGCCGCCGTTCATGGCAGCGTTGATGATGGCGTCGATATAGTTGACCAGGGCCTCGCACTCCCGCTTGGCCTCGTTGTAGGCCACCATTCCCTCGTCGTTCATGATCTGGCCGTAGAGGGTATTCACCTTTTCGTTCAGCTCGGCCACCCGGGCGTCGTCCCGCTCGGCCTTGCTGATCTCATTGTTCAGGTCCATCCGGGCCAGGTTGAACTGGCCGATCAGGTCCTGCAGTTCCTCGTCCTTGTCGTTCATCTTGCGGGCCTGGTCCAAAGCCAGGTAGCGGCTGTCGGTCTGCAGCGCCACGGCGGCGCGCTTGAAAAGATCAATGCAATCCATATTGTTTCTCCTTTATTTTAAACGCAGTGCGTCTTTTTCGCTTCTAGAATACCCGGCGGGGGCCGTCACGATACCTGTTCGCCCAGCAGCACAGTGGCGCGGGCGCCGGTGAGGCGCACCTGGACATACTGTCCCAGCAGGGCGGCATCCCCTGCAAATTCCACTGTCAGGTTGTTGTCCAGCCGGCCCGAGAGGGCGTCCTCCGCCCGGCCAAAGCCTTCCACCAGCACCCGGACGGTCTGGCCTACCTGGTCCTTGACCAGTCCCATGGCGATCTCGTCCTGCAGGCGGAGCAGCCGTGCCATCCGGTCGGTCTTTTCCTTGCGGGGGGTGGGGTCGGGGTAACCGGCCGCCGGCGTGCCCTCCCGCTTGGAGTAGATAAAGGTGAACAGCTGCATATAGCCCACCTGGCGCACCAGATCCAGCGTACCCTGGAAATCCTCCTCTGTCTCACCGGGGAAGCCCACGATGATATCACTGGAGAAGGTGATGCCCGGCACCCGGGCCCTGGCGTACCGGATCAGGTCCAGATAGTGCTCCACCGTATAGTGGCGGTTCATCCGGGCCAGCAGCCGGTCCGAGCCGCACTGCACCGGCAGGTGCAGGTGCCTGCACAGATGGGGCTGGGCGGCAATGGTGTCGATCAGCTTGCGGCTGGCATCCTTGGGATGGCTGGTCATAAAGCGGATGTGGTAATCCCCCGGCACGGCGCAGAGCAGGTTGAGCAGGTCGGCAAAGTCGATGGGTTCTTCCAACCCTTTGCCGTAGCTGTTGACGTTCTGGCCCAGCAGGGTGATCTCCTTGTAGCCGGCCTGTACCAGGCTGCGGAACTCGGCCAGGATGTCCGCCGGGCGGCGGCTCTTTTCCCGGCCCCGCACATAGGGCACGATGCAGTAGGTGCAGAAATTGTCGCAGCCGTACATGATGGGCAGCCAGGCCCGGAACTCACTCTCCCGCCGGATGGGCAGGTTCTCCACGATGACCGGGCGCTGGGCCGGCTCCAGCAGGACCCGTTTGTGCTTTTCCAGCCTGCGCAGGATCAGCTGGGGCAAAGTATCGATGCCGTCCACCCCAAAGACGATGTCCACATAGGGGTAGCTTTGACGCAGCTTCTCCACCACATGCTTCTGGTTGGCCATGCAGCCGCACAGCCCGATGATCAGGCCCGGCTTTTTCTCCTTGAGGCCCTTGAGGGCGCCCACATTGCCAAAGACCCGCTGTTCGGCGTGTTCCCGCACGGCGCAGGTGTTGAACAGGATCAGGTCCGCGTCCTCCGGCCTGCTGCACAGGCCATAGCCTATATCCACCAGCACGCCCTTGATCCGCTCGCCGTCGTTGACGTTCTGCTGGCAGCCGTAGCTGTGCACAAAAGCCAGCGGCGGGGTATCGTAATACCGGCTGATGAGGGCGGCCGCCTGCGCGTTGTGTTCGTATGTTATGTATTCCAACAAAGTACCATCCTTCACCCCGCGGCGGCAGGCGCTGCGGGTCTGTATTCCTGACAGGCCGGCCCCGGGGCCAGCCCTCCATCTTGTCTATTATACAGGTTTCTCCCCCGTGAAACAAGGGAAATTTTGTGTCAAAGCCCTTTAAAAAACGGCAGCCTCGGACCCAGCCGGTTCTTCCGGCAAGTCCAGCTCCCCGGCACAGGCCTGGCACAGGCCGATCCAGGTCACCACACAGTCGCTGATGCGGCCCTGGGGGACCGTCACGGCGCGGCGCAGGGCCTCCCCATCCAGGGGCAGATCCTCCACCCTGCCGCACCGGGTGCAGTAAAGGTGGCCGTGCCAGGGCAGGGTGTGGTCAAAGCGGTCGGGCTGGCCGGGGATGCACACCCGGCGCACCTTGCCCATCTCCACCAGACTGTTCAGATTGCGGTAGACGGTGCCCAGGCTGAGGCTGGGGCACAGATGGAGGGCCATTTTGTAAATCTCCTCTGCCGTGGGATGGTCCTGCAGTTCCTGTACCTGCTGCAGGATCAGTTCCCGCTGCTTGGAATAGCGCATCCCGGACAAATCGTTCTTCATCCTTCCTCTCCCTTGATCCTGTCCCAATATGCCTTGGCGGCCTGTTCGGCCCGGTTGTCCCCATAGGTGTAATATTTGGCGTCCTTGATGGCGTCCGGCAGGTACTGCTGGGCCACCCAATGGTTTTTGTAGTCCTGTGCGTACTTGTAGTTCTGCCCTTTCACCAAGGCGTCCGCCCCGTCGAAATGCTTGTTTTGCAGCTGCCGGGGCACCGGGCCGGTGCGGCCCGCACGCACGTCCGCCAGGGCCGCGTCGATGGCCGCTTCCCCGCTGTTGGACTTGGGGCTGGTGGACACCAGGATCACTGCGTCGGCCAGAGGGATGCGCGCTTCGGGCAGGCCCACCATGTTGGCCGCGTCCACCGCCGCCTTGACGATGGGGATGATCTGGGGGTAGGCCAGGCCCACATCCTCACAGGCGCAGACCATCAGCCGGCGGCAGGCCGAGGGCAGGTCCCCCGCCTCCAGCAGGCGGGCCAGATAGTGCAAAGCGGCGTCCGGGTCCGATCCCCGCATCGACTTCTGATAGGCCGACACGATGTCGTAGTGGTCGTCGCCGTCCTTGTCGTACCGCATGGCGGTGCGTCGGGTCACCTGCCGGATCATGTCCAAAGTGACCAGACGGCCCTCGGGCCCCACCTCCGCCGCCGAGACCGCAAATTCCAGGCTGCCCAGGGCCTTGCGCATATCGCCGCCGGCGCTCTCGGCCAGGTATACGGCCGCCTCGTCGGTGATGGACACAGGGGTATCCCCCTCGGCAGACAGGCGCTGCACCGCGCTGCGCACCCCCTGCTCCACGTCCCGGGCGGTCAGGCTCTTGAATTCAAAGACCGTGCACCGGGACAGCAGGGCATTATAAATGTAAAAATAGGGGTTCTCGGTGGTGGAGGCGATCAGGGTGACGGTCCCCTCCTCCAGGCATTCCAGCAGGCTCTGCTGCTGCTTTTTGTTCAGATACTGGATCTCGTCCAGGTAGAGCAGGATGCCCCCCGCCCCCGCCAGGGTGCCGATGTCCTTGAACACCGCCTTGATATCCCCGGTGCCGCAGGACGTGCCGTTGAGCTTGTGCAGGGTCATGCCGCTGTTCTCGGCAATGATCCGGGCCACGGTGGTCTTGCCGGTGCCGGACGGGCCATAAAAGATCATGTTGGGGATGTTGCCGCTCTCGATGGTACGGCGGAACACCCGCCCCGGGGCCAGCAGATGCTGCTGGCCGCAGACGTCAGCCAGGGTCTTGGGCCGAAGCCTCTGGGCCAATGGTTCCCGCATGGGGTGCGCCTCCCTCTGTGGTGTAAAACTGCGAATGATTCTGACTAATGCATATTATACAGCATTTTTTCCCAAAGGACAAGGGCGGCCGGCGTTTTGGGATCCATCCGAAAAGCCAAATCGGTTGATCGTTCGCCCGAAAGCGCCGCGCTCCTCCCTGGAGCGCAGCACAGCCAATGGACCCTTGGGGCCAAAGGGGACCGTATGGAGGATTTCCCGGGTGCGCCCCGGGGAAATATTTACAAATCCGATAAAACGTGGTATCATCACACGGTAGGGTGTATCCGAAACGGACCGGCGTTTTTGGCTTTTCGGGTATGCCCCAGCCTATCAGTCAGGAGATGGATACCATGCCCAAAAAGCAGATACCTGCCGCAGAGCTTGCGGCCAAAAAAGAGCTGGCCCTGGAAGTGATCGCCCGGCTGAAGGCCGCGTATCCCGATGCGGCCTGTACCCTGGACTATGCCGACGCCTGGCAGCTGCTGGTCAGCGTCCGGCTGGCCGCCCAGTGCACCGACGCCCGGGTCAACGTGGTGGTCGAGGAGCTGTTTGCCAAATATCCGGGGGTGGCTGCCCTGGCCGCCGCCCAGCCCGAGGAGATCGAGGCCATCGTCAAGCCCTGCGGCCTGGGGCGCTCCAAGGCGCGGGACATCTCCGCCTGTATGCGGCTGCTGCGGGACAAATACAACTGCCAGGTCCCCACTACCTTTGAGGAGCTGCTGGCCCTGCCCGGGGTGGGACGCAAGAGCGCCAACCTGATCATGGGGGATGTATTCGGCAAACCCGCCATCGTCACCGACACCCACTGCATCCGGCTGTGCAACCGCATCGGCCTGGTGGACAACGTCAAGGAGCCCCAAAAGGTGGAAATGCTACTGTGGCAGATCATTCCCCCGGAGGAGGGCAGCGACCTATGCCATCGCTTCGTGCTGCACGGGCGCGCCGTGTGCGACGCCCGCAAGCCCGCGTGCAGCCAGTGCTGCCTGGCGGACATCTGCCGCACCGCCCAGGCCGCAGAAAACGCGGCGGCCCCTGTGTAAGGCCGCCCTGTCAGGAGGTTTATCGCTATGATTTCTGCATTGTTTTCGGTCGTTTTCAGCATCCTTGTGGGAGCCGCTGCCGGCTATGTGGCCGGCCGCCTGATGGGCAGCGCCGGCTCCTCCCCTCTGCACAACATCATCCTGGGGATGGTGGGCGGCTTTGTGGGCAGCTTTCTGCTGGGGCTGATCGGCCTGCATTCCTTCAGCTTTATAGGCGACTTTGTGGTCTCGGTGGCAGGCGCCTGTGTCTGCATCTGGGCCGCCCGCAAGCTGTCCCGGTGAGCGCCCGTTCTTGAGGCCGGCCCTGCCTTTGGTTTCCTCTTATATTTTTATATGGAATTTATACAGAAAAGACCCGGAGCCTGCGGCCCCGGGTCTTTTCTGTTGTGTATGGATTCAGGAGAGGATCATGCGGTCGTTGGCGAACTCGTCACCGCTGGCTGTCTGGAACTTGGCCAGCAGGTCCGAAACGTGGAGCTTCTTTTTCTCCTCGCCGCTCACATCGTAGATGATACGGCCTTCGTGCATCATGATCAGCCGGTTGCCGTATTTGATGGCATCCTTCATATTGTGGGTGATCATGAGGGTGGTCAGGTTGTTTTCCGCCACCAGCTTGGCCGAAAGGGTCAGCACCTTGCTGGCGGTCTTGGGGTCCAGAGCGGCGGTGTGCTCGTCCAGCAGCAGCAGCTTGGGCCGGTTCATGGTGGCCATCAGCAGGGTCAGCGCCTGGCGCTGGCCGCCGGACAGCAGGCCCACCCGGGCCGTCAGGCGGCTCTCCAGCCCCAGATCCAGGGTCTTGAGCAGTTCCCGGTATTCCTCCCGCTCCTTTTTGGTGATGCCGATGCGGAGGGTGCGGGGCTTGCCGCGGCGGGCGGCCAGGGCCAGGTTCTCCTCGATCTGCATGGTGGCGGCGGTGCCGGTCATGGGATCCTGGAACACCCGGCCGATGTATTTGGCGCGCTGGTATTCGCTGAGGCGGGTGACGTCGGTGCCGTCGATGGTGATGCGGCCGTTGTCCACCGGCCAGACGCCGGCCACCGCATTGAGCATGGTGGACTTGCCGGCGCCGTTGCCGCCGATGACGGTGACGAAATCGCCCTCGTTGAGGTGGAGGGTCAGGCCGTTCAGGGCGGTCTTTTCGTTCACCGTGCCGGGATTGAAGGTCTTTGAAATATTCTGGATATCAAGCATGACGTTCTTCCTCCTTCTGGGCCTTTTTGGGCGCGGGCTTGGAGAAGTACTTCCCTTTCCAGTAGGGGACGGCCAGGAAGATGGCCACCACCACAGCCGACAGCAGCTTGAGGAGGTTGGCATCGAAGCCCAGGGTCAGCACCAGCTGGATGACGATGTAATAGATCACCGCGCCGATCGAGACCGACACCAGCTTGAGGGCAAAGTTGTGGAAGATACGGCCAAAGATCGCCTCACCGATGATGACGGCCGCCAGGCCGATGACGATGGCGCCGCGGCCCATGCTGACATCCGCGAAGCCCTGGTACTGACTGAGCAGCGCTCCCGACAGGGCCACCAGGCCGTTGGAGACCATCAGGCCCAGCACCGTATTGAAGTCGGTGTTGATGCCCTGGGCCCGGCTCATGTGGGGATTGGAGCCGGTGGCGCGGATGGCACAGCCCAGCTCGGTGCCAAAGAACCAGTAGAGGATGCCGATGAGCGCCAGCGTGATGAGGGTGACCATCGCCACCGGGTTGCGCAGGGCCAGCTCTTTGACCCAGCGCAGGGAGATGAGCAGGTCATAGTTGTCCACGTTGATGGACTGGTTGGCCTTGCCCAGGATCTTCAGGTTGATGGAATAGAGGGACAGCTGGGTCAGGATACCGGCCAGGATGGCGGGGATGCCCATGAAGGTGTGCAGCAGGCCGGTGATCAGGCCGCAGGCCAGGCCGGAGATGAGGGCCAGCAGCAAAGCCACCCAGACGTTCTGCCCGGCCAGCAGGGCCATGACGCAGACCGCGCCGCCGGTGCCAAAGGAGCCGTCCACCGTCAGGTCCGCCACATCCAAGATGCGGTAGGTGATGTAGACGCCGATGGCCATGATGCCCCAGATCAGGCCCTGGGCACAGGCCCCCGGCAGCGCGCCGGGCAGGTTCGCCAGTCTTGCTAAGACTTCCAAAATGATTCCTCCTGTTTTTGACGATTTGCCGCGGACCGTTGCAGTCCGGGGCAGGGTTTATGGGTACAGGCCGCAGACGCACCTGCGACCGCCCCGGCAAACGCCGGAGCGGTCGTTCATGCAAAAAGGCGGGCAGGATGGTGGCCCATTCTCCCCGCCTGGATCTTCAGTGGGATTTATGCTTCGATGGCCTCGTACCCTTCGGGAACGGTCAGGCCCAGCTCGTCGCAGATGGTCTTGTTGTACTTCTTGGTAGCGCTGGTGTACTGGATGGGCATGGTGGAGATATCCGCCTCGCCGGTCAGGATCTGAGCGGCCATCTCGCCGGTGGTGTAGCCCAGGTCATAGTAGCTGATGGACAGGGTGGCCACACCGCAGCCCGAGCAGATGCCTTCCTCGCCTGCAAAGACGGGGATGCCCATGGGCCGGCAGATGCCGTCCACGATGCCGGTGTTGGCAGCCACCGTATTGTCGGTGGGGACATACAGCAGCTCATTGGCGCTGGCTGCCTGCTGGCAGACCGAGGACAGGTCGTTGGAGTCCGAGAAGGGGTACTGGGTGACGGTCAGGCCCGCATCCTCCAGGTAGGTCTGGATGGTGTCCACCTGGTACTGGCTGTTGGCCTCGGCCGAGCAGTACAGCAGGCCGGCGGTCTTGGCTTCCGGCATCCACTCCAGGATCATGGCAGCCTGCTCATCCAGGGGCGCCAGGTCGGAGGTGCCCGAGATGTTGCCGCCCACCGTGCCGCTGAAATCGGTCAGGCCCAGGGCCACGCCATACTCGGTGATGGAGGTGCCCAGGATGGGGATATCGGCGGTGGCCGCCTGGGCCGCCTGCAGGGAAGCGGTGGCGTTGGCCAGGATCAGGTCCACGCCGGCCGAGACAAAGCCGTTGCAGATGGTGGCACAGGTGGCGGTGTCGTTCTGAGCGTTCTGCATATCAAAGGTGACCGCATCCCCGAGCTGTTCGGTCAGCGCATCCTGGAAGCCCTGGGTGGCGGCGTCCAGCGCCTCATGCTCCACCAGCTGGCAGATGCCCACGGTATAGCTCTGGCCCGCGGCTGCGGAACCGGCCGAGGATGCCGCAGAAGAAGCCGTGCTGGCGGCGGTGGACGACGAAGAAGACGATGTAGAACCGCAGGCGGCCAGCACGCCGGCCGCGGCGGCAGCCGCAGAAACAGCCAGGAACGAACGACGGGAAATCTTACGCATACCAATAACTCTCCTCTATCTTGGTCTTTTCCGGGGACAGGACCCCGGGCGCTCACTTCATGGGTGTGAATCGCTTCATGATTGTGAAGTATAGCACACTTTATGAAAAGTTACAATAGATCCCCGGCGATTTTATTCTCCTGAAGCGGCTCAATTATTGATAATGCAGAAAATATCTATCTGTTTTTTCGATGGATGTGCTGCTGCATCTCGGCGAGGCGGACTTTCTGACCTTCCAGCCAGAGCAGATTTTCTTCAAACTGCTGCGGCCAGGGGCGCTCCAGGTCATAGCGGTAGTAGAGCGCCTGGCAGACTTTTGCCTGGAACCGCCGCAGCACCACCGGCTGGAACAGTTCCTCCCATCCGGGGGCCTGCCACTCCAGCTCCATGCACCGGCAGGCCCACAAAATGTCCAGCGGCTCCCGCCGGGCGATCCCCTGAGCCTCCAGGTAGGCGGCCAGGGTCCCCTCATGGACCGTGCCCCCGCACCGGGTACCCTGGAAATAATACGACGCCTGCCCTTCGGGGCTGATCTCCTGTCCCAGCGGGTAGAGGGCGCAGACCAGAGGCCGGGCCTGGTGGACGGCGCAGCGCCCTTCGGTCAGGAACGGGCAGTTGTTCCCCGCGGCGCGCACCGGCGCCAGCCGCAGCACCGGCAGACGGCTGACCGTCCCGATATAACGGCGGCAGAAAGCCTGGGCGGTCAGTTTGGGGGGCAGGCCCAGCCGCCTGGACAAGCGGTAGAGATCGTACCCCGAGAGGACGATATCCTCCCGGCCCCGGCAGCACCCGCCGCAGCCGGCGCAGCGGAACGCAAAGCAGTCCTCTGCCGCCAGATAGGGCATATCCGGGGCGCGGCCTCCCCCTTCCGCTCCGCACAAATCGATTTCGCTGTCCCTCATGGTTCCTCCTCATCTGCCGGCAAGCCGGCCGTGCGGACGGCAAAACCCAAAGGCCGTCCGCCGCCGTTCCCTGCAAGGATAACACGCTTTGGGTGCATCTGTCAATTTTTTGTGAATGTGCAGTCAAAACGGGATTTGTTTTCAGTTTCTTCAAGATTTTGTGCTATATTGGGGCAAATGCATCAATCAAAAGCGCAAATTTGAAAGTTTGGCTTTTCTTTTATGCTTCCAGAGAGTATACTAGACATACCATATTCGTTTAATGTGGAGGCTTTTATGTATCAGTTTACTGGTTGTCCCTGTTCGGTCTGCGGCAAGACCCTGACCGATACGGACGATATCGTTGTATGCCCCGACTGCGGCGCACCCTATCACCGCGCCTGCCACCAGGCGCAGGGGGCCTGCGTCTATGCCGGCAAGCACGGCACAGGCTTTGAGTGGACGCCCCCCGCCTCGGCACAGCCCGAGCACAAGTGCCCCAACTGCGGCGCGCCCAACCCGGAATCCGCCCAGCGGTGCAGCCACTGCGGCTATGTGTTTGGCAGCGAGCAGGCCGCTCCCCCGCCCCGGGTGGACGCCAACCGCCAGGCCCAGCAGCCCGGCGGCGGCTTCAACTACACCCGCCTGTACCAGGAGGCCCAGGCCGGCGGCTATTGGCAGGCCAGCGCGGCCAGCGCCGACGAACCCATCGACGGCATCCCCAGCGACGAGTGGGCCACCTATCTGGGCCCCTCCAGCCCTGCCTATCTGCGGGACTTTTCCCAGATGCAGAAGTATGGCCGCAAGAGCTCGATCTGCTTTTCCGCCCTGCTGTTCGGTCCCCTGTATTTCTTCTACCGCAAAGCCTGGAAGCCGGCTTTCGTCTTTCTGGCGGTGGATCTGCTGCTGCAGCTGCCCAGCCTGCTGGAACTGCTGGTGCTGAGCGAGAGTGCCTTTGCCCCTGCCATCAGCGGTTCCACCCTGCTGTTCCTGGCGCAGATCGCGTCGATCGCCAGCTTTGCGGTGATGGTGCTCAGCGGGATGTTCGCCAAGTATCTCTACCGCCGCATCGCCGCCGAGCGGATCCGCCGCATCGAGGCGGAGTTCCCCGACAAATCCAAGCGTGAGGCCGTGCTGCGGGCGCAGGGCGGCGTCAGCTGGGCCGCCGTGGTGGGCGTCTGCACCGCTATGGTGGTGCTGGGGGCTGTGTTCAGCCTGCTGCTGGGCCCCAACCTGCAAGCTGTCATGGGGCTGGTGCTGTGAGACGCGCCGGCCAACCATGTAAAAACGACGAAGGAGGTCTCTTATGAAAGCCGTCACCAAAGCCGTCATCCCTGCCGCGGGTCTCGGCACCCGGGTACTGCCCGCCACCAAGGCCATGCCCAAAGGGATGCTGCCCATCGTGGACAAACCTGCCATCCAGTATCTGGTGGAGGAGGCTGTGCGCTCCGGCATCACCGACATCTTGATCATCCTCAGCCGAAACCAGACCATCATCGAGGACCACTTTGACCGCAGCCCGGAGCTGGAGGCCAAGCTGACCGCTCCCGGCAAGGAAAAGATGCTGGAGGAGTGCCTGGGCATCTCCAACCTGGCCAACATCTACTTTGTCCGCCAGCACCAGACCCTGGGGTTGGGGCACGCGGTCAGCATGGCCCGGCCCTTTACGGGGGACGATCCCTTTGTGGTCATCTACGGGGATGACGTCATCATCGGGGAGGACCCGGTCTGCGCGCAGCTGATCCGGGCCTACGAGGCATTCGGGCGGCCCGTGGCCGGCGTCTGCGCTGTGCCCTGGGCGGATGTCAGCCGCTATTGCAGCCTCAAGACCACCCCCATCCGGGACAATTACTTCTTTGTGGACGACATGATCGAAAAGCCCAAAAAGGGCCAGGAATTCAGCAACTACTCCATCCTGGGGCGGGTGCTGCTGACCCCGGAGATCTATCCCCTGCTGGCCGCTACCAAGCCCGGCGCAGGCGGTGAGATCCAGCTGACGGACGCCATGGCCGAGTACGCCCGCACCAAGGGCGGCATGACGGCAGTGGCCTTCACCGGCAAGCATTACGATATGGGCAACAAGCTGTGCGTGGCGCAGGCCCAGGTGGAACTGGCCCTCCAGCATCCTGAGATCGGCGAGGCGTTCCGGGCTTATCTGAAGGAATTCTGCAAGACGCTGTAAATCGCCCCCATTCCAAAACCGACGCCTGACCCCAGACAGGGGCCAGGCGTTTTTGCGGCGGTTTCGGGAGAGCGGCACAAAAAACGCCCCCGTCGAAGGACGGAGGCGTTTGGTGCTGATTGCTGATTGTTTTGGAATGGGATAGCGAACGATCAGTCGCTGACGTAGGGCATCAGAGCCACATGACGGGCACGCTTGATGGCCACGGTCAGGGCACGCTGATGATAAGCGCAGGTGCCAGTGACGCGGCGGGGAATGATCTTGGCCCGCTCAGAGACATACTTGCGCAGACGGGCAACATCCTTGTAATCGATCTCATCGATGCGATCCACGCAGAAGCTGCAGACCTTCTTGCGGCCGCGGCGCACGGGACGTGCGGGGCGGGAGCCTTCGTTTTTCTCAAAAGCCATTGCTGGTTTACCTCCTGTTTGAATTTTTGTCGAGTTGGACAAGGTCAGAACGGCAGATCGTCGCTGTCGTCGATGACCGCAAAGTCATCGGTGTCCCCTGCCGAGTAGCCGGGGACTGCCTCAATGGCAGACGGGCGGGCGGGCTGCTGTGCGTTCTGATGGGGCTGGCTGCTCTGAGGAGCGCCGCCGCCATTGCCGTTGGAGTTCTTGGGGCCGCCAAAATTGATGTTGTTGGCCACGATCTCCACACCGGTGCGGTTGTTGCCGTTCTTATCCTGATACTGGCGGCTCTGGATGCTGCCCTCAATGATGATCAGGCTGCCCTTCTGGAAGTATTTGCAGACGAAATCCGCCTGCTGGCGCCATGCCACGACGTCCAGAAAGTCGGTCTGGCGCTGCTCGCCCTGGCGGGCATAGCTGCGGTCACACGCGATGCGGAACCGCGCCAGATTGATACCGTTGGTGGTGGTGCGGAGTTCAGGGTCCGCCACCAGGCGGCCCATGATAACGACGACGTTCAACATAAGACGGGACTCCTTGTACTGTGTGGAATTAGCCTTCCTTTGCAACGATCAGGGAGCGCATGACGCCCTCGGTGATCTTGTACACGCGGTCCAGCTCGGCGGGGAAGTCGGGCTCACTGGTGAAGTTGATCACAGTGTAGACGCCCTCGTTCTCGTCGTTGATGGGGTATGCCAGACGGCGCTTGCCCCACTCATCGATGGAATCGATGGTACCGTTGGCCTCGATCAGGGACTTGAACTTACCCACCAGAGCGGCGGTAGCCTCGTCATCGAGGGTGGCGGTGGTAATCAGCATGGTTTCGTACTTTGCCATTTTTGTGCACCTCCTTTTGGACATAAGGGCTTCGGATGGAAGCCAAGGGTCTGCGGGGCATCCCGCAGGGCTGCCTTTGCAGACAGCAATTTATTATACCAAGAGGATGCGGGATTGTCAATCACTTTTTTGGGATTTTTTGCGCCCTGCGCCAGCCGGCCTGTTACCCGATGGCCAGCCCTGCCCCCTGCTCCCGCAGCGTGAGGATGTGGCAGCTGCCGGGGCCGAACACCGAATCCATGGCGGCACAATAGCGCTCCAGACAGTTCGCAGGCACAAAAGCCTGGATGGTGCCGGCAAAGCCGCCCCCCTGCATCCGCCAGGCGCCGCCGCTGTCCTCCAGGATATGCTGGCTGAGGGCCAGGGCCACCGACAGGGACTGGCGGCGCGGATCGGCGCTGCTGTAAACGTTCTGGCAGAGGGTGAAGGAAGCATGGCCGCTCTGGCGCACCAGCCGGAGAAATTCTTCAAAGCGGCCCGCCCGCAGGGCCCGGTGTTCGGCCAGGGTGCGGGCGTTCTCCTCAAAAAAGTGGACGGCGCGCAGGCAGGCCCGGTCCCCGCAGCAGGCGCGCACCCGGGACAGCTGCGCCCAAAAAGCAGCCTCGTCCACCTGCCCCAGCACCTGACAGTCAAAACAGGCGGCCACCGCTTCCATCTCGCGTCGGATGGCGGCGAACTCGGCGGTCAGCTCACTGTGGCTGCCCCGGGTATCGGTGACGCACAGGCTCATCCCGGCGGGCAGAAGCTCCCGGGTGTGGATCTTCTCCACCCGGGGAGACTCAGGGTCCTGGAAGTCCGCAAAGACCACCCCGCCCAGCGCGCTGGTCAGCTGGTCCAGCAGGCCGCTGGGCTTGCCAAAATAAATGTTCTCGGCGTACTGGCCCAGCCGCGCCACCTGGGCCGGGGTCAGCCCGCAGCCGTACATCCCGTTCATCACAGCCCCCATGGCCATCTCGAAGGCCGCCGAACTGGACAGCCCCGACCCGCGCAGGACGCTGCTGACCGTGTAGGCATCGTAGCCGCCCACCGGCCGGCCCAGCCCGCGGAAGCCCTCGGCCAGTCCGCGGATCAGGCTGGCGGAATGGGTGGACTCCTCCGACCGGGGGTCCTGCTGGGACAGGTCGATGACATCCAGCTTGTTGAAGCCCCAGGACTTGACGCGGATGTAACGGTCGGTGTTGGGCGAAGCGACCGCCACCAGGTCCAGGTCCACCGCTGCGGCCAGGCCATAGCCGTGCTGGTGGTCGGTGTGGTTGCCGCCCAGCTCGGCACGGCCGGGGGCGGTGTACAGCTCCACCTGCCGGCCGGGGCCAAAATAGCACTCGAACTGCGCCAGCGCCTGGCACCATCTGTCCCGCTGCCGGGCCAGCACCTCCTCCGACGGGCCATACAACGCCCTCAGGACGTCATCCCAGACGCCCGCCCCGATCTCCTGCCGCCGCTGTGCGCTTGTCGCCATATTCTCTCCCCCTGTGCCCGCATTCCTGTGACGGCCCGCCCGGCGGACAGGCCCTTTCGTTTGCCTGCAATGCAGGGGCAGGCCACGCAGGCCCGCCCCGGGATCTTGCTTCTATTGTAGCGTATTTGCACCATTTTTGCAAATTTTCACAGAGAAAAGCGGGCATTTTCAGCGGCAAAGCCAAAGTTCAGGATGTACTTTTGTTGAATTTGCGCCGTCGGATATGGTATACTGGTATCGCTTTCCCCGTTGTACGAGTTTGTGTTTCAAAGGAGGCCCCTATGCCGGAGGTTTATAAACAGTCGTTCAAACAGAATTATACCAACAATGTGGACCTGTCCGTCTTCAACTGCGGGCTGGAGCGCTGCGCCCCCGGCCACACCTGGGGCCCCGGCATCCGGGACCACTACCTGATCCACCTGATCCTTGCAGGCAAGGGCACGTTTCAGACCAGCGGCAAGACCTGGGAGCTCAACCCGGGGGACCTGTTTTTTGTCCGGCCCAACCAGCTGAACACCTACACCGCCGACGCCCAGCAGCCCTGGGAATACTGCTGGGTGGGCTTCAACGGGATCAGCGCCCACCGGCTGGCCTCTCTGCTCCCCTTCTCGGACGAGCAGCCGGTCCACCATACCCAGCGCCCCGAGGAGATGTATCACGCCATGGAGAACATTTACCGTGCCCGGGGGCTGCGGGTCCAGGATGAGACGGCCATGGTGGGGTATCTGTACCTGTTCATCGCCGCCCTGATGGACGAGACCAGCGAGCGCAAGCCCCACAACACCAACACGTCCAGCCAGTATGTCCTGAATGCCATCAAGTACATCCAGTTCAACTATTCCCACGATATCTCCATCGACGATGTGGCCAAGAGCGTGGGGGTCTCCCGCAGCCACCTCTACCGCGTCTTTATGAGCAACGTAGGCAAAAGCCCCATCGACTACCTGACCGAATACCGGATCAACGAGGCCTGCAAGCTGCTGCGCACCGGCAGCCTGTCCATTGCCGAGGTGGCCATCTCGGTGGGCTTCTTTGACCAGTTCTATTTTTCACGGGTGTTCAAACGGGCCAAAGGGATGCCGCCCAGCAAATACGCCGCCCAGCAGGCGGCTGCCCCGGCCGATGACAGTCCCGCTCCGGCCGCCGCGCCGTGACCAGTCCCAAGGAGGGAACCATGCCTTTACAGAAAAACCAGATCATCCCCCTCGCCATCCAACGGCTGTCCAGCGACGGCAGCGGCGTCGGCCATTGGGAAGGCGAAGCGGTCTTTGTGCCCGGCACCGCTCCCGGCGACCAGATCCAGGCCCGGGTGGTGAAAGACTTCAAGCGGTACGCCTTTGGCATCGTGGAGCAGATCGACCAGCCCTCCCCCGACCGCATCCCGGCGGACTGCCCGGTAGCAGGCCCCTGCGGCGGGTGCAGCCTGCGCCACCTGCGCTACCAGGCCGAGCTGCAGGCCAAACAGGCGTCGGTGGCAGACGCTTTCCAGCGGATCGGCGGCCTGGACGTCCAGGTGGAGCCCATCCTCCCCTCCCCCCAGGTGGACCGCTACCGGAACAAAGTCCAGTTCCCGGTGGGTTTGGACAAGCAGGGCAAACCCTGCATCGGGTTTTATGCCGGGCGCAGCCACCGCATCGTCCCCTGCGGGGACTGCAAGTTGCAGCCCGCCATCCTCAACCGGATCGGCCAGACCCTGTGCGGGCTGTTCGGGGAATACGGCATCCAACCCTATGACGAAGCCACCGGGCAGGGACTGGTACGGCACATCTTCCTGCGCCAGGGCGCCCACAGCGGCCAGATCATGGTCTGCCTGGTCTGTACCCGGCCCAGCCTCCCCCATGCCGGCCAATGGGTGGAGCAGCTGCGCAGCCAGTTCCCCGACATCGCCACCATCCTGATCAACGTCAACCGGCAGAACACCAATGTGATCCTGGGCCCCGAAAACCACATTCTCTTTGGCCCCGGCTCTATCGAGGACACCCTCTGCGGGGTGCCAGTCCGGCTGGGCCCCTTTTCCTTTTATCAGGTGAACACGCCCGGCGCAGAACAGCTGTATGCCGTGGCTGCCGCCTATGCAGACCTGCGCCCCGACGACCTGCTGCTGGACCTTTACTGCGGCATGGGCACCATCGGACTGTCTATGGCCGGCCGCTGCCGGGAGCTGGTGGGGGTGGAGATCGTTCCTGAGGCCATCGAAAGCGCTCGCGCCAACGCGGCCCGGATGGGCGGAGAGATCGCCGGCAAAAGCCGCTTTTTCTGTGCCGACGCCGGCCAGGCAGCCGCCCGGCTGGCCGCCGAGGGCCTGGCCCCCGATGTCATCATCGTGGACCCGCCCCGCAAGGGCTGCGACCAGGCGACCCTGGACGCCGTGGTCCGCATGGCGCCCCGCCGCCTGGTCTATGTCAGCTGCAACCCCGCCACCGCCGCCCGCGATGCGGCCATCCTGACCCGTGAAGGTTACCGCGTGGAGAAAGTGCAGCCGGTGGACATGTTCCCAAGGACGGGGCATGTGGAGACCGTCATCCTTTTGTCCAACCGCTATCCCAAACAGAACATCGAGGCGTGAGTTTTGTTTGGCTGTGTCAGGCCAGGAAGCCTGTTTTTTGCATGGCCAAGACATCCATGCCGCGCTCTGGCAGCCTCATGTTTGGTTCTCAAAAGAGGGCGGGGATTTCACTTTTCCTTTTCTTATGATAAAATGGAGGCAGCACAAAAAGAAGGAGGCTCTGCGTTCATGCTTGATCCCATCGTTCCCGCTGTGTAAGCAAGGTCTGACACGGCGGCCATCATCCGAAGGTGTTGCGTGCGGGCTTTGCTGTTCCGGCAAAAAACGACCAAGGAGCGCAACATGAGCTATAAAAAGGCAGCGCAGGTCCTTCCCGAAGAGCTGCTTGCACAGATCCAGGAATACATTGACGGGGAGTTCCTGTATATTCCGCGGGCCGCAGAAAACAAACGGTGCTGGGGCGCATCGACGGCGACCCGCCGGGAACTGCGGGAGCGGAACCAGCGCATCTATGCCGAATACCTCGCGGGGGTCCGCATCGATTCCCTGGCTGACGCCTATTTTCTCTCCCCCAAAAGCATTCAGCGGATCATTGGGCAAATGAAAAAAGAACAGGGCCGGTGAAGAAGATGCGCCACCGTAAAGCGCATCCCGTTTCACCGGCGCTCAAAACGCACCGAAAGGGCTTGCCGCCTGTGATATGCACAGGCCGGCAGGCCCTTTCCTCTGTCTTACTGTGGCTGCTCCCCCCGGCTCCGGCGCCGTTTGGGGCACGGGATCGTTTTGGTCTTGCATCCCGGGTGATCAGGAGCGCTCTGCGCCGCCGGGCAGGGCGCTGCTTGCCAGGACGCCGTCCAGCTGGGCATAGTCCACCACCAGGATATAGGCGGTGTCCAGACCTTCCAGGCTGCCTGCGGGGAATTCCACTTCCAGACGATCCTCAAAAAAGATCACATGGACCGGGTCGATGGCAGCGGCCAGAGTTTCCTGTACGGCGGGGTCATCCCCTGCTGCGGCAGCCAGCGCCATGCACGCATCGGCTTCCGGCACCGTGAACAGGGTCCACAGGTCCAGCCTCTGGCCGGTGGCCCGGTCAAAGGCGGCGCTGTACCGCAGCTGCTGGCCGTTTTCCGGATCGACGGCCTGCTCCACCGTGGTGGTAAAATAGATGACGCTGCCGCTGGTGGCGGTGGATGCGGTGCTCTGTCCCACACGGCCAGGCACAAAACTCTCCCCTTGCTCCTGCCAGCGGGTATAGCTGGCGGACAGCAGGGCGGACAGGTCATAGTATTTGCCTTCTCCCTGGTACCAGGCCGAAACGGCCGCCTGCACTTCTTCTGTCAGGCTGCCATAGCCGGCCGTATCGCTCTCCACAGAGACCACATCGTCCTCCGTCAGCAGGACCGTGCCGTCGGCCAGTTCGTACACCGACCACGGCTCCTGGAGGCCGTTCTCAAAATAGCCGCGCCAGCGGTCCACCGTTTCGCCGTCCGAAAAGGTGGCCACGTTCTTTTCTTCCAGTTCCCAGATCTCCTCCTGTACAGCCTGCCGGCCGCAGCCCCCCAGCAGCATCAGCCCGCACAGGATCAGAGACAGCAAACGTCGTTTCATGGGGCTTTCTCCTTCTGTTTGCGGAATGTGCAGACAAGTCCCTCCTGTCTGCTTCGGACGGGTCTATTTTACCATGATGTTTCAATGCAAACAAGGGAAACTCGGCAGATTGCACAGAACCGTCACCAGATGTCCCATTTTTTTGCCTCCGGCCAAAGGTTATACATGGTTCTGTCACCCCTTTGTGCTATAATAAAAGAAAAGCCTTTTGCGAAAGGAGGCTGTCTTTATGCTGACATCCAAATCCACTGCCGGCGCCGCAGTGTCTTCTGCGCTGCGGGCAGTCCTGGCCCTGGTGCTGGCTGCGGCCGTGCTGCTGGGAGGTTTCGGCCTGCTGCTGCACAGCCGGATCGACGCGCTGCGCCGCGGCTCCGCCTTCCATTTCGACTATACCGTCACCTCCACCTCAGCCCAGCCCTCTGCCACATGGTCCCTGCTGGAAGCCCTGGGCGCCACCACCGGCACCCTCTCGGGCCAGAACAGCGGCAGCGATCTGACCCTCAGCTGGTACGCTCCCGGCAAGGAGGAGCCCTATACCCAGCTGGTTCTGGCCGACGGCCAGGTCTATCTGGATGTGCGGCAGATCTACCGCACCTTCCTGTCCGGCCTGCACGCCCAATACCCGGCCATTGCCTCCCTTATCCCCGACTGGGGCCTGGGAGACTACATCACCGGCAGCCAGATGGCCACCCTGCTGGGGCAGGAACCGGCCATGAACGGCCTGGAGCAGTACCAGTCCGGCGCCTTTGCCCTGGCTGCCCTGGAACCGGCCCACCCCGACCAGGCCCTGGACGGCTACTTTTATTTCACCCTGAAGGAGCCGCTGGGGGGCATCGGTATCACGGTGGGCTTTCCCCCTTCCAGCCTGTGGTCTGCTTTGTGGGGGGACTTTTTCCGCTGCCATGTGCTGGTGGATATCCCCAGCCAAGGGCTGCGCCTCGAACTGACCGGCAAGGCCCTGCCCGGAGAATACGCCATCCAGGCCCCCGCCTCCGTGATGCGGGATGAGGACATCGCCGCCCTGGCCGAACTGATCCAGACGGTGCGATCCATTGCAGACTTTGTCAAACAGCTGGTGCAGTGATGATCGGCAGCAGAAAGGCCCCGAGCGGTTCACACCGCCCGGGGCGCTTTTCTTTTGATCTTCAGGGCCGGGTCAGTCCTTTTTGACCGCCACCAGCACCCGGACTTTGCTGCCTGCGGTGCAGCCCATGTTGTCGTACCAGCCGATCAGGTGATAGCCCTCGGGATCCACCTGGGAGAGGCTGGTGGGGTAATACTGGCCCCTGTACCAGAGATAGACCTGCATATCATCGGCGGTATCGTAGCGGGTGCTGCCGCTCATCACCGAGGCAGGGCCCAGCCGGTCGATCATCACAGGCATCAGCTGCACCATGTTTTTCACCGTGCCGTTGGTGCTGCGGCTGACCGCCACACCGCCCGCCACCACCGGGTATTTGACGGCGGTGTTGAGGGTGGCCGCCTCCCCGTTGACGTAGCAGACATAGCTGGCGCCGCTGCCCAAGAAGCCGAAGATATCGCTGATGGTGCCCGTGGTGTTGCGGGACAGCAGCTGCAGCGCATAGCTGGCCATGCTGCCGGTGCTGGAGGACAGGCTCTGCCACAGGGTGCCGGCGATGCTGCCGTCGATGATGCCATAGAGGATATCGCTGGTGCTGGGCAGGTTGATACCCACCACCTGGTTGCCGGTCTGGGGGGTCAGGCTGCCTGTATCGGGCAGCGTGGTGCTCTGGCCGTCCTTGAGGGCGTCGTCGATGGCGCTGCCTGCCACATTGGCCAGGTTGCGCACATCGTCCAGCACGCCGTAGGTCCACAGGTCGCCGGTGACATCGTCCAGGATCAGCCGGTCGATCTGGCCGGCGGCGTTGGTGGTGTAATAGCGCACATCACCGCTGCGCAGGTTCACACCCGCTAGTCGGCTGGGGCTTACCGCCCCAGCAACACCCTCCGAAGTCGTATCCAGGATCTCTACATCCTCTGCCAGAGGGGTATCCCCCAGGGTGGTCCCCTCTGCATTGAAGGTGCCGCTGAGGGAGCGGGCGTCGATGCTCTCCACCTGTTCGCCGTTTTCATCCACGGTGATCTCCACCAGCCACCCGGCGGGGAAGTTCAGACTCTTGTCCACATGGACGGTGCGGGCCACGCCGTCGGTGCAGGCCACCGTGACTCTCTGCATCACATCGGCGCCGTCCTCCTCGATCAGGCTCCGGGCCGAGTTCTGCACCACGCCGTAAAAGACCTGCTCGGCCTGCTGGCCGGTCAGCACCTGCACCACTTGGTTGTCCATCCCCAGCAGCAGGGTGACCACCTGACCCACGCCCCCGCCGTTGAGGGAGGAGATCTGGGCGGCGGCCGCCGCAGTGCCCAGGGTGTATTCGGTGCCTGCCACCGTGACGGTGGCGGGAGCGCTAGCCGAGGGGGTCACCGCCGTGATCCGGCCCGCGGCCTTGCGGGAGTAGACCCACAGGGTCCTGGCGTTCTGGCTGTAATAATAGACGTCGTAGGGCTGGAGGCCCGCCGTGGCCACCGCCGTGTCGTTGCGGTAGATGGTGGCGGGCTCAAAGGGCAGCCGGGTATTCTCCCCTGCCACGAAGGGGCCTTCCAGGCTGCCCATCACGATGGAGGAGAGGGCCACCTCGCCCCCTTCTGCCGTGAAGCCCAGGGAGGTGCCGTAGTTCTGGCCTTCCCCGTTCAGGGCAGTGAGGGCATTGTAGAGCAGCACCGCGCCGTCCTCCAGGTTCATCCCCTGGCCGGGGGCGCAGGTCAGGCCGTCCCGCAGCCCCAGCTCGCTGGCTTTGTTCAGCTGGGCGGTGGGGAAGGTGCCGCTGAGGGTGGTGACGTCATAGCCCAGCAGCTTGAGGACCGCCGAGCAGGCTTCTTCCAGAGTGACGGGGCTGCCCGGCCGGAAGGAGCCATCGGTATAGCCGCTCATCCAGCCCTGGGCGGCCGCGATGCGGATATAGGGGGCCAGGGGGTCGCTGCCGCTCACATCGGTAAAGATGCTGCCTGCGGCGCCCTGGGCGCCGGCGCTCTCACGGTAGGGGGAGAAAGCCACCAGCAGCCGGGCCAGCTGGCCACGGGTCAGCTGGGCGTTGAGGCCGGCGGTCTGGTCCGCGGTCAGGCCCCCCAGGATCACTGCGGTCTGGACGGCGGTGTTGGCGCTACTGGCCGAAGCGGGCAGCACCAGCATGGTGCACGCGATGCAGGCCGCCAGCAGCAGCGCAAGGAAGCGTTTTCTCATCTTTTGTATTCCTCCTTAATCATAGCGCAAAGCCTCGATGGGGTTGAGCCGTGCTGCGCGCTTGGCGGGCAGGTAGCCAAACAGGACGCCGATGCCCACCGACACGCCGAAGGCGATCATCACCGACGACGGCGAAGGGCTGATGGTCATGCTGGGGTCGCCCATGACGACGGCCACCAGCGGGGAGGCTGCGGCCGACACCAGGTAACCCAGCAGGATGCCGATGACGCCGCCCAGGGCCGATGTGGTAGCCGCCTCCACGACAAACAGGGCCAGGATCGAGCGCTCCTTGGCGCCCAGAGCCTTGCGGATGCCGATCTCCCGGGTGCGCTCGGCCACCGACACCATCATGATGTTCATGATGCCGATGCCGCCCACCAGCAGGGAGATGGCCGCGATGACGGTGAGCACCGACACCACCATGCCGATCATCGAGCTGAGGGTGTTGAGCATCTCGGAAAGGCTGGTGACAAAGTAGCTGTTGTCCGAGTGGAGCAGCTCCTGCAGGTTTGCCTCCAGCACGGCCTTGCCCTCGGCCACCTGATCTTCCCGCACGGTGGTGACACCGTACGTGTCCGCGACGGCGTTGCGGGCCACCCGCTGGGCGGTGGTGTAAGGGATGTAGACGTAGTCGTCGCTGCTGCCCTCCTGCAGCGAGGGGTCATCCACCTCTGCGGCAGCCACCCCGATGATGGTGAACTGGTTGGGACCGATCTTGATGGTCTGGCCGATGGCGTTGCCGCCGTAGGCCACCCGGGCGATGTAGTCGCCCACCATGCAGACCCGCTTGTATCCCGAGCAGTCCACATAATTGAGCAGCCGGCCCTGGGCGATCTTGGTGCCGGTCATCCCGAAATAAGCTTCGCTGACCCCGATGACACTGGTCTGGTTGTAGCTCTTGGTCCCCACCTTGACGGCCGAGCTGGTGCGGTCCATGCTGACCATGGGGGAAATGCCCGAGAACAGGTCGGGCCTGGACTCGATGATGTTGTACATCTCCTGGATGTCCACATTCCGGGCCCGCGGGCCGTACACATTGACCTGCAGCAGGTTCATCCCCATGGAGGAGACGCTGGCCCGCATGCTCTCCGTCAGGCCGTTGCCCAGACCTACAATGATCATCACCGCCATGATGCCGATGATGATGCCCAGCATGGTCAGGAAGGTGCGGAATTTATTGCTCCAGATGTTCTTGATCGCCTGGCGGAAGGTGACATAGATCATACGCTGCCCTCCTGTTGTTGTTCTTCTTGGCCCTCTGCCTCCTCGGAGGCGTAGTTGGGATGGACCACCGCCTCGGGAGAGTGGGCGTCCCCGTCATAGACCACCCGCCCGTCCTCCAGCCGGATGATCCGGGGAGCCTGCATGGCGATGGAGTTGTCGTGGGTGATCAGCACCACCGTATTGCCCTGGCGGTGCAGCTTTTGCAGGATGCCCAGCACCTCCCGGCCGGTGTGGCTGTCCAGAGCGCCGGTGGGCTCGTCGGCCAGGATCACCGCCGGGCGGCCCACCAGAGCCCGCGCAATGGAAGCGCGCTGCTGCTGGCCGCCCGAAAGCTGGCTGGGACGGTTGTTCAGCTTGTTGCCAAGGCCTACCTGTTCGAGGGCTTCGGCGGCCCGCTGGCGCTGTTCGCTGCGGGACAGCCCCGCATAGACGAGGGGCAGCTCCACATTCTCCAGCAGCGTCAGCTTGGGCAGCAGGTTGTACTGCTGAAAGATAAAGCCCAGCATCTCGTTGCGGATCTCGGCCAGCTCGTTTTTGTCCATACTGCCCACATCCCGGCCATTCAGCCGGTAGACGCCGGAGGTAGGCACGTCCAGGCAGCCGATGATGTTCATGCAGGTGGACTTGCCCGAACCGGACTGGCCCACGATGGCCACGAACTCCCCTTTCTGGATCTGCATCGAGATGTGGTCCGCCGCCTTGACGGTGGTATCTCCCATCTGATAATATTTGCAGACGTCGTCAAATTCAATGAGTGCGCTCATCCTCAGCCTCCCGAAACGGTGACCTGCATTCCCATGGCCCCATAACTGCTCGAGCTGACGCTCGAAGCGTCGTAGGCCACGGTGTCGCCCTCCTCCAGACCCTCCAGCACCTGGATGTAATCGTCGTCGCTGATGCCGGTCCGGACCCGGACATAGACATAGCCCTCGGGGGCGGTCATATCCGTCACGGCGTTGGCTGCGCTGGGGGAGTCTGCGGTCACCAGCACATAGCTGCCGCGGATCACGGCGGCATTGGGGATGGAGAGGGCGTCCTGGACGCTGTCCACCACGATCTCGGCGGTGGCGTTCATCCCGGGCAGCAGCTGGCCGTAGTCGTCGATCCGGATGGTGACCGGGTAGGTGGTGGTGCCGCTGGTGGTGGTGCCCGCCGAGGACACGTTGGTCACCACCCCGTTGAAGGTCTGGTCGGGGATGGCGTCGGCCCTGATCTGCACATTCTGGCCCACCTGCATCGACAGGATCTGCAGCTCGTCCACGTTCAGGGTCATCTCCAGATAGCTCAGGTCGTGGATGATGCACATGGCGGTGGCAGCCGTGGTGCTGTCGCCTCCCACCGTCTCCCCTGCCTGGACGTTTTTCTGGATGATGGTGCCGCTGATGGGGGCGGTGATGGTGTAGTTGTCCATGGTATTCTTGGCGTCATCCACCGACAGCTCGGCACTGAGCAGGTTGTCGCTGGCTGTCTCCACCTGACGGGTCAGGCTGTCGCTGGCCAGCTGGATGACATTGGCCCCGGCCCCCACGGCGCTGCCCGGCTGCACGCAGAGAGCGGCCACCGTGCCGGCGGAGGCGGCGGCAAGGGTCTGGGACTTCTGGTAGGCCAGCCGGGCCGAGCCCAGGGCACTGACCCCGTTCACCGAAGCGGTGGCCGCCTGGGCCGCCGTCAGGCTGCCGTTGTTGGGCACCGCGATGGTCACCGAACGCACCAGCAGGCTGCCGCTGCTCAGGGTATCGGCCCCCGAGACGGAGCGGATGGTACCGGCGATCCTTTCATAGGTGCCGTCCAGGGTCACTTCGGCGGTCTGACCCACCGCGAAGCCGGCTGCATCCGCCGCAGGGAAATCCAGCGTCAGCAGCATCACGCTCTCATCCCGGATGGTGGCGACTTCCTGTCCGGCCGTGACCACATCGCCCGGGGCCACACCGATGGACACCACCGTGCCCCCGATGTCGGTGCGGACATACTGGGCGTTCACCGCATCCTCATAGCTGCGCTGGGCCTGGTTGAGGGACAGCTGGGCCCGTGCCACGCTGTTGGCGGCGTCCGAGCTGTCGATGGTGTACAGCACGTCCCCGGCCTGGACCATATCCCCTTCCTGGAAATCGGCGGTGAGGACGGTGCCCCGCACCAGCGGCTTGACCTCATAGGTGTTGGCCGCCGTAATGGTCCCCGAATCGCTGAACACGTTGGTGATGCTGCGCCGCTGGGGGGTATCCTGCAAATAGGAAACACTGGTGGATGCAGGGGAAGCCTGCCTGGGCATCAGGAAGGCACCCGCCACCACCAGGACCACCGCGCCTGCGGCGATCCGCTTCCAGTTCCGTTTGAGAAAGGGCTTGAACCCCTTGCCAGGGCTGCGGGCGGCCTGCTGGGCCTCCGCCTCTCCCTGTTGTTTTTTCTTGAACACGGTTTCTTTTCCTCCTTTTGTTTTAGGGCGTATCCGTGAGGTCAAACACGCTGCGATATTCGCCCAAAAGCGCCAGACACAGGGCGCGTGCGCGCGGCCGTTTTAGCGCTTTTGGCAGACCGTCCGGCACATTCGACGTCTCAGGACATACCCTGGCACCAGCATAGCACATGTTTCTTGAGCCAATCTTGACCCAACCTTGAGTTTACCTTGAGATGCTCCCATCTCCTATGCCGGGCTTCCTGCCTGTTTGCCATGGGACTGCATCCGGCGCTTTGGGGCTGGCACGGCCCTCCGGCGTCCGGATCTATATCTTAAGCACTTCCAAAGAAGTATTAAGACAGCGTTAAGAGTATACAACCAAAAAAAGGTAAAAATGTGAGCAAGCCGTAAAGATTGCGCCCCGTTCGTAAACTTTTTGTGAACACTGGACCTCAAAAAGCGGGCCTGCCCGCCGGCACTCGTGCCAGCGTGACAGGCCCTTTGCGCATGTGTTTGGCGGGGGCAGTTCAGCTGCCGCTGCGCCTGGCCTCCTGGGCCGCATGGACCTGGTTTTCCAGGTCCAGGATCTTTTCCATGGGCTGGTAGATCATCAAAAAGGCCGCGGCCAGCGGCAGCCAGACATTCCCCAGCACCGCCACCACATAGGACGCCGGCGCAAACAGGGAGATCAGGGCCAGATACCCCAGCAGGATGGCCGCCGCACCCAGGCTGCGGGGCAGGCTGGCCAAAAACAGCAGGACGCTGTTTTTCAGGGTACGGCCCAGGGACTGGTCAAACAGTACCAGCTGCGCGCACAGATACGGGAACAGGCCCGCCACCAGAAGCAGCCCCACAAAGACGGCCCACAGGCCGCCCTGGCCCATCTGTCCTGCCAAAAAAGCCTGGGCCGCCCACAGGTCCAGAGCCACCAGCAGGCCCAGCAGAGCGCCCGGCAGCAAACAGGCGCGCAGGCTGCCCTTCCAGGCTTTGCGCCAGGTGCTCCACCAATAGAAAGGCTCGTCCCGCAGGCCGCGCAAAAGCAGGTCGGACAAAGCGCACAGTTCCGGCGCGGCGATCAGGCCGCCCAAGGCCCCCGCCAGCACCACGGGCACCAGGGCCCCTACGGCCTGCATCAGCCCTACGAGCACCATCCAGGGTGCAAGGCCCAGCAGGGCCAGCAGCCCCGCCCAGAAAAAGCCGGACAGATCCCGTGTGCACACCTCCCACAGCCGGAGCAGGCCCTTTTTGCGGGGCTCATCCGCCTCCACGCCGGGGCCCGGCTGGTGGGTGTGCTCCCACAATTTGTTGAAAAAACCCATTTTGTTTCTCCTTTCTGTCTGCCCGCTCCATCCAGCGATCATCCAGACCGCAATGCCGCAGGGCGGGCAGTTTTTCCGCCGCATCCCAGTATAGCACAATCCGCCCTTTCTGAGAAGCCGGGGGCTTTCCAGATGGATTTTCTTTCCGAATCGTCTGGACGTACAGCCGGTTCCGTGTTATACTTATATTGTCACAAAACTATCACAAAACCACGAAAGGAGGCAGAATGCAATGCTGCGCAAGATCTTGTCCACTCTCCTGTGCCTGGGGCTGGCTGTCAGCCTGCTGACCGGCTGCGCCCGCACCATCGACGAAATCATCGAAGAAGAACCCTCTGTGCGGGGCACAGTGGCCGGCGTCAACGCAAAGTATTTCCTCCTGGATGTGGACCGGGAAGATCCCGCTTACGAGACCGCCAGCCGGATCAGCGTCTCGCGGGATGTGGAAAACGCCGACAGCTACACCAGCCTGAAGGCCGGGGACCATGTGGCGGTCTATTTTGACGGGGTCATCGCCGAGAGCTACCCCGCCCAGATCTCCACCGTTTACGCCGTCCTTTACATAGGCGAAACCTGAGCGTCACCATAACAAAAGGGCAGAAGAACGCTGGTTCTCCTGCCCTTTCTTTTTGTCACCACTTGCCCGTTCGGATCCGTTCGCCTACCAGTACTGCCAGAAAAACCGCTGCCACCAGCAGCACCGAGATCCAGACGGGGCACAGCACCCACACCCAGGACCAGGCGATCCGTCCCAGGCATTTCAGGATCACAAAGACAAGGGTCAGCATTGTGATGAATGTGATGAACCCCATAGCAAGCTCCTTTACTCCATCGATCCGTGCGGGCGCGGCGCTCACCCGCCCTGCCCCTTTTTGGCGTCGGATGCGCCCTGACTGCCCTCATTATAGCACAGGGCGGGGGCTTTTTCCAGGGGGTGGGCCGCCCCCTCACTGCTCCAGCTTTGCGGTCAGCTCACGGTAGAGGGACTGGGTGGCGCCATCGTCCCGGCCGTTCAGTACCAGCAGGCGGCCGTCCGCCAGCTCCAGCAGCAGACAGGAGCCGCAGCTGTCATAGCTGTAGCGGATATAATCCCCATAAGCATCGTTATGGAAGTTGCCCAGCGACACTTTTTGATTGCCAAAGCCATAGGTGCGCACCCCCGCCTCGGGGGCCTGACCCTCGGGCAGGTACTGCACCGAGGCAATGCTGCTGTATGGGATGGTCATGTCGTTCCAGCCGTCGCCATCGATGGTCATGGCGCTGCCGTCAAAGGAGACACTGACACTCCCCGTAACGAACAGCCCCACCAGCAGCACAGCAGCCAGCGCCACCAGAAACACCGCCCATCGGGTCTTGAGTTGAACGGTGAGGGCCGGAGCGCCCGCCTTCCGCTGTTTCCGGTAATAAAGGTACGAGTAGAGGGTGGGCAGGACGATCACCGCTGCTCCGGCCGCCAGCATCAGACGCGCCCCGGCCGCTGTGGGCAGCAGGGCTGCCACCATGGCAGCCAGGCCCGCCACTACCCACACCTTGCCGCCCCAACGATGGGTGCTGCGCCAGTTTTCCTCGTTGCCCATGGTCCAGGGCAGCCGGATGCCCAGCGTGCTGTTGGGACGGAAACGGGGCATCTGGTTGCCCACCACAAAGAACAGCGCCCCCATGCCAAACATCAGCGCCCTGCTGAAAGCCGTGTAGCCATAGAAGTCCTGCCGGGCCAAAACCAGGCCCAAACCCATCACCAGCGAGATCATGGGCATCAGCCAATAAACGATATCCAGCGCTTTTTTGCTCTGCTCCCGGCGGGCGTTGTCCCAAAAGACGATTCCCAGACAGATCCAATGGGCAGCCAGCAGACCCAGGATCTCCCACACCATCCGGCCGCCCAACAGCGCCGGCAGCACCACCACCAGGGATGACAAGATCAGCTTACCCTTGTTCTCCATGATCATCTTCTTCATGGTCAGTCTCCCCTTTCAGATCTGCGATCCACAGCATCACTTCCTCCAGCACGGAGGCATTCAGCTCATAATAGATGAATTTGCCCTCCCGCTTATCCCGTATCAGGTCGGCGTCTTTCAGCACCGACAGGTGCCGGGAAATGGAGGCCGCCGTCACCGGGAAATGCCCGGCGATCTCCCCCGCCGAGAGCCTGCCGTCTTTCAGCATATTCAGGATCTCCCGCCGGATCGGGTCGGCCAGGGCCTTTAAGGTATGTTGTAAGCTCAAGGCTGCTTCGCTCCTTTCCGAACAATTAACAATTAGTCTAATCGTTAACCATATGATAACACAAAAGCCCCGCTCTGTCAACCCGGCAGAGGAGGCTTTTACGCTTTTACAACACTTTTTTCAGGCCGCGGCCATGCTTGCGGATCTCAGAACCACTTTGCCTTTTCGTCCCGGAAACGGGGTGCGTCCCCTTCCGCATAGGGATCGTAGGTATTCCGGTTGCAGCCAAATTCTTTCAGGGCACAGATCCTGCCGTCAGGAGCCCATTGCACCAGGGAGATGCCGTCAAATTCCTCCACCGTGCCGGAATCCATCTGGTTTTTGAAGTACCATTCCACCGCCGTCTGCTCTCCCTTATGAAAGAACTGCCGGATCTCCCACACCAGAACCCGCCCCCGGGTGTTCCATTCGGCAAACCAGTGCCCCACCGCCTTGCGGCCATGGTACTGCGGGCCCCAGCTCTCGGTATAAACCACATCTTCTGTAAACAGCTCCTCCAGGCCTTCGTCCTGCCCTCTCAGCCACATCGCAAACCAGCGCCGAATGGCGGCTTCCCGCCTCTGCAAAGTCTGTGCTTCTGTCATCAAAAATGACCCCCTTTTGTCTTTTGCCATGTGATCTTGGAACAGCTCCATCCTATCATGCCCGCCCTCCCCTGTCAAGGCAACAACAGGTTGCTTGGCGGTCTGCCATGCATATGATACAATACAAGTGGAGGTGATCCAAATCCCATGGAAATCAAAGAGATCTTATACCAACTTCGCCGCCAAAAGGGCTGGTCCCAGGACCAGCTGGCGGAAAAACTCTACGTCACACGGCAGGCCGTCAGCCGCTGGGAAACCGGCGAAACAACGCCCAACACCGAAGCGCTCAAACTGCTTTCCCGGCTGTTTGACGTTTCGATCAACACCCTGCTGGGCTGTCCCCGCAAGCTAGTGTGTCAGTGCTGCGGTATGCCCCTGGAGGACGATGCTTTTCTCAGCAAAGAACCCGACGGCAGCTTCAACGAGGATTACTGCAAGTGGTGCTATGCCGACGGCGCCTTCACTTACGCCAGCATGGATGCCCTGATCGACTATCTTACGCAGCAATTTTCCAGCGAAGCCTGGCCCCCGGAACAAGCCCGCGCCTACTATCAGTCCCAGCTGCCCAGGCTGCGCCATTGGCAGTCGTCCAAAAAGGACTAAATCCACAAGCCGCTCAAAAATGCCGATTGAAAGTAACCGCCCCATAATCCCCCGTCTCAGCAGATCCCATCAGTATAAGAGCAGCACTTTCTAATCCTTTTAGACACAAAAAGAGCTGCCGTGTCAAGTGCGGCAGCTCGGGGTTCCAGGG
>NZ_NFLM01000040.1 GCF_002160915.1 Faecalibacterium sp. An121
CCAAAACAGGTTCAAAGGAAGGTCCTTTCCTTTGTGTGCCTATCATAACATACCCCCCCCGGTGTCAAGACCCAATTTCAAATTTTCCCTTTTTTTCTTTATTTTCTTTAGTTTGAAATTTCTAACTTTGTGGCGGGAGGAAATTTTCCGGTGGGGCAGCCGCGCCTTGCCACTCCGCCCGCCGGGCAGCAAAAAAATCCCGGCCGGACGGCATAAGCGTACGGTCGGGACCCAGATTCGGGAGCGCGGGGATCTTGCCTCACATCGCGAGTACTTCGCGCCACTTTTCTTCTGCAACGGGGATGCCCCGTTCCAGATTTTCCTTCCGGCTGCGGTATTCGCCCAGACCGGGGCAGCGCACCTCCCCGCCTTCGGTCACAGGCTGGCTGGAAGCCACATCCGCCGCGATGGCGTCCACGATGGCGTCGGTGGTTTCCACAGACTGGAATTTGGACGGGTCGATGGCGATCATGATCTGGCTCAGGCCGACTTCACTGCCAAAGCTGCCGATCTTTGCCACAGAGTTCGCGTCGGTCAGGACGGTGGCGATCAGATCCAGCAGGATCGAAAGGCCGCTGCCCTTCCAGTATCCGATGGGGAGCATCCGGCGGGTCTTTTCGATGGCGGCAGGGTCGGTGGTCAGGCTGCCGTTTTCGTCGTAGCCGCCCGCGACCGGGAGCTGTTTGCCCGCCAGACGTGTGGTCTCCAGCTTGCCGTAACTGAACTGGCTCAGCGCACAGTCCACCATGATATGCTCGCCGTTGGAGCGGGGAACCGCAAGGATCAGCGGATTGTTGCCGATGCGGTTATCCAGAGCGCCCCACGCAGGCATATTCGGGCAGGTGTTGGACCAGCAGATGCCAATGCAGCCCTGGTCCGCAGCCTGCCAGCCATAGGTGCCGCCCCGCATCCAGTGGTTGTTGTTGCCCAGAGCCACCAGGCCGATGCCGTTCTGCCTGGCCAGCTCGATGGCGCGGTCCATGGCGCGTTTCGCATTCAGCGGGCCAAAGCCGCGGTGCCCATCCCAGCGCTCCATCGAGCCAAAACGCGCCACACACTCGGCCTCGGCGGCGGGGTCGATCTCACCCTTTTTCAGGTAATTGACCACCACCGGGAACCGGTTCAGGCCATGGCTGAACACCCCCGCCAGGCTGTTCTGCGCAAAGATCTCGGCGGCATCGTGGGCACGGCCGGCGGAAAAGCCGTATTGACTCAGCACACGCTCAAATTCAGCCAACATTGTTTGATAGGGAACGCGCATCGTTTTGTCCTCCTTGTATCTGGTCGCAGAGCGCCTCCACAGGCTCTCGGGGCGCTTTTTCCGGGCCCATTGTATCTCAGCCCGCCCCGTTTGTCCAGCGTGCGGAGCCAGAAAAAGAAGCCGGCCGGCAAAAAGCCTTTATTTTCTGTGTTTTTGCGCTCTGCCCCAACGAAAAGGCCCCTGCCTTGGCGGCAGGGGCCTTGTTGGTTCCAGGTTTATTTGACGGTATGGTAGCCGTCGGGGTTATTCTTCTGCCAGTTCCAGCTGTCGGCGCACATATCTTCGATGCCGTACTCAGCCACCCAGTCCAGCTCCCGCTTGGCCTTGGAGGGGTCTGCATAGCACTCCGCGATGTCGCCGGGGCGGCGCGGGTCGATGACGTAGGGCAGCTCATGGCCGCAGGCCTTCTCAAAGGCGTGCAGCACCTCCAGCACACTGTATCCGCGGCCGGTGCCCAGGTTGCAGATGAACAGGCCGCAGCCGGTCTCCAGCTTGCGGATGGCGCACACATGGCCCCGGGCCAGGTCCACCACATGGATATAGTCCCGCACGCCGGTGCCGTCGGGGGTGGGGTAATCGTTGCCAAAGACGTGCACCTTTTCCAGCTTGCCCACAGCCACCTTGGCGATGTAGGGCATCAGGTTGTTGGGGATACCGTTGGGGTCCTCGCCGATCAGGCCGGACTTGTGCGCGCCGATGGGATTGAAGTAGCGCAGGATGGCCACATTCAGGCTGGGGTCCGCCTTGCACACATCGGTGAGGATCCGCTCGGTGAACACCTTGGTGGTGCCGTAGGGGTTGGTGGTGTTGCCAGTGGGGAAGTCCTCGGTGATGGGGACGCTGGCGGGGTCGCCATAGACGGTGGCCGAGGAGCTGAACACAAAGTTGTGGCAGTCATGCCGGCGCATCACGTCCAGGATGGTCAAGGTGCAGTTGAGGTTGTTGGAATAATACTCGATGGGTTTGTGGACGCTTTCGCCCACCGCTTTGTAGGCCGCGAACTGAATGACGGCGGTGATGTCCGGGCACTCCGCAAAGATGTGCTCCACCTGATCTGCCCTGGTCATATCCGCCTCATAGAAGCGGAAGTCCTTGCCGGTGATCTGCTTGATGCGGTCCAGCACCACGGGGCAGGAGTTGTAGAAGTTGTCCGCCACCACGATGTCATAGCCTGCGTTCAGCAGCTCGACGCAGGTGTGGCTGCCGATGTATCCGGCGCCGCCCGATACCAAAATTGCCATAACAAACCTTCCTCTCGATCAGCTTGGGTGTGATGCCCGGGCAAGCGCCCCGGCTCTTTGATTACAGGATAACGCTTTCTCTCACAGGAATCAAGGGGCGGCGCGCTTATCTGCATGGATTTTTGTCTCTTATGATCGCAGCGCAGCATTTATCGCCGCTCTTTTTTGCCTTGACCCAATGAAAAAACAACTCAAAAGCCAGCTCCGACGGAGCTGGCTTCGTTCCCATGTACAGGCCCGTTTATACCGCGTCCATTTGCGGGGTGTCCGCAGACAGGTCGCAGTACTGGCCGGTATAGTCGATGATCATCCCGTCCAGGTGCTGCCAGTCGGTATCCACCAGGGTGTAGACGTTGTCCTCCAGCTCGAGCTGCAGCATCACGGTCTGTTCCTGGCCATAGGCCAGCTCGGGCAGCAGGGCGTGGATGCCATCCAGCACCGCCGCCGCATAGAGATCCTCCATCGCTTCGTAGTCGGCGTCCGACATGGCGTACAGCTCCTCCTCGGAGGTGACGCCGTGCTGGGCCAGCACATCCGCCCACACGGCCGAGATATCGTTTTCGAGCGAATAGCGGTACAGGATGTCGATGGGCTGGATTTCCACCGTCACCGCATAGCTGCCGTCTTCCAGCTTGCTGGCGCCCTTGACCTCGTATTTGCTGTGGGAGTAGATCTCCTTGACCAGATCCAGCGCCTGGGCGGAAGCCGTCTCCGAGGGATAGATGGCAAAGTACTCCATCAGGATCTCGGCCTCTGCCTGGGTGTTCCATTCATAGTCCTCCTGCCGGGATTCCTCCTCGGTCAGGCCGGACAGGTCCAGATAATCCTGGTTGTACTGGCCAAGGTAGGCCGCATCCAGACAGCCCTGGATATAGGCTTTGGCATCATCGGCCGTAACGCCGCCGCAGCCTGTCAGAAGCAAGGCAAACAGGGCCAGCAGAGCCGCGGCAGCGCGGCGCAGGGATCGGGACATACAAACTCCTTTCTGTGAGGCAGCAGCCGGTCAGATCACGCCGCACTGCTTACCGGTAAAAAAACGAAGGGTATTGGACACACGGAACACCTTGCCCGCCCGCAGCACCGTGCTGGGGAACTCGGGATGGGAGGGACTGCAGGGGAAGTGCTCGGTCTCCAAAGCAAAGCCGTCATATTTCTGCATGGGGCGCAGGCCCTTGCCCGGGGTGGGGCAGTCCTGCAAAAAGTTGCCGGTATACAGGTGGACGCCGGGCTGGGTGGTATACACCTTCATGCTGATGCTGCTTTCATCGCAGGTGGCCCAGGCACAGATGCTCTGGCGGGCGCCGGCCCGGGGCCGGTCGATGACAAAGCAGTGGTCATAGCCGTCCCCCACCATGCGGGTCTGGTCGCTGCCGGGGGTCAGGTCGCGGCCGATCGCTTTGCCCCTGGTAAAGTCCATGGGGGTGCCGGCCACCGGCAGGATACGGCCGGTGGGACAGTTGCCCGGGCCGCCCTCCAGGAAGGTGGACGCATACAGCTTGAGCCGCTGGCCCAGCACCGAGCCGCCCCCGTTGAGGTTGAAGTAGGTGTGGTTGGTGAGGTTGACGATGGTGTCGGCGTCCGAGGATACCCGGTAGTCCATCCGCAGGGCGTTGTCCGGGGTCAGGGTATAGCGCACCGCGATCTTCATGTTGCCGGGGAAACCGTCCTCCCCGTCGGGGCTGTCCGCCTCCATCAGCACGGTATCCCCAAAGGCCTTGACGCTGTACATCTTGCGGGCAAAGCAGCCGTGCAGATGGTTGGCGCCGTCGTTGGCCTCCAGCTGATAGGTCTTGCCGTTGAGGGAGAAGGCGGCGTTCTCGATCCGGTTTGCATAGCGGCCCACAAAGGCGCCGCAGTAGGTGGCGGTGTCCCCCTCGTACTCCTGCAGGGTGTCGTGGCCCAGCACCACATCCACCGGCCCGCGTTTGGCGGGGACGATGATATTCTTGATGATCGCCCCGTAGTCCAGTACACTGACCGACAGCCCGCCGGGGTTGGTAAGGATATACTCACTCACTGCATCGCCTTTCTGAGTGAACCCAAAAAGCCGCGTTTCTATTTTGGCCATTTCGCTGCCTCCTTCCGCCGGCACAGCGCAGCCGCGCCGGCAAATGTAGACCCGGTATACATACGTCTCTTTCTTATGATTATATCATAATTTGACACGCTTTACATGGATTTCTTTTGTATTGTACATACAATTTTCGCGGATTTATTTGTGAAACATTACCGGGCAGTCGGCAAAAAGAGAAAAGCCCCCGCTTCCCGGCAGGAAAGCAGGGGCACAGCAAGTGAGGGAACGGCCCAGGTTTAACCCAGGCTTGCTTCGGTGATGACGGTGGAGGGCAGGGTGCGGGCGTCCTCATTGCCAGGCAGGGTCAGGGTGCCGGCGCGCAGCATCTCCACGGCCTGCTGATGCTTGGCGGGATCCCAGTTGTTGCCCACCAGCTTCCAGTTGTTGTCCACATGGGGCTGGATGACGCCGCCCTTGACGGTCTGGATGTACTCGCCCAGCAGCTCACGGATGCCGCCCAGGTCGCCCCGGACATCCATCTCCAGCAGCTGCGGCATTGCCTCGCCGGGGGCGAAGATATCCGCCGCGATCAGCAGCTGGGTGGTGGCACGGTAGTTGTTGACCGCAATGGCAAAGCTGTCGGTGTCCGCCACGGGGGTGCCGTCGGGCCAGGTCAGGCTGCGGATGCGGTTGCCCGGCTCCTGGCTGATGTCGATCTCATAGTTGACGCCTGCAAATGCATCGTAGAGGTAATAGCGGGTGTCGGGGTCAAAGGCGATGGTCAGGTCGCCGGGCTGCCAGGTCTTGTAGAAGGCAGCCGACCATTCCATGTAATCCCGCAGCTGTGCGCCGTTCATCTGCAGCTTGTACAGGGTGTTCTCGTAGGTGTAGATGCTGGTCAGGTCGCACTTGCGGATGGTGCCCTCCCGCATCTGGCCGGTCATGGAGGTCATGGCCGTAGCCGACACCTGCGCGCCGGTGTAGTACAGCTGCACCTCGTTGATGAAGTCCAGCAGGGCGGTATCCTGTACCATGGGGCTGGGGATGTTCTCGATCTCGTTGTCGGGGGCCATGTTGCCGCCCACCAGCTCACCGATGGGGATGACGGCGTCCGCCTTGGCGCGCTCGTCGTAGGGAGCCAGCAGGGCCACCAGCTCGGGGTCTGCCTGGTAGTCCTTGATCTGGATGCTCTCGGAGCTGCGGCTGGCCACCTTCCAGCCGCCGTCCAGTTTGCGGTGCAGCTGCAGGTGGATGTCCGACATGGTAGCGCCGGCGTTCTTGTTCTCGATCACCAGCACGCCGTTGATCTCCTCGCCGGGGATCTCCTTGTGGCCGTGGGCCGCGATGATGACGTCGAACTCGGGACAGGCGTTGGCCAGGTCGGTGACGCCGGAGCCATAGACGCCGTACTCGTTTTCGGTGTCCATATGCATGACGCCGATCAGCACATCCACCTGGTCTTTGATCTGGTCGATCACCTTGCGGCACTCATCCACAGGGTTGGTGACGGTCCAACCGGTCAGATTGACCGCATCCCAGCGGGTGATATTGGGGGTGACCATGCCGATCAGGCCAATGCGGACATCCCGCTTTTTCAGGATGGTGTAGCTGTTGGCCAGGGGGGTGCCGTCGGGGGCGTAGACGTTGCCGGTCAGCACCTGGGCCTTCTGCTGGGCCATCACCTTCTGGATCACGTCCATGCCGTAGTTGTACTCGTGGTTGCCGGGCACCCAGACGTCGTAGCCGATGGCGTTCATGGCGGCCATCATGGGGTGGATATCGTCCTCCAGGAACAGCTGGGAGGAGTTGCCCTGGATGGTGTCGCCTGCGTCGATCACCAGGGTATCGGGGGTGCGCAGCTGCTTGATGGCAGCGGCCTGCTGGGCCACGCTGCCGCTGGTATCCTCTTTGTTGGCCGCGTAGTCCCAGGGGTCAAACTTGCCATGGGTGTCGCTGGTGGCCAGGATCTGCAGGTCCATGGTGAAGGGCCAGAACGAAGCGGCCGAAGCGGCAGGTGCAGCAGTGGTCACCGCGGCGGCTGCGGCGGTGATGCCGGCTGCGCGCATGAAAGCGCGGCGGGAGATCATCTTTTTCACAGTATGTCACTCCTTTTTCCATTCTTCTTTTCTTTTTAAATTTAAAACGGTCAGGGGTCGCTGCTTTCAGTATAAAACTTTCGACATGATTTTACAATCAATTTTTCGCAAAATAATCTTATAGAATTTTATATCTTTCGCCCAATCATCCAATTTGCCGCATACTCCCTCCCACGCTCCCGTGCGTGCGGGCAGCCGCGCCAAGCGCGTCCTGCGGACGAAGCAGCGAAGGCGCGGCTGGCGCAGCGCTCCGGTTTTTGCAAGCGGGCTCCGTCCCGCGCCGCAAAAATCGGCTAAGCGCAAGAGGCACGCTAGGCCGAGTGCGCGGTTCGACGGCAAATTTTGTCCAAAAGGGGGATATTAGGGACTGCGCAGCAGGCAGAAATGGGTTCCCCCTGGAGCGTTCGTTTTCGACACACAAAACAATGCGGGGGCCGGCCGCATGGCCGACCCCCGCAGAGGGACCCTATCTTTCGTGACGCAAAAGTTCTT
The DNA here is from genome assembly GCF_002160915.1 of Faecalibacterium sp. An121. GTDB lineage: Bacteria > Bacillota > Clostridia > Oscillospirales > Ruminococcaceae > Faecalibacterium > Faecalibacterium avium. The sequence goes on from NZ_NFLM01000040.1 coordinate 7,105, forward strand.
TTGTTTTGGTGCGATCAACAACAGAAGGAATATTGGTTCTATTCCTCT
>NZ_NFLM01000041.1 GCF_002160915.1 Faecalibacterium sp. An121
AATGAATTTTTCCTCCTTATGGTGTATAAAAGATAGAGACCCAAAACAGGTTCAAAGGAAGGTCCTTTCCTTTGTGTGCCTATCATAACATACCCCCCCCGGTGTCAAGACCCAATTTTAAATTTTGCCATTTTTTCTTTATTTTCTTTAGTTCGCGTTCTCTAACTTCGAGTGCCGGGGATCTGGAGGCAACGAAAAGCGCCCCGCGAATGCGGGGCGCTTATGCAATCTCGGCTTATACTTGTCCCAAAATGGTGGCGCTGTAAGGCAGAAGCACGGTGGAGCCGGTGCGGATGATCTCCTCGCCGCGCCACAGGCTGGAGGAGACGCCGTCGCACAGCAGACGCCATTGGCCTTCGGGCAGGGGCACCGTGCATGATTCGGCGGTGGGGTTGTAAAAGACCGCGATCTCGGGCCAGGCGGCGCCGTCCCCTTCGGCGGCTTCCAGGTGCCAGCCCTCCAGGGGTGGCTCGAGGGAAAAGAACTGGATGGCATGGGCACTCTCCAGCTTGCCGTCTCCGAGGCGGGGGAAGCGGGCGCGCAGGGCGATCAGCCCCCGGTAATAGTCCACCAGCCCATGGAACCGGGCGGCCCGGCCCCAGTCCAGCTGATTGATGGAGGCAGGGGAGCGGTAACTGTCCTTGATGCCCTTCTTGGTGCGGGCAAATTCCTCGCCGGCCTGCATGAAGGGGGTGCCCATACAGGTGAGGTAGATGCCGGCAGCCAGCCGGTTCTGCGCCAGTATGGTGTCGGGCGCGGCGCTGTAATCGGGCTTTTTGTACCGCACCGCCAGCAGCTTATCCCACAAGGTCAGGTTGTCGTGAGCCGACACATAGCTGATGATCTGACTGGGGGCGCGGGGGTTGACCCGGTCGTGGAGGCACCAGGCCCCCACCGCCGCGCCGATGTCCCAGAACGCGTCCTGTTTGCCCTCCACATAGCCGGGGCTGCGGGACTCAAAGCAGTTGCCCTTGATGGCGTCCCGGGTGTCGTCGCTGAACACCCCGATGCGGGTGCTGAGCATCTGCAAATTGGCCTTGTTCGCCTCGTACCGCCGCAGCATACTTTGCCCGCCCTGCCAGGGCTCGCCGTACATCAGGATCTCCTCCCCCCGGGGCAGGCGGTCCAACTGGCGGCGGATCTCGTTCATGGTGTCCACATCGAACAGGCCCATCAGGTCAAAGCGGAACCCGTCGATGTGGTATTCCCTGGCCCAGTAGAGGATGGAGTCGATCATATAGCGGCGGGCCATGGGCCGCTCGCAGCAAAACTCGCACCCGCAGCCGCTGCCGTTGGACAGGGTGCCGTCGGGGTTCTGACGGAAAAAGTAGTAGGGCACGGTGTCGTTCAGCACGTTTTCCTGGCGGTACATATGGTTGTAGACCACGTCCATCACCACCCCAAAGCCGGCCCGGTGCAGCGCTGCCACCATCTGCTTGAACTCGCGGATCCGCACCTCCCCGTGGTAGGGGTCGGTGGAATAGCTGCCCTCGGGGACGTTGTAGTTGGTGGGGTCATACCCCCAGTTGTATTGCAGCCGCACCGGGCGGGACTCGTCCACACTGCCAAAGTCGAACACCGGCATCAGCTGGATATGGCTGACCCCCAGCCGCTTGAGATAGCTCAGGCCGGTGGGATAGATGCCGTCCCCCGACAGGGTGGTGCCCTCCTGGGTGAAGGCCAGGTATTTGCCCCGCCAGGGCCGTGTAAAGCCGCCCTCTGGGTCCCAGGAGAAGTCGCGGACGCTGACCTCCCAGATCACCCGCCGGGCCGGGGGGATGACGGGTCGGCGGTCGAACTGCCAGCCCGACGGGTCGGTGCGGCGCAGGTCCACGATCATGCTGCGGTTGCCGTTGACCCCGGCGGCCCGGGCATAGGGGTCCGCCGTCTCCCGCACCTGACCGTTCACCCGCACCGAAAAGGTATAGTACATCCCGTGCTGGTCCCCGGGCAGGTAGAGGGTCCAGCAGCCGTGTTCCCGCCGTTCCATGGCCAGGGACCCGATGCAAAAGCCTCTGTCCCCCTGGCGGTAAAGGTTGACCAGCACCTGCTCGGCCGTGGGCGCCCACAGCCGCAGCCGGGTGCCGTCCCGGCTGTAATCGGGGCCCAGAGGCCCGTCGTACAGATACTCCTTTTCAAACCGCTCGCTGTCATAATAGGCCCGCAGGCTTTTGGGGGTCTTTACGCTCACTGCTGTCACATCCTTCTCTACGTGCGCCCAGGGCGTATCCGGAAACGGCGCGCCCTGCAGATCCTTTTCTTCTATTGTAAAGGACGCCGGGCCGCTTTGCAAGAGCCGGGAAACAAAAATCCAAAAGCCTCTCCCAGTTGCAAAAAATCCCCCGGCCCGCTATACTGGAAGCAGCACAAAACAGGGAGGGCCGCACAAGATGGGCTACAACGACGATTGGGAAAATTTGATGAACAGCGTGTTCGGCCCGGGGGGCAGGATGCGCACCGGAGGCAAGGGAAGCGGAGAAAAGGAAAAGGCATCCAAATCCCCCGTCAGGGGAGCCGACCCCGACAGCCTGAACAAGGCCCTGCTGGAGCAGCAGCGCACCCTGGACGCCCTGCTGAAAAAGCAGAACAAGGCCCTCAAGGCCCAGGACACCGCCACCGCCGCCGCTCTGGAGGACAGCCGCCAGCTGCTGCGGGACATGGAGGCCGACGGCCTGCTGGCCCAGGGCACCGCCGACACCCCCGCCCAGCACCTGGGCAGCTTTGAGGGTCTGGCGGCCCAGGTCAAGCAGACGGTGCTGGGGCAGGACGCCTATGTAGACAGCCTGGTGCGGGCCATGCGCCGCCCCTTCGTGCTGGGGACGGAAGGGGAGAAGGCCCGCAGCGTCCTCCTGATCTGGGGGCCGGCGGGCACAGGCCGTCACTTTGCCCTGCGGGAGACTGCCCGCCTGATGGCCGCCCGGGGCCTTTTGCAGAGCGACAAGGCCGCCCAGGTGGACCTGGCCCTTTACCCCGACCCGGGCACCGAACGGCTGTTTTTGCAGGATCTGTACGCCGCCTTGAACGCCCCCGGGGAGATGGTCCTGTTCGAGCATTACGAGAGCTGCTGCCCGGCCTTCCTGCGCACCCTGGCCGACCTGGCCGTCAAGGGGGCCGCCCCCCTGGCCAGCCGGTATCTGGTCAACCGGGAGGGCATCCTGGTGGACGCAGGCAGCGCCCTGGCCGCCGGCGCAGTGAGCCGGATCACCCCCCGGGGCAAGTATCTGATCTTTTTCTCCCACAAGGGGCGGCAGGCCATGGCGGAAAAGCTGGGGGCCGGTTTTGTAGCGGCCCTGGGGGACGTGTGCCAGACCCAGCCCTTTACCCCCGAGAGCCTGCAGGCCCTGGCCGCCAGGCAGCTGAACGAGCTGGCTCGGCGCTGCACCCGCCAGCTGGCCCTGACCTTGCAGGCCGGCCAGCCGGTGCGGGACTATGTGGCGGCCCAGGCCGTTCCCAGGGAGGGGGCTGGCGGGATGGCCGCCTGCTGCGACCGGATCTTCCGGGCCCTGAGCGAGTATTGCCTGCGGAATGACAGCTTCCGCCAGGGCACCGCCGTACTGGATGTGGAAAACGGCGTGCTCCGCTTTTCCATCGACGGCAGCGTGCCCGCCCCTCTGGAGGAACTGCTGCCCCCCGTCTACGACGGCGGCGCAGAGCAGGTGCGCCGGGAACTGGACGCCCTGGTGGGTCTGGAGGAGGTCAAGAGCTATGTGTTCGGCCTGGCGGACAATGTCCAGGTACAAAAGCGCCGGGCCGCCGCCGGCATGAAGACCGCCAGCCTGTCCATGCACATGATCTTCACCGGCAACCCCGGCACCGGCAAGACCACCATTGCCCGGCTGGTGGCCCGCTATCTCAAGGCCATCGGGGCGCTGCGGGGCGGCCAGCTGGTGGAGGTGAGCCGCGGGGATCTGGTGGGCCGCTACACCGGCCACACCGCGCCCCTGACCAACAGCGTCATCGAGAGCGCTCTGGGGGGCGTACTGTTCATCGACGAGGCATACAGCCTCTACCGGGGCCAGCAGGACAGCTTTGGGCTGGAGGCCATCGACACCCTGGTGAAGGGGATGGAGGACCACCGGGAGGACCTGGTGGTGATCCTGGCGGGCTACACCAAAGAGATGCAGCAGTTCCTCACGGCCAACAGCGGCCTGGCCAGCCGGTTCCCCAACCAGATCGAGTTCCCCGACTACACCGCCAGCCAGCTGGTGGACATCACCGTGTCTCTGGCGGCCGGGCGGGGGTACCGTCTGGACGACGGCTGCACCTTCCCGCTGCTGGGGTATTACCAGCGCAGGCAGGCCGCCGACAGCCGTTCGGCCGGCAATGGCCGTCTGGCCCGCAACACCCTGGAAAAGGCCATCTACAACCAGAGCCGCCGTCTGGTGGCCGAGCCCAGCGCCCCTCTGGATCTGATCCTGCCCGGGGATCTGGAATTTGAAGAATAACGAAGCGCAAAACAGAAAAGGCCCCAGGCCGTGCTCCTGCAAAGGAACGCGGACCCGGGGCCTTTTCCCGCACCAAAACAAAAGTTTTGTAGGCCTCACCATAAGGCCTTGTCCTTATTGTACGACATCCAGGGGCCTGCGTCAAGTTTTAATTTTTTCCTTTTGACTGCCGCACAAACTATCAAAAAAAGTCCTGTCCAGCCGACATGTGCGGATGGACAGGACACATACAGGGAAATTTGACGGAGAGAGTGTGCGAGCCGCCTTGCGGCGAGTGCGCGGTTCGACGGCAAATTTTGTCCCCAGGGGAATACCAGGGGGAAGGAATTTCTGCCGCGCGGCTACGCGCAGAAATGGGTTCCCCCTGGAGCGTGTCGTTTTCGACACGCTAAACAATGCGGGGGCCGGCTTTGCAGCCGGCCCCCGCAGAGGGACCCTATCTTTCGTGACGCAAAAGTTCTTTTGTTTTGGTGCGATCAACAACAGAAGGAATATATGGTTCTATTCCTCTTTGCCGCCACATCGGATGGGTGTTTTACCCGAGCGCGCAGGTGGTCTCTAGCACCTGTGCGCCCCTTATATCATCTCCCGGTATGGTGCCCCGGGGGTGTTATAAGTAAAGTTAAAAATCAAGCGACACTCTCAGCCACAGTCTGAGTAATGACAACACCAATAACCCACGCAGTATTATTAGCATTATCAGGTGCTGCTACTTTCACAGAACTAATATTTGCAGAGTAGGTGCAATCATACTTTGTAGAGCCAGAAACAGGAATAGAAGCAGGGTAAGTAGTCCGGTTCATATGACCAGCAATCGCACTAACTACAGCTGTAACTGCCGCTTTTTCATCCAGAGAGCCCGACATGGTATAGAGATAGATTGCTTTCTGCGATTCCTTGTCTGCAGGAACAGCATAGAAATCGCCCACATCTACGCGCTGGCCACTAAACTTGCCTTCCAGCTTCCCGGTCAGAGTAGTTTCATCTGCGTCATTCGTCCAGGTAACTTTCTTATATGCATTAGCAATCATGTTACTTGTAAAAGCGGTAGAATCAGTAGCAACTGCCTTCAGTGCCACATCCAGTTCCTCATTTGTTTTAAACGAGAACAGTTCTTTCTGAGCGCCGGTCAAAGCATCGTTTGCATAAGTAACAGCATTCGAGGTAACAGGATTCTCAGGTTGAGTGGGCTCGCTGGAAGAAGAACCGTCCTTGCAGCCAGCCAGCATGCTGACGGCCATGATGCCGGCCAGCGCCAGAGAAGCAATCTTCTTGAGTTTCATAATGAATTTTTCCTCCTTATGGTGTATAAAAGATAGAGACCC
>NZ_NFLM01000042.1 GCF_002160915.1 Faecalibacterium sp. An121
ACACCCATCCGATGTGGCGGCAAAGAGGAATAAAACCAATATTCCTTCTGTTGTTGATCGCACCAAAACAAAAGAACTTTTGCGTCACGAAAGATAGGGTCCCTCTGCGGGGGCCGGCTGCAAAGCCGGCCCCCGCATTGTTTTTGTGCGGATGCGCGCCGGGGCCCCGGCACAAAAATACCCGCAAAACAGGGGAGCAAAACCCTGCCTTGCGGGTGTATTTAGGAAGAGAAAAACGTTTGGAAAAGCTTACAGCCCGGCGTCCTGCAGCTGCTGCATGGCGGTGCACATCAGCAGGAACGCGCCTACGCCGTGCAGATCGTTGACCGAGCAGGGGCGGCCGCAGTAGAAATCGTAGGTGCCCACGCCGGTGCCTACGCATACGCCGCCGATCTGGATGTCGTCGCCCTGCCAGCTCAGGCTGCGGATGACGCCGTCGTAGGCGGCATGGGCGCGGGCGGCATACTCTTTGGGCAGCATCCCCAGCAGGACGGCCCGTGCCAGGGCGGCGGCAAACAGACAGGTGCAGGAGTTTTCGGGCCAGTTGCCGGGCTGTTCGGGCTTGTTCACCACCTGATACCAGCGCCCGTCGGCTCCCTGGTAGCGGCAAAGGCTTTGGAGCAGCTGGCCCGGCAGTATGAGGTATACCACTGCTGGAACGAGAAGGGGATCTTTGTCATGATCCTGGGAGGCCGGGCGCTGGACCGGGCAGAGCTGGAGCAGAAGCTGCGGGTGCTGGCGCAGCAGGAGGGGGCGTCCCGGCAGGTGGTGGCCGCCGTGGGCGCCCCGGTGACCGATCCCCAGGCGCTCCATCTGAGCTACTCCCTGGTGTGCGATATGGCAGAGCTGGCAGACCTGACCCAGACCGATGTGATCCTGGGGATCCATGCGGACAGCCGCTCGATGGACGCGGAACAGCTGGTGGAGGAGGTGCGCAGCTTCTGCTATGGGACTGCCGATGCCAAAGACAGCCATACCATAGCGGCCCAGCTGTACTGGAGCGTGCCCTACAAAGAGGCCAGGGACTGCCTGCACCATATGGTCTATGCCTATCTGCGGGTCCTGACCAGCGAGTTCCCGGGGGCGGAGAACCTGCAGGAACAGCTGCAGGAACGGTTCACCCAGCGCAGCTGGGAGGTGGCCGGCGAAGAAGCGGTGCATCTGCTGGCCGGCGCCCTGGAGTGGATGAAGGAAGACTTTGAAAAGCGGCTGGATGTCCTGAGCCCCATCGTCCGGCTGGCCATCCGCTATATCCACGACAGCGTGCGCAACGGGGACGGAGGCTCGATCAAGGAGTTCAGCTCCAAAAGCGGGGTCAACCCCGCCTATCTGGGGCATCTGTTCAAGGATGAGACGGGCAACTTTTTCAACAGCTATCTGATGCAGTGCCGGATCAACCGGTCGGTGGTCCTGCTCAAAAACCCGGGCTGCAAGATCAAGGATGTAGCCAGCCAGGTGGGGTTCGCCTCCACCAGCTATTTTGTGCGGTGCTTCCGTGAGAGCAAGGGGGTATCGCCCGCCAAGTACCGCATCGGCAAGGAGGAATGAGGGTGAAAGAACGGGTACAGAAGACCCTGGGCGCCCAGTTTGGGCTGCGGTGGATGCTGTGGCTGCTGTTCGCCGTCACCTGCATGATCGGGCTGATCGCCTGCAGCTATGCCTACCAGCAGCGGCGCAGCGCCCTGCTGCAGGAACTGGACCTGCGGCTGCAGCGGGTGGCCTCGGAATATGAGAATCTGGTGGACGATTTTTGGTCGCTCTATATCTCGGTGTTTTCCCACCAGGAGGATATGCTGTTTTTCTACCGCTACTTTGACCAGCCCAGCACAGAGCCTCTGGCCTCCGAGGAAAAGGTGGAGCTGCGCCCCCGCATCGGCCTGCCGCAGGAGATGGGGTATCTGTCGGAGACGTTTTTCCAAGCCATCGAATGGGCCGTCCGGGAGGCCGAACGCCTGGGGATGCAGGTGATCCTCTACGACGAGGGGATGTATCCCTCGGGCTCTGCCTGCGGGCAGGTGGTGGCGGCCAACCCCGCCTTTGCCTCCCGGGGCATCGATTGGGTGCCGCAGCCGGAGGAGGGGGATCAGGTGCTGGCCGCCACGCCGGAGGGGGTGTTGGTATCCCGCTTTACCCGGGGCACCATACGGGGCATCCATTTCGGGGAGGACGACGGGGAGCCGGGCGCCCCGCCCAGCACCGACCTGCTGAACCCCGACGCGGTGGATCTTTGTATCCGCCTGACCCATGAGGCCTATTACCGGCGGCTGAAACCCTGGTTCGGCGGGACCATCATCGCGTTCTTTACCGATGAGCCCAGCATCATGGGACGCGATCCCCGCACCCCCTTCGCCTGGACGCCGGGTCTTGAGAAGGAGTTCACCGCGGCCGGCGGGGTGCTTGCAGACCTGGCCGCCCTGTTCCGGGGGGAGGAAAATCCCTCCACCCGGCTGTATCATCGGATGATCCTCGAAAAGGAGGGGAGCGTCTACTACCGCCGGCTGTCCGAGTGGTGCGCAGGCCACGGCATTGCCCTGGTGGGTCACCCTCATCGGAGCGATGACATCGAGGTGGAGCGCTGGTTCCAGATCCCGGGGCAGGACCTGGCCCTGCGCTGGGTGGCGCCCCGGCACCATGCAGTGGACGGCATCGACTCCACCATGGGCCATTGCAGTGCCGACGCCGCGCTGCTGATGGGCTGCCGCCGCAACGCCAACGAGTGCTTTGGCGCCTGCAACCGGGACGGCAACCCCTGGCAGCTTTCCGGAGGGGACATCAAGTGGTATCTGGACTGGCTGAGCGTGCGGGGGGTCAATTTGTTCATTCCCCACGCCTTCTATTACAGCATCGAGGGCCCCCGCAAAGAAGAACGTCCGCCGGATGTCGGACCCCATAGCATCTGGTGGGGACATTATACGCTGTGGTCGGACTATATGCGCCGCCTGTCGGCCCTGCTGACCGACGCAGAAGTGCTGGTGCGGGTGGCGCTGCCCTGCCGCAACCGGGATCTGCACCCTGAGATCGCCGCGGCTTTGCAGCAGGCCCAGATCGGCTATTGTTACCTGCCCGAAAGCGTCTGGCCCGACTGCACCCTGCAGGATGGCCGTCTGCACTGCCGGGGGCTTGTCTTTGACGGGGTGGCAGGGGATGCGTCTTTCTTCCCCGGGCTGCCCCACTGGGGCCGGCCCGATTTTGAAGCCATTGCGCCCGACTGCCTCTGCCGGCCTGCCCGGCCCGAGCTGCGGGTCCGGCATTTCCGGCGGTCTGGGGTGGAATGCTGGCTGCTGGTGAACGAAGGGGAGGAGACCCTGGAAACACGGGTGATCTTCCCCGGCGCGGCCTGTCTGGGCGGCTATGACCTGTGGGAAGGCCGGGCCTTCCGTCTGGCCCGGGGGGAGCGCTGCCCCATCCGTCTGCCCCGGCGGGGCAGCCTGCTGGTCTTTGCCTGCAGCGCAGCAGACTGGGAGGCGCTGCCTTTGCAGCCCCGGGTCCTCTGGCTGGAGCCGGCTGCGTTCCGTCTGGTGGAGCAGCGGCCCGAAGCGGTCCAAAAGGTCTATGAGGCGGAATGCGTCCTGCCGCCGGATGCATCGAGCTGGGACAGCATCCGGCTGCCGGTCCAGGCAGAGGAAATGTGCGAACTGACGGTCAACGGGCAGGATGCGGGGGCCGCTTTCTGGTCCCCCTGCAGCTTTGAGCTGGCCGGGCTGGCCCGCCCCGGGGCGAACCGCCTGCGGCTGACCGTCACCGGCAGCCTGGCCAACCGCTATGGGGTCCGTCCGGTGCCCTATGGCCTGGGGGTGAAGGAGACGTTTTGACCCGTTTGCCCAAAACACTAGGGTGTATCTGAGAAGTCAAACATGCTGAGATATTCGCCAAAAAACGCCAGATGCAAGGCGCATGAGCGCTGCACTCCTCCATGGAATGCAAGCGAATGCAACGCGGCAGATGGTGTTTTTTGGTAGAATAGAACAGTATTGGGGAGTTTTCAGATACACCCTAGGCAGCGCCGCAGCGCTCTGGTATACTGGAGCGGAAAACAACACACAAAACGGTTAGGAGGCCGCTATGTCCGAGATCCATCTGCTCACTACGCCAAACAGTGCCACCCTTTGGTGGGAGCTGCCTGCCCAGCCCCCAGCCCTGTATGAAGTATGGCTGGACGGCAGGCCCTGCTGCACCGTCCGCTGCACCCATGTGACCCTGGAGGACCTCGTCCCCTGCGCCGACCATCGGGTACAGGTGAAGTCTGTGGGGGAGGTGCGGTTTTCCACCCCGCAGCCCAAACGGCGTCTGGATGTGACCGCCGCCCCTTACTTTGCGGTGGGGGACGGCAAGACCATGAACCGGGCGGCGCTGCAGCGGGCTTTGGACGACTGCGGCCCCGACCAGGTGATCTACTTCCCGGCGGGGGTCTACCTGACCGGAGGGCTGACAGGCCATGGGGACACCGAGATCTATCTGGAGGAGGGTGCGGTACTGCAGGGTTCCGGTTGCCCGGAGGACTACCTGCCCCGTATCCCCAGCCGGTTTGAGGGCATCGAGATGGAGTGTTACCAGAGCCTGCTGAACTTTGGGCATCTGGACCACACCGCAGGGCCCAACTGCAAGCGGGTACGGATCCACGGCAAAGGGACCATCCGGGGCGGCGGCTATCCGCTGGCGTGGGGTACCATCCAGTCGGAGCGGGAGCGCCTCAAGGAGGAATGGGCCGCCATGGCCGATCTGGTCAGGACCTGTGAAAACGAGAACACCATCCCGGGGCGGGTGCGAGGCCGGCTGATCAACCTGAGCAACTGCGAGGATGTGCGCATCAGCGGCCTCACCCTGGCGGACGGGGCCAGCTGGAACGTCCATATGATTTACAGCCGGAATATCGTCACCGACCACTGTACCTTCCGCTCAGAGGGCATCTGGAACGGGGACGGCTGGGACCCGGATTCCAGCGAAAACTGCACCCTGTTCGGCTGTACCTTTTACACCCAGGATGACTCGGTGGCCATCAAGTCCGGCAAAAACCCCGAAGGCAACCGGATCGGCCGCCCCACCCGCCGGGTGCGGGTGTTCGACTGCCGCAGCGCCTTCGGCCACGGCGTCTGCATCGGCAGTGAGATCAGCGGCGGCATCGAAGACGTGGCCGTCTGGGACTGCGATTTGACGAATTCCCAGTGCGGGCTGCTGGTCAAGGGCACCGCAAAACGGGGCGGCGGTGTGCAGGGACTGACGGTGCGCCGGTGTGCCCTGCCCCGTGTGATGGTCTGCCAGGTGGGCTACAACGACGATGGCGAACCGGGGCCCCGGCCCCCTGTGTTCCGGGATTTCCTGTTCGAGGAGCTGACCCTCACCGGCCGGTATCAGGACGTGGACGGAGACGGGAGCATCAAACCCTGCGCCCCGGTGGAGCTGTCCGGTTTTGATGTGCCGGGCTATGAGCTGCAGAACGTCACCCTCCGGCAGCTCAAGCTGCCCGGGGACGACCCCCAAAACATCCGGCTGCAGCATTGCAGGGCGGTCAGCCTGGAGCAGATCGAGTGCACCTGATGCCGGGAATGAAACAGGACAGCAGGAGCCGTCCGCCCGAAGGCTGAAAAAACACCTGCTTGCACATGCGCAAAATAAAAACCCGGGGCCTGCGGCCTCGGGTTTTGCAGCGTGTCGAAAAACGACACGCTCCAGGGGGAACCCATTTCTGCCCGCAGTCGCGGGACAGAAATTCCTTCCCCCTGGTATCCCCCTGGGGACAAAATTTGGCGCTGAACCGCGCACTCGCC
>NZ_NFLM01000043.1 GCF_002160915.1 Faecalibacterium sp. An121
CTCGGAGAGGCCGTGTATTTTTAAGACCGCTCTCAAAAATACACAGCCACTCCATGGAACGATTTTCTCACTGGGAGACTGGGCTTGGCAAGTACACTGTTTCGTGGGGCGCTTACGTTCCAGCTGAAGTTTTCCGCTCCGGCGCCAAGTTCAAAATGGTATTTTGCAATGCCAAGGTCGATCTTGCTGTAAAAACCGATTCCCGCCTTCGCCGTGACATTGCTGCCGTCCAGTGAAAATGTGAACGATTTTCTATGCCATCGGCTGGGGATTCCCATTCGGGGCAGCCATGGCAAAGAGCCAGAGCGGCGAGTTGCCAGGTTTGCAGCTTCGACAGATTCTCCCTCTTGCAAATTGTTATCATATATGTTAACATTAAAGCGGTGAGGTGAGAGTATGGAGGAACTGCGTCAACGGCAGAAAATCATATCCCAGCTTGTGGAGGCCCGTCTGGAACAGGGCATTTCCCAGGCAGAACTGGCAAGGCGGCTGGGAATCCAGCGTTCCGGCATTAACCGCCTGGAAAGTGGGATACAGAACCCCACGCTTGATATGATCTTAAAAATCGCCTCGGCGCTGGGGAAGGATGTTTCACTAGAACTGAACGACAAGGAAGAGCCTATGAGTAAGGTTTACAGTCTCCGCATTTATGATACGGAGCTAATGCGCTTTTCCATGGAAAAGCAGGGCTTGTCCGGCCTTGTGGCTGAAATCTTATACACCAACGAGGAGCAGGCTCATTTGCTGCCTTTGGATATGGAGCGCACCGGCGAGGGCATCATTCATTGGCTGGAACGGCGGGTGATCCCCAAAAACCGCGCCTTTGCGGATGAGATTTTGAAAACCCTTGGCCTTAGCCATAACGATACCAAGGGAATCATTGATGTGTGCAAGGGGCTGTCACTCAACGACAGCTATTGGGTGGTGCCGGAAGGATTTGAGGGGAAATTCTCCCAATACAATCTTTACGAAAACCGCTTTTCCGAGATACTGGCGCTGGTGGCCTATACCGGCGCAGGCGGGAGCAGGCAGGCGTTTACCACATCCCCTGAGCTGACCACAGGCGGTATGCTGCCCAAGGCGTGGCGCTATGTGGAGCATGATGGGATTTATCTCTACAAGGGCGGCACGACCGGCGCGTCCAATGCGGGCCGGGAGCCGTACTGCGAGTATTATGCTTCGCAGATTGCGGAAACCATGCGCCTGAACGCCGTGCATTATGACCTGGAGAACTGGAAAGGCATTACCGCCTCTAAATGCGCCCTGTTTACCAACATCGACACGGCCTATATCCCCATCGGGCGCATTGTCCGAACCGGGGGCATTGCCGCCTGCCTTGCTTACTATGACAAGCTGGGGCCGGTGTTTTCTGAGCAAATCCGCAGTATGCTGGTGTTTGACGCTCTGATCTACAATGAGGACCGCCACTTTGGAAACTTTGGCGTCCTGCGGGATAACCACAGCGGCAGCATCCTTGCGCCCGCCCCCATTTTTGACAACGGGCTGTCCCTGTTTTGCTATGCCGGCAAGGAAGATTATGCGAACCTGGACGAGTACGCCAAAACCCGTTCTAACCCCTACAACATCTCCTATGAGGAAGTGTGTGCGGAGGTCATGGGGCCAAAGCAGAAAGAGCAGCTCCGCCGTATGATCGGGTTCCGGTTCAAGCGCCACGAAAGCCTCAACCTGCCGGAAGAACATTTGCAGGCCATTGAAAAGCATTTGGAGGGCCGGGTGCGTAAGCTGCTGGCGATTCCAACCCGCCATCTGAAACAGGAAAAGACGCGATAAAAACGAATATCTTTTCGAAGAGTGTTCTGAAAATGGACGCTCTTTTTTGCTGCCCAGTTTTAGAGAGAAGCGTGAGCGATGAAGCATTATAATGTTACCATCCGGGAAACGCTGGAGGTGAAAATGAAGGTGGCGGAGCAGTTTGATGTTGAATTATTTTAGTCAACACTCGACTTGCAAGAGAAACAAAAGGAGTAACCAAAATGACAAAGCACAAACGTAAGCGCCCCACGAAACAGTGTACTTGCCAAGCCCAGTCTCCCAGTGAGAAAATCGTTCCATGGAGTGGCTGTGTATTTTTGAGAGCGGTCTTAAAAATACACGGCCTCTCCGAGAAAATCCATTGAGGAGGCAAACATGGAAAAGAGAGCAATGGCAGTTCGGGAAGAACAATGGATTCAAACCATCGCCGCTGCAAAACAGAACGGCCAGCCCATCAAAGTCTGGTGTGCAGAACACGGCGTTCCTTTGTCCAGCTTTTACAAGTGGCAGCGGAAAATGAGAGATAGCCTGCTGACTTCGCAAAATTCAGAAATTCAATTTCAGGAGCTGGAAGTGCCGCAGAATATATGTGGTACTGCAACTTCAGATCGAATCCTCTTACATATCCAGGATATCCTGGTAGAGCTTCCAGCTGGCGCAAGCGCAGAACAGATCAGCGCAGTCATTCGAGGAATCCGGCATGCTGGGTGACATCAGCCGGGTAGATCATATCTATCTGGCCTGTGGGTACACCGACCTGCGGCGCGGAATAGACGGATTGGCGCAGATCGTACAGCAGCAGTTTGAGCTAGACCCGTTTTCCAATAGCCTGTTTTTGTTTTGCGGCAAACGGCGGGATCGAATCAAGGCCCTGTTGTGGGAGGGAGACGGATTTGTTCTGCTGTATAAGCGAATGGAGAATGGCGGAGGATTTCAATGGCCCCGCAGCTGTGCCGAGATGCGTAGTCTGAGCTGGCAGGAATTCCGGTGGCTAATCGAAGGCCTTTCCATTGACCAGCCCAAAGCAAACAAGAGCATAGAACGGTGCGTTTTGTGAGGAAAAGTTTTCCACAAAAAATCAGGCCGTTTTTGCAGCAGACCTCATAGAATTTTTGCAGGAAGTTCTCTACACAGACAGCTCGCGCTGCGAGCTGTTTTGCTGTATAATGGGATACAGAAATCTTGCGGGAGGCTGCCATGCAGAAAATCGAAACCGGCATTTCCGAGCTGCTGAAACGGCAGCCAGTAACAGAACAAGAGAAGGATGCCTACATCCAGGACCTGCAGAAAGCTCTGCGGCTTCTTCTGGAAGAAGTCCGAGATTTGGAAGAGATGGTTGCTCTGCTGCAGAAGAAGCGGTTTGGCAGCTCCAGCGAGGCGACGCCGGCGCAGGAGGAAGAAGAGCCCCTGGGCGTATTCCCGGAAGCCGAGCTGGAGTACAAAGAAGATGCCCCGGAACCGTTCAAAAAAGACCAGAGAGGCGTCCACAAGATAAGCGAAGCGGGCCGTTGGAAATTAACAAGCAGCAATGAGACGGAAAATCGGATCTTCGACCTGGACGAAGAAGAGCGGATCTGTCCGAGGTGCAAAGGAAAACTGGTTTGGATCGGGAAAGAGCTGGTAAGGGAAGTCTTTGAATACCAGCGGCCCAAACTTAAGCTAGTCCGGTACTGGCAGATGAGTTACAAGTGCCCGGCCTGCCACAAAAAAGGCCGCAGTGTCATTGTGCGGGCTTCCGTTCCAAAGCCGTTGCTGAATCACAGTCTGGTTGCGGCTTCGGTGGTGGCAGAAATCATGTACCAGAAGTATGTGAATGCCATGCCGCTGTACCGGCAGGAAGCAGCATGGAAACAGCTGGGGGTGACATTCAGCCGGACTACCATGGCGCGCTGGATCATCCGGTGCGCGGAAGACTGGCTGGAGCCGCTGTGGGATGCCATGCGGAAAGAGCTTCTGCAAAGAGAGGTTCTGCATGCAGATGAGACGGTGGTGCAGGTCCTCAAAGAGAACGGCAAGACCGCTCAGTCCAAGTCTTACATGTGGGTTTACCGTACCGGCATGGATGGGCTGCCTCCCATTGTTCTGTACGAGTACCAGCCCGGACGCAGCGGCGAATACCCAAAGAAGTTTCTGGAGGGGTTCCATGGATACCTGCATACCGACGGCTATGCTGGCTACAACCAGGTACCGGATATTACCCGCTGCGGCTGCTGGGCCCATCTGCGACGGAAGTTCGTGGAGGCCATGCCTGCCGCATCCAGCAAACCAAAAGGGCTTCTAACACCGGCACAGGTTGGCCGGGATTACTGTGACCAGCTGTTTGCAACTGAAAAGAAACTGGCAGAACTGCCAGCCGAAGAAAGACAGAAACAGCGCCTTGTGGTGGAGAAACCCATGCTCAGGGCTTTTTGGTGCTGGCTGGAAGAGCTGGAACGGCAGCCTCTGGCTGGAAATCTGAAAAAGGCTGTGCAGTACGCCCGCAAACAGCAGCCCTACATGGAGAACTACCTGCTTGACCCCAGATGCCAGATTTCGAATAACCTTGCTGAGAACGCCATCCGTCCCTTTACTGTGGGACGGAAGAACTGGCTGTTCAGTGATACAGTAAAAGGAGCCAAAGCCAGTGCTGTGATTTACAGCCTGGTGGAAACAGCCGGTGCCAATGGTCTTTCTGAGCGGGGATACCTACACATTGTGCTGTCCAATCTTCCCTCCATGGACTTCCGCCAGCATCCTGAACTGCTCAAGGACCTGATGCCCTGGAGCGACTACATGCGCAGTTGTTTTGAACAGGAATAATCTAGGGGACCGGCTTTGGCCGGTCCTTTTCTGTTGTCAAGTACGGGGTCTCGTGAGGCGCTTACGCTAGACGGGGGATTATGGGGCGGTTACGGAAATACTGCATGGATAGCTGCAAAAATCGGCTACAGTGAGCCATCTGCACGCGATTTGAGCACCACCCTGCCGGAGTTTCAGCCCCACTTTCACGCACTGAAGCCCCAAAGCCTTATAATTGGTTTAGCACAGTCAAGCTGTGACTAAGAACACCTAACAAAACCGAAAAGCGATCAAAGCGGCAGCAAGGGTGAAAAAAGCCAAATGGATATCAGCTCTGCGTTCATATCGGACGAGCAGGCGCCTGTATCGATGGAACCAGGCAAAGGTTCGCTCAACAACCCAGCGGTGCTTTCCAAGATGAGAGGAACTGTCCACCCCGCGTCTGGCAATGCGGTGCTTTATATGTCTCACGGTGCACGCCTGTCTGCAAAACGGAAAATCGTACCCTTTATCAGCGTGAAGTTTCTGAGGATGACAAGTGGGTCTCCCGTGCAAATTTCGCAGGGACGGCAGATGATCCAGCATATATTC
>NZ_NFLM01000044.1 GCF_002160915.1 Faecalibacterium sp. An121
GTCTCTATCTTTTATACACCATAAGGAGGAAAAATTCATTATGAAACTCAAGAAGATTGCTTCTCTGGCGCTGGCCGGCATCATGGCCGTCAGCATGCTGGCTGGCTGCAAGGACGGCAGCGACAATAATGGTGGGACTGGCAATGGTGGTGACATTACTCCCACCAGCACTTACACCTCCACTGTGCTGTCTGCTACTTCGAATGCTCAGAAACTGATGAGCGCTGCACCGAATTCCAAATTGGATAAGGCTGTCTCGGAGGTTGCTGCAAATTATTCTGTGAGCGGTACACATGCCGCACTGACTTTTATCCGTGAAGATATTGGTACTAATAGTGATTGGGTTGATACCGCATCTCGGTATATGGGTGACGCAGTTTATGCAACTAATGACTTTACTAGCCACAGCTATGTTGCAGGTGGTACAACTGCGCCTTTGAAGAATGGTACGGACGATGTTACCTACTACGGGTTCTATGTTGTTAAACGCGCATATAATGATGAGATGATTGATAACCTGGTTTCTGAGTTGCTGGATACTGTTGCAGCACAGCAAATTGGTGACCTGAAAGATGCTTCTGGGAATACCCGTGATTATAGCGTGAGCGTTGCAAAGGCTGATTGCTGGGCTGATAAGAAAGAAGCAGACGCAGGTGCTGACTCTGTAGTTGTTGGAATTGCTGTTACGCTGGACTACACTAAAGCCGAGTTCTAATCTACTTTACTTATAACACCCCCGGGGCACCATACCGGGAGATGATATAAGGGGCGAGCGGGTGCCAGAGACCACCTGCACGCTCGGGTAAAACACCCATCCGATGTGGCGGCAAAGAGGAATAGAACCAATATTCCTTCTGTTGTTGATCGCACCAAAACAAAAGAACTTTTGCGTCACGAAAGATAGGGTCCCTCTGCGGGGGCCGGCCATACGGCCGGCCCCCGCATTGTTTTGCGCGCCGAAAAAATCCCCCTTTTGCCTGCACGCGGGCAAAAGGAGGATGATTGCACGGAATAATCGGTGTGTTATATACAGAACGGAATCAAAAGCGCCGCTCGGGCTGTCGGGCGCTTACAGCCGCAGGCCCTTGATGTCCTTGATACGGGAGAGGATCATGTTGCAGCTGCAGCTCAGCACCCCGGGCAAGGGGTCGATGACCTCGCGGATCAGGCGCTCCATCTCCTCGCCCGAGGCCGCCACCGCGTGGACGTGCAGCTTGTCCTTGCCGGTGACCCGGTAGATCTGGGTGACCGTCTCGTTGGCCGCCAGCAGGGCCGTTACCTGGGCCAGGGTGTCGGGGCGGGTCTCGATCTCAAAATAACAGCTGACCGCGCCGCTGATCTTCTGCGGGTTGATGATGGTGGTGTATTCCTCGATCACCCCGCGCTGCTCCAGCGCCTGGATCCGCGCCTTGACCGCCACCCGGCTGATCCCCACCGCCTGCCCGATATCGGAATAGGACATCCGGGCGTTCTCGATCAGCAGCTGGACGATCTGACGGTCCAGGCTGTCCAATCCTTCCAGAAACATGGTGAAACCCCCTTTGTCTGTCTTTCGGGGGTTATTATAGCATGTTTGGCCCCAAAAGGAAACCTGCTGTTGACATTCCGCCCCGCCGGGGCTATAATCGTTTCGAAACGTAAGATAAAACTTTCGAATGGAAACGGAGTGACAGTCATGAACCAGGACCTGACGCGGGGGCCGGTGATGCGTTCCATGCTGCTGTTTGCGATCCCCATGATCCTGGGGGATCTGCTGCAGCAATGCTACAACGTGGCCGATACCCTGATCGTGGGGCGCTTTGTGGGCACCAACGCCTTGGCGGCGGTGGGCTCCTCCTACTCGCTGATGACCTTCCTGACCTCCATCCTGCTGGGCCTGTGCATGGGCAGCGGGGCGCTGTTCTCGATGCATTTCGGACGCCGGGACCCCGACGGCCTGCGTGAGAGCCTGGTATCCTCGTTTGCGCTGATCGCTGTGGTGGCGGTGGTGCTGAATATCCTGTCCTTTGCCTGTCTGGACTGGATCCAGGTATTCCTGCAGGTGCCCGACGAGGTGTGGGGGCTGATGCGCCAGTACCTGGCCATCATTTTTACCGGCATTCCGGCTATCTTTTTGTACAACTATTTCGCATCGTTCCTGCGGGCGGTGGGCAACAGCGTGGTCCCCCTGGCTTTTCTGGCGGTGTCCGCCTGCCTGAACATTGTACTGGACCTGTATTTTGTGCTGGGCCTGGGCCGCAGCGTGGGAGGCGCCGCCGAGGCTACCGTTATTTCCCAGTATGTGTCGGGCATCGGCATCCTGATCTATACCCTGGCCCGCCGCACTGAGTTCCGGGGCCTGGGCAAATACCTGCGCCTGCGGCCCGCCTGCCTGGGCGAGGTGGCCAGCTACTCCTTCCTCACCTGCATCCAGCAGTCGGTGATGAACCTTGGCATCCTGATGGTGCAGGGGCTGGTGAACAGCTTTGGCCCCACCGTCATGGCGGCCTTTGCGGCGGCGGTCAAGATCGACTCCTTCGCCTATCTGCCGGTGCAGGACTTTGGCAATGCCTTCTCCACCTTCATCGCACAGAACTACGGCGCCAAAGACGCCGGCCGCATCCGGGCCGGGCTGAAAGGGGCCGCCTTCACCTCCATCGGGTTTGGGGTGGTGCTGTCGGTTTTGGTGTGGGTCTTTGCCGCGCCGCTGATGGGCCTGTTTGTGGACGCGGGAGAAGCCGCCGTCATTGCCGAGGGGGTGCGCTACCTGCACATCGAGGGCGCTTTCTATTTTGGCATTGGCTGCCTGTTTTTGCTGTACGGGCTTTACCGCGCCCTGGGCCGCCCCGGTATGAGCGTGGTGCTCACGGTCATCTCGCTGGGCACCCGGGTGGCCCTGGCCTATCTTTTGTCCGCGACCCCGCTGGGCGTGGTGGGCATCTGGTGGTCGGTGCCCATCGGCTGGGCATTGGCCGACATCGCCGGCGTGGGCTATTACCTGCTGCGCAAAAAGCGGCTCCTCTCCTGGGCTGACGAATAAATCGCGCCTTTTTTGTGGCAGTCGTTATTTACTTTCATCTATCGGTATGTTATCATGAAACCATTCTGATACACAAGAGGGTGTGTTCCATGAAAAAGAACCTGACCTTCCGGCAGATGCTGGCGGTGGGCAGTATGCTGTTCGGCCTGTTTTTCGGGGCGGGCAACCTGATCTTTCCCGCCGCCATGGGTCAGCAGGCGGGCGGCAGTGTGTGGGCCGCCGCTGCGGGACTGCTGGTCACCGGCGTGGGCCTGCCCCTGCTGGGGGTGGCGGCTCTGGGCATCAGCCGCTGTGACGGGCTGGCAGCCCTCACCCGCCGGGTGGGGTCCCGGTACAGCCTGTTTTTTACCTGTGTGCTCTACCTGACCATCGGGCCTCTGTTTGCCATCCCCCGGTGCGCCACCGTCCCCTTTGAAACGGGCGTGGCCCCGGCCCTGGGCGGAAGCGGCAGCCAGGGGGCGCTGGCGGTCTTTTCGCTGGTGTTTTTTGCGGTGGTGCTGGGCTTTTCCCTCCGCCCGGGCAAGATCCTGACCTGGGTGGGCAAGGTGCTCAACCCGCTGTTTTTGGTCTGCCTGGGGGTCCTGCTGGCCGCCGCCCTGATCCATCCCATGGGTCCGGTCTCGGTGGCCCAGGCGCAGGACGCTTATGCCCAGTCCGCCTTTGTGGGAGGCTTTTTGGAGGGCTACAACACCATGGACGCCCTGGCGGGGCTGGCCTTCGGCATCGTGGTGGTCAACGTGATCCGGGACCTGGGCGTCACCGAGCCGGGGGCCATCGCCGTCAATACGGTGGCCGCGGGATGCCTGGGCTGCGGCCTGATGGGCGTGATCTATCTGGCGGTCGCTGTGGTGGGCGCCCAAAGCCGCGGGGTCTATCCGGCGGCCTCCAACGGCGGCGAGGCCCTGCTCACCATTGCCCGGCACTATTTCGGCGCATTTGGGGCCGTGATCCTGGCGGTGACCGTCACCTTTGCCTGCCTGAAAACGGCGGTGGGGCTGATCACCAGCTGTTCCCAGACCTTCTGCCAGCTGTTCCCCCATGGCCCCGGCTACCGTACATGGGCGATCGGGTTCTGCCTTTTCTCCTTTGGCGCGGCCAATTTCGGCCTGGAGACCATCATTGCATGGGCCACACCGGTCCTGATGTTCCTCTATCCCCTGGCCATCACCCTGATCCTGCTGGCTCTGGGGGGCCGGTGGTTTGACAACGACCGCCGGGTCTATGTGAGTGTGACCGCCTTCACCCTGCCGGCGGCGCTGCTGGACTTCCTGCACGCCCTGCCCGCCGGGGCGCAGGCCCTGCTCCCCCTGCATGGCCTTTTGGAGGCCGCCGGGCGGTATCTGCCCCTGTTCTCGCTGGGCCTCGGCTGGGTCTGCCCGGCCCTGGCGGGCCTTGTGGTGGGCCTCGCCCTGCGCGCAGCCAAACCTGCCCGCTAAACACTTGCTGCATCAAAAGCGCCTGCTTTGCAGGCGCTTTAGCGTGTCGTTTGACACGCTTTAGGGTGGACCAATTTCTGCGCGCAGTCGCGCGACAGAAATTCTTCCCCCCTAATATCCCCCTTTTGGACAAAATTCAGCGCAGAACCGCGCACTCGGCCTAGCGGCCTCGCACACTCTCTGCGCCGAATTTCCCTGTATGTGTCACGACCGTACGCACATGTCGTCCGGTCGTGACCTTTTTGCTGCCTCCAAAGTTAGAGAGTTCAAACTAAAGAAAATAAAGAAAAAATGGCAAAATTCAAAATTGGGTCTTGACACCGGGGGGGGTATGTTATGATAGGCACACAAAGGAAAGGACCTTCCTTTGAACCTGTTTTGGGTCTCTATCTTTTATACACCATAAGGAGGAAAAATTCATT
>NZ_NFLM01000045.1 GCF_002160915.1 Faecalibacterium sp. An121
GGCCGAGACAGACTGGGACTTTATCAAACGCATCTGCAATCAGTTTGGGTATCCCATTTTTGTCAACAGCAAAGTCCCTTACATCCAGCTTTCCATTGGCGCTGTCCCCTTTTCTTCCATAGAGCTCCCATTTTAGGATTAAATAATAATTCAGTTATAAAAATTTCAGGCAATCGTCATCAGATAAGAAATTAGAGGCAAATGAGATGTTTGAAACAAAAACAGAGATTATAGAATACTGCAAGTATATAGTACGATGCTTAGTGAATGAAGATTATTCCGATTTAGAGAAAAGAGGAATCTTAGATAGAGTTTTGCGAAAAGATATTAAAAGAGTACTATCAGAATATGATAATAGAAGTCATATAACAATGCCTCCAAACCAATATTTTGATAAACTTGACATAAATGAGTATAGCGATAAATCCGGATATTGGATTGATATTAATATGTTTTATAACAATCGAACAAGCGATTTGACATTGCAACTCGACTTCCGTAAAAACGGTCTAGTCATGATAGATGATTTACATGTATTATAAAAATACTATGAATGCTGATAGAATCGTGCCAGCCACATCCTAAATATTTTATCGCTTGCGTTGGTATCGGAATCAACATGAGGCAAATTTGAATCGTGTCAATAGCACTGACATTCTATGTAAAAAAGACTTTATAGACGAATGGTATAGACAAGGTTTTACAACTCCAGAAGGTGGATGGGATTTGTACGAAATCCACCATATAAAGCCACGTGAATTTGGAGGCAGTGCAAGCTTTGAAAATATGACACCAATATTAACAAATATTCATCGTAAAATCATTACACCATGGTGGAACAATTACGAGTAATTTAGAGTTGGGAAAACTTATGAACATTTTAAAAGAACTAGCAAAAAAGGCAAACCGTAAAGAAACCATAAAAACGGTTCTAGAAACAACAACATATTTCTTTTATTGGAACTCTCCTGTATCCATTAAGGAACTCGAAACTTTTGAGTTTCTGCATGACTGTAGTTTACCAGATATATATAAAGAATTCTTGCTTATTTCTAATGGTGCCATTATATTTAAATCAGAGCATGAAGATGATGGATACAAATTATTAGGCCTAAGAGAAATTGAAGAAACAACACAGGAATTAAAGGAATCCGGTTATGATATTCCCGAAAGATGCTATTGTTTTCTTGAGTGCTTATTTAGTGATGATATTTTATTATTTGATTTAAGAAAAAAGGGGTGCTATAGCATTATAGATGGAGAGGTCGGCTATCCCGCACCGGAATGGGAATCCATTCGATTTAAATTAAACGATTTCTTTATTAAATTGTGCCAATGCAATGGAGCAATGTTTTGGAGGTGGTAACATTATCCTATGTTGTAACCAGCCGGTCGACTTTCTGGCAAGCAACAACACTTGACATATATAGCATATGTAATATTTGACGGGAGCATCCAGGTCAACCGCTACGATGCCGAAGGCCTGCGCCATGAGATGGAAGAAAACGGCAGCCTGGTGAAGTTCATCTTCAATCCTGACCGCGAGGCCGTTGTTGAGTCTGATGCTCATAACCTTGTTCGCTACATCCGCAGCAGCGAGCTGATCGCACGCAATACGGATGCCGCAAGAACGTATTACCACTACGTCAGCGACGAGATGGGGTCAGTTACCCATGTTGTTGATGAAGATGGGCTTGTTCTTAACCACTATACCTACGACGCTTGGGGCAACCTTACGGCTCAGGAGGAAGCCGTCCCCAACCGCTTCAAATTCACCGGCCAACAGCTTGACCCAGTCACGCAGCAATACTACCTGCGCGCACGCTTCTATAACCCGGTCATTGCCCGGTTTACCCAGGAGGATACCTACCGCGGCGATGGGCTGAATCTGTATGCGTATTGTGCCAACCGGCCTACTTACTACATTGACCCGACCGGCCACTGGTGCGATACAAAACAGGACGCATTTAACAAGCTGGCATCTGAACGCGGCCTTGACCCTGACAAGATGGACTATGACACCAAGCAGCGCTTGATGGCAGAAGCTTCCAATATTGTCAAGGAGCAAAAGAAAAATCCCTATGCCGCAGCGCAGAATGCTACACTTGCACTGCCAGAAAATACATCTGCGATTAATCAGTCCTATAACCCCTCTGCAGGTGTAAAAAAACCCAGATATCAAAGTGGGACAGTCACAGGCGCAGACAAACTGCCTAATGTCCAAACTATGATGCGAGGGACCCATGGAAATATTGGAGTTATTCCAAAGGAAGTCGGCGAAAAGTTACAAGGTAAAACATTTAATGATTTTGACGAGTTCAGACACGCTTTCTGGACCGAAATTGGAAATTCAAAATATGCAAATGAGTTCTCTGCTTCGAATAGAAGTCTAATGCAAGCAGGGAAAGCCCCATTTACAGCACTTGAGCAAACCAATGGTCAACACTCAAAATATGTTATTCATCACCTAACACCAATTCATGTTGGAGGAAATGTCTATGATTTGAGTAATATGATAATTTCAACTCCAAGAATGCATGTAGATATACTTGATCGCAATTACCACTTCAATATCAATTCATGATAGGGGGAAACACATATGAAATTAAATGAGATTGAAATCATACAACTTATAGAAAAATTACAAAAAGGCGAAGGGACAGATTCTCAACAAGAAGAATGGATGAATGAAATATTTCAAAGTGTTCCCTTTGCCGGCAAAATCTACCAGCTGTTATTCTTGAGCGACGAGACATTATCTCCAGCCGAGCTTTTTCAAAAAGCCAAAAATGAGCACAAACCAATTATATTATAACCCATTATTTTTGTAAGCAACCTACTAGGCCCAGTACGGCTATGATGCCTTCAACCGCACCACCCAGGTGGAGACCTTTGACGGAAACATCCAGGTTAACCGCTACGATGCCGAGGGCCTGCGCCATGAGATGGAAGAAAATGGCAGCCTGGTGAAGTTTATCTTCAACCCTGACCGCGAGGTGATAGCTGAACAGAACTTCTTTCTATCCAACGGGTACTTTTACTAGCACGGAGGTATAAACTATGTCCGAAAAATTTCGCGATATGCTTGGCGCATCCAGCATGATCCTAATGATGGTGGCTGTCATCATTCTGGGCCTCGGCATTAAAAACATACTGACAGTGCTGCCTGCATCAGCCTACGAGGACAAAGGCGTACATACCTTTACGCCTATTGAAATTTACCCAGTACAGAAAAAGAACACTTCCTCCTATGGGCGCAGCCGCCGGATGCACCCTACCACCACCGTGTATAAAGTGCGCTATGAGGCCACCGATGGCTCGGGGTACAGGTGTTCTTTTGAGGCCGGCTCCACCGAGACGTCCGCCCAGCTGCTGGCCGAGGAAGGCGATATTGTACAGCGTGTCCTTTATATTCACGATGAGGATGCCATCGTGGTTGTTGATCCTGATGAGAGCGCAGAAAGTTATGCAGCCGGCGAACGCCAGCGTTACTTGCTGATGATTCTGATTCCGGGCTTATTCCTTGCCGCTTGTGCAGTAGTGTTTGTGCTCAAAAAAACGCACTAAAATTTGGGACTGTACATTTTTTCAGATTCACCAATATAAAATGCAGGCAATGCTATTGTATAGATGTATCATTCATGATATACTTTATTTTATAATAAAGCAGATTCAATCATGGAGGAATTGTACTATGCCCAGACCCAAAGGAAGCAAGAATAAGACCAAGGCAGCCAAGATGGATTTTGCCGCTGCCATTGAAGCAAAAGCTGCGGAAAAAGCACAGCTGGAGCAGAATATTTCGGAAACCCTCGACCAGATCAACAGCCTTAAGGCACAGCTGAAGGCCAACCGCGCCGCCCTCAAGGCCGCTGAGAAGGCCATCGACAAGCTGGAATCCAAAAAAGCCAGCGCGGATGCCAAAGCTGCCATGGATGCGCAGAAAAACGAGCTGGAATCCACCGTCCAGAAGCTGCTGGCTGACGGCATGAGCATGGATGAGATCCTTGGCAAATTGAATGGGCAAAACCAATAAGCTCTGTCCTCGCTGCGGGCGTAAGATGAAGCAGCAATTCATTGGCTTACAGCACTGCAAATGCGGCATGAGTTGGAAACGGAACATCGGCTTTTTTGAGCGTTCCAGCAACATAGTTTTCTGTCTGGAACGTCACCATGTGAATGGAAAGCCCAAGCAACAGCCTGTTGTCCGCTGTAGAGAACTCTCCGACGACGTAGAGCAAACAACGTGAGCGTGGAGTGTGCAAGCAAGTCATCTGGCTATCCACATTGCCAGATGATGCTTGTTGGTGCACACCCCAAACCCCATTCAAACGCAGAAGTTCCTTCTGCAGCTGCGCGTTCTGTGAACGCTTCCATACAATTTTGACCACAGTCCGTTCAACGCGGACTGTGGTCTTTTTCACGCCCAGCCTCGGGCATTTCCATGTTCAGCACCCGGTCCACATTGGCCTTGACGGTCAAAAGCTCCCGCATCTCATCCCGGGCGCGGCGGTATTCTGGGTATAGCTTTTTCGTAACCGCCCCATAATCCCCCGTCTAGCAAAGCGGCGGAAGAAGTGAGAGAATAAGAAAAAGAGACAAATGAGATCAGAGGTCTCAGAAGTCTAAGAAGTGCCGGAAGTCTCAAAAA
>NZ_NFLM01000046.1 GCF_002160915.1 Faecalibacterium sp. An121
GCGTGTAAGAGTGCATTAGAGGAATTGCACAACGCTTTTTCCGGGCGCCAGCCTCCCGCCGCTCCGATCCTGAATGCGCCCGCTTTGGCGGGCGCGGCGCTCCAATATCCCCGGCGCTTCCAAAACCGCGACGCATTTTGGCGCTTTTTGGGGGCTTGACAAGCCATGTCTATTGTTTGACACCCAACCAACTGCATGATTTGAATGAAATGCATGATTTGAATGATTTCCCTACCCTGAGAAAATCATTCAAATCATGCAAATCATGCACTTTGTACGACACCAAACAAAAAAGCCCCCGCCGGGTGGGCGGGAGCGATGGGGTTGGATACGGGCGGAGGATTAATCATCTACCTTGCGCAGGCCGATGACGTCCGAGACGGGCAGCGAAAAGCAGATCGCGCCCGCTTTGGTGCCCGCGCCGGTGGTGGTGTTGATGGCCGACATGATGGCGGCCTTCTGGCCGGCGGGAGCCACGATGTACAGGATGTCCTTCTCCTCCGCCAGGGATACGCCGAAGAACTTCTCGGCCTGTTTTGTGCCGGTGCCGCGTGCGTGCAGCACGGTGCCGCCGCCGGCGCCGGCCGTGCGGGCCGCGTCCATTACGGCGTCCGAATAGCCTGCGTTGAGCACCGCGATGATCAGCTCGTGCTCAAACTGCATGGCGGGCGCGCCCCCGGTGGGGGCCTTGTTGCCTGTCAGGTATGCCAAAGTCCTGCCTCCTCCTACGCTTTTGATGGGGATGGTGAGCATGATGCCGTTGCCCGGGATATCCATGAACAGCTTGCGCTTGGCCGCCCGGATCAGCCGTTTGGTGCTCTCGGTGTCGGCCACCGTGGACACGATGGCCTTTTCGGTGTTGGTCAGGCCATAGATGGACAGCTGTTCGCTGGTGGCGGTGCCCTTGCCCAGCATGATCAGGCCCATGTTCAGCTCCAGGTTCTGGAACAGGGTGGCCAGCTCCTGGATCTGGTCCCGGTCGGTGATGCTGATGATGTAGTTCAGTTCCATTCAGGCCACCTCCTCCCACAGTTCGATGATCTCGTCGTCGCCATAGGCCGGCATGGGCTGTGCGGCAGGCTGCACCGAGCGGCGCAGCTTGACCACATACACCGCGCCCATCACCTGTACCGTGATAAGGGGCATCAGGGCCACCAGGGCCACCAGGCCGAAGGCGTCGGTCATGACATTGCCCCCCAGGGTGCTGCACGCGCCCATTGCAAAGGGCAGCATAAAGGTGGCCGTCATGGGGCCGGAAGCCACGCCGCCCGAGTCAAAGGCGATGGCGGTAAAGATAGGGGGCACCACGAAGGTCAGGACCAGGGCGAGCAGGTAGCCCGGGACCAGGATCCACAGGATGGGGATACCGGTCAGCACCCGCACCATGGCCAGGCCGTTGGCGGTGGCCACCGCGATGCACAGGCTGCGGCCCATCGCTTTGGCCGAGATGGCGCCGCTGGTCAGGTCCTCGACCTGCTTGTTCAGGACGTGGACGGCCGGTTCGGCGTTGATGATGAACCAGCCCATCAGCACCGCCAAAGGCACCAAAAGCAGGCCCATGCCCTGGTTGACCATTTCGCCGCCCAGCACATAGCCCAGGGAGGAGAAGCCCACCCCGACGCCGGTGAGGAACAGCACCAGCCCCACATAGGTGTACAGGATACCCACCACGATGCGGGCCAGCTGAGCCACCGGCAGCCGCAGGGCCGCCAACTGGAACAGCAGAAAGAACACGAAGATGGGGGCCAGGGCGGTGGCCACCTCCTCCATATAGCCGGGCAGGGCGGACAGATACCCCCAGCCCAGACTCATCGAGTCCTCAAACTCCAGAATGACCGTCTCGGAGGAGCCGGCGCTTCCCGGATAGAGGAAGCCCAGCAGCAGCACCGCCAGGATGGGCCCGATGGAGCACAGCGCCACCAGACCAAAGCTGTCGTCCTTGGCTTTCTCGTCGCTGCGGATGGAGGCCACGCCCACGCCCAGCGCCATGATGAACGGCACCGTCATGGGGCCGGTGGTGACGCCGCCCGAATCGAAGGACACCGCCAGAAAGCCGGGGTCGGACAGAAAGGCCAGCACGAACACCAGCCCATAGAACGCCAGCAGCAGCCACCGCAGCGGGATGCCCAGCAGGATGCGCACCATACTGACGGCCAAAAACAGGCCGACGCCCACCGACACGGTGGCGATCAGGGCCATCCGGTCGATGCCGGGCACATTGGTGGCCAGGACCTGTAAGTCCGGCTCGGCCACCGTGATGACCACGCCCATGATAAAGCTGAGGGCCAGGATCAGCCAGATGTTCCGCGATTTGGTCAGTCGTGCGCCGATCAGATTGCCGATCTGGCTCATGGATTGCTCCGACCCCAAAGTAAACAGGGCCATACCGGCGATGATCATGACCGTGCCCACCAAAAAGGACAGCATCAGCCCCGACCCCACCGGCACAAAGAAAAAGCAAAGCAGACTGACGATCAGCGCAATGGGCAGCACCGAATCCACAGCCTCCTGCAATTTCTCAGAGAGTGCGTTTTTACGGATCAAATCGTAGCTCCTTTCTTATAAAGAATGTGTGTCGTCCCTGTAAAAGTATAGCATATTTTCGGGACCGAGGCAATTCAAAGAGTAAAATGATTCCGGAATTTCACGATTTGTTTTAATTGTCTCAACAACTGCCGCGGCGCTGCCCGCTGGGGCCAGAGGCCGACGCAATTTGACGCAGCGACAGCGAAGCGCTGCCTGCGGCAGAAACAGCCGAGCTGGAGCAGGGGCCGCGGTCTGTATTTTCAAGCCTGCTGCGACAGGCGCAGAAAATACAGGGCACCGCAACCCGGACGAAGCAGCGAGCTGTCGCTGGCTGCGTAGCTGAGCCGCGTCCTGCGGACGAAGCAGGCGAAGCAGAGCAGGGGCAGCGGTCTGTCTTTTGCAAGCCCGCCGCGACGGGCGCAGCAAAAGCAGGGCACCGCAACCCGGAGCCGCGCTCCGGTTTTTGCAAGCGGGTGCCATCCCGCGCCGCAAAAATCGGCTAAGCGCAAGAGGAAATGCCCTCTTGACAAGTTATGCCTATTGTTTGATACCGTACCAACTGCATGATTTGAATGATTTGAATGATTTTCTCAGGGTAGGGAAATCATGCAAATCATTCATTTCATTCAAATCATTCACTTTGTATGACACCGAACAAACTGCAAACCAAAAAAGCCGCCACAACCGGCGGCACTTGACAAGGCGCGGCGGATCTGCTTCATTGTAGATGGCGCCCCCGGATGAGCGCTTTCCCGACCGGTCAAGGAGGCAGAGATGGAACTGACATATAAGCCTGCCCAGGCTGCGGACATCGAGCCGCTTTTTGCTTTCAATCAGGAGTTGATCGACGCATACGAGGACAAAACCCAAATCGAACTCCACAAGGTCCTGGCCTGGGTGCGCCGCAAACTGGAGCAGCAGATCCAGGACTACACCTGCATTTATGCCGACGGTCGAAAGGCGGGGTATTTTCACTTTTTCGCCCCGGACAACACCGTCATGGAGCTGGACGACCTGTATATCTTCCCTGCGTTCCGGGGCCTCGGCATTGGCTCGGCCGTCATCCGGCGTTGCTGTGCCAGCACCGACCGCCCGGTCGAACTATATGTATTTCGAGCGAATACGCGCGCCCTGGCGCTGTACCAGCGTCTTGGGTTCCGCATCCAGGCGCGTACTTGCCATGTCAGCGACACCCGCTACATCCTCCGGCGAGACTGACCGGCTCAAGCTGCCGCTCCCCTCGCGGCGGCTTTTTTGGTTGGCATTTTGTTTGATACCGTACGAACTGCATGATTTGAATGATTTCTCTACCCTGAGAAAATCATTCAAATCATGCAAATCATTCACTTTGTAAGGCATCGAACAACCTAAAAGTCCCGGCCCTCCCCCTCTGGCCCCAGCGGGCAGTGCAAGTAAAACGGATATTACTATAAAAGGTAAAGATAACCCTCTATCTGTGCACTAAGCTCCAAAAAGCAAAACCCCCAAGGCATACGCCTCAGGGGTCTTGTTTTGAGAGAAGCCGGCATCTACCTATTTTCACAGGCCGTGTCCAGCCAACTATCTTCGGCACAAGTGAG
>NZ_NFLM01000047.1 GCF_002160915.1 Faecalibacterium sp. An121
GCGTGTAAGAGTGCATTAGAGGAATTGCACAACGCTTTTTCCGGGCGCCAGCCTCCCGCCGCTCCGATCCTGAATGCGCCCGCTTTGGCGGGCGCGGCGCTCCAATATCCCCGGCGCTTGCAAAACCGCGACGCTTTTGTTCGTTCCCTTGCAAACTGCATGATTTGCATGATTTACACGAACGGCGACCGCGTCCTGCGGACGAAACAGGGAGCCGTGAGTGGCGCCGCGCTCCGGTTTTTGCAAGCGGGCGCCGACCCGCACCGCAAAAATCGGCTAAGCGCAAGAGGATTCATTTTCTCCGGGTAGAGAAATCATGCAAACCATTCATTTCATGCAAATCATTCACTTTGGCTTGACAAAGCCGTACTGATTGACTATAATGTACTTAGTTAATAAGTACACTCAAGCACAAAGGAGGGAGCACGTGGAGATCATCATCAGCTCCAACACCGGCAAGCCGATCTACGAGCAGATCACCAGCCAGATCAAGGCCATGATCATGAGCGGGCAGCTCAAGACAGGCGACCCCATCCCGTCCATGCGGGCGCTGGCCAAGTCCATCCATGTCAGCGTCATCACGGTGCAGAAGGCCTATGAAGACCTGCAGCGGGATGGTTTCATCGAGACGACGGTGGGGCGGGGCAGCTTTGTGGCGGCCCGGAACAAGGAGTTCTATCAGGAAGAACAGCAGCGGCGGGCCGAAGAACACCTGCAAGCCGCCGCCGATATCGCACGCGCCAGCGGCATTGCGCTGCAAACGCTGGTGGATGTGCTGACCTTATTCTATCAGGAGGGCGAATGATATGGATACCATCCTCACAGTGAGCGGTCTGACCAAGCACTACCCCGGGTTCACCCTGGACCATGTCTCTTTCTCGGTGCCGGGGGGCAGCATCATGGGGCTGATCGGCGAGAACGGCGCGGGCAAAAGCACCACCATCAAGGCCCTGCTGGGCCTGGTGCGCCCCGACGAGGGCAGCGCGGCCTTCTGGGGGCAGGACCTGGCCGCCGCGCCCCGGCTGAAAGAGGACCTGGGCGTGGTGTTCGACGGGGGGAGCTTTTACGAGACCCTGACCCCCGCCCAGGTGGGCAGCATCCTGCGCCATGCGTACAGCCAGTGGGACGATGGGCTGTACCGGTCCTACCTGGAGCGGTTCGCCGTGCCGGCCCAAAAGGAGATCAAGGGGCTGTCCAAGGGGATGAAAGCCAAGCTGTCCATTGCGGCAGCCCTCAGCCACCGGCCCCGGCTGCTGATTTTGGACGAAGCCACCAGCGGCCTGGACCCGGTGATGCGGGACGATATCCTGGACGTGTTCCTGGATTTCGTACAGGACGAGGAGCACAGCATCCTGATGTCCTCCCACATCAGCGCCGACCTGGAAAAGGTGGCGGATTATATCACCTTCATCCATGCCGGCCGGGTGCTGTTCACCAGGGCCAAGGATGAACTGCGGTATCAGTGGGGGGTGCTGCGGTGCGGCGCAGCGCTGTTCGGCCAGCTGAAGCCCCAGGAAATGCTGGCCTGGCGGCGGGAGGACTACCAATGGGACGTCCTGGTGCCCGACAAAGAGCAGGCACGCCGCGCCCACCCCGGCGCCGTGGTGGACGATGCCACCATCGACGAGATCATGCTGCTGTATGTGAAAGGAGAGTGTGTGCAATGAAGGGCCTGATTTTGAAGGACCTGTACAACATCGGCCACAACGCCAGGACCATGCTGTTGGTCCTGGTGGTGCTGGGGGTGTGTCTGGCCCCCACCACTGGCTTGACGGGCTACCAGACCACCTGCGCGCTGATGTGCGCCATGATGGTGGTGACCACCTTCAGCTTTGACGATATGGCGGGCTGGATGAGCTACGCCCTGGTGCTGCCGGTCAGCCGGCGGGAGATCGTCCGGGCCAAGTACCTGGTCCTGGCCATCTTCTGCACCGTCGGCGACCTGCTGGGCGGCGCAGCCGGCGCGCTGGTGATGGTTCTGCTGGGCCAGCCGCTGCCGCCGCTGGGTGAGATGGCGGCGCTGCTGCTGTTCGGCTGGGCGCTGGCCTACCTCACCGGCAGCGCGTCCATCCCGCTGCTGCTGCGGTTCGGGGCCGAGAAGGCCCGGATCATCCTGGTGGGAGCCTTTATGATCCCGGTCATGCTGATCCTGGCGGTGGGCGGCATCCTGTCGGCCGCCGGCGTGACCCTCACCGACGAGCTGGCGGTCGCCCTGTTCTGCGCCTCCCCCCTCGTCGCCCTGGCGGCCGGCGCCGCCCTTGGCCGTATCGCCTGCGCGATCCTGAACAAGAAGGAATACTAAAGCGTGCCGCAAAAAGCGCCGCACGAATCGCTGTCCCGACTGTACGCATATCGTCCGGTCGGGACTTTTTTGCACCCTGTGCCGCGACGCATTTTGGCGCTTTTTTCCCTCTTGACAAGCTATGTCTATTGTTTGATACCGTACCAACTGCATGATTTGAATGATTTACATGAACGGCGACCGCGTCCTGCGGACGAAACAGGGAGCCGTGAGTGGCGCCGCGCTCCGGTTTTTGCAAGCGGGCGCCGACCCGCGCCGCAAAAATCGGCTAAGCGCAAGAGGATTCATTTTCTCAGGCCCGAGAAATCATTCAAACCATTCATTTCATTCAATTCATTCACTTTGCAATGGAGCAAACAAAAACCTCCGCGTCAGTCCAGGCGCGGAGGCATACGGTCTTTCAATTTATTTTACGCTCCAGAAGGTCTACAACGGCGGAGACGGTCAGTTGTTTCAACGTTTCCCGCTCTGCCTTTGACAAATCAGGCGAGATCGCGTCATGACATGAACACTCCAGGATGTGATAGCTCAGCCGAAGTTTTTCCCGAAGCAAGGTCTGTGAGACGTCCTGACGGCAGGCCAGCTTCCGATACAGCTCTTGCAGCAGCTCCGTTTCAAACGCTTTGAACAGCTCTTTGATGGCTTCCTTGCGAAGTGCCATAGCCCAAAATTCATCATGGGCTTCTGCCCTCATGGTGTGGGACGCATACAAGCGTTCATAGCACGCCTCAACCATATACGATAAGCCTCTGCCGGAATCAACACCCGATAGAACGGAATCCAGCGCCTCTTTCAGTTCTGCAAGATACAGTCTGACCACCTGAAGCAGAATATCTTCCTTATCCTGGAAATAACTGTACACGATCCCTGTGGACACACCAGCTTCTTTTGCAATCTGTGCTGTATTCGTCTGGTAATACCCTTTCCTGCAAAACAGTTCATAGCTGGCCCGAATGATAGCGTCGCGCTTTTTGACGGCGCGTTCCTGCTTTGGGACCCGTATCTCTGTGGTTGCCATTCCTTCATCCCCCATTTTCAGACGCTGCGTTCCTTTTTAGTATAACGAGCACAGCCAGTGAAATCAAGAAAAGGCCCCATTATCCCTTGACATCCTCTTGGCTGTTCGCTATACTAAATATGAAATATATTTCATATTTAGGAGGTGTTCCCATGAAACAGCATTCCCAAACAGCCCCCTATCGCTTCTATTTGGTGTTCATGCTGCTTGCCTGTACCGGCGCCCTGATCTGGCAGCTCTGGCTTCCCCAGCTCGCAGAATTTTACTCAATCTGGGGCACAGCGGCAGGCTGGCAGCGCGAAATCGCCCTGTGGAACGTGGGATTGATCGCCTCTATCTTGTACGCCCTTGCAAAGCATGACGTCCGCTGGATGAAAGTTCTTACGTTCCAATCCACTGTATTGTGTTGGGCGCTGGGGACAAACCATCTGTTTGCATTTATAAGCAGCTTTTCATCCGGCAAATGGATCCATATGCTGGGCGTGCTGGAAGTCATGCTTTTGGGCGGCATATGGGGAACTGTGGTGCTTGTACGGTATAAAAATATCCGCTAAGCTCCAAAAAGCAAAACCCCCAAGGCATACGCCTCAGGGGTCTTGTTTTGAGAGAAGCCGGCATCTACCTATTTTCACAGGCCGTGTCCAGCCAACTATCTTCGGCACAAGTGAG
>NZ_NFLM01000048.1 GCF_002160915.1 Faecalibacterium sp. An121
GCACGCCTGTCTGCAAAACGGAAAATCGTACCCTTTATCAGCGTGAAGTTTCTGAGGATGACAAGTGGGTCTCCCGTGCAAATTTCGCAGGGACGGCAGATGATCCAGCATATATTCCAACATTTTGCAATCATTCACATTGGCGGCAGTGAGGCCGACAACAAGCGGAATACCATTGCGATCCGTTATGAGATGATGTTTGCTTCCAGGACGACCTCGATCTACGGGGTTGGGGCCTGTGTGTTCGCCCCCCTTTTTGCCTGGATGACAGAGCCGTCAATACAGGCTCTGCTCCAGTCGATCTTTTTCGTATCGTGTAAATTTTGCAGGATGACATGGTGAAGGCTCTCCCAAACACCAGCTTCCTGCCAGTCCCGAAGTCTGCGCCAGCAGGTCATACCACTGCCGCAGCCCATCTCCTGTGGCAGGTCTTCCCACGGTATCCCTGTCTTGAGTACAAAGACAATTCCGGTCAAAGCTGCCCGGTCAGGTATACGTGGACGGCCTCCTTTGGGCCTGGGCTTATGTTTTGGCAAAAGTGGTTCAATCTGACTCCACAGTTCGTCGCTTACCAGCTTTCTGGGCATTTGCTTCACCCCCACTGGTATTTTACTGTATATTCCTCTATTTGTCAGGTTTTGTTAGGTGCTCTAAATCAATTGGAGGTTTAACAATGACAAACTATCGGGAGATCTTGCGGCTAAGCAGTCTTCAGTACAGCCAGCGAACCATTGAATCAATGGCACACTGTTCCAGACATACAGTGCGGGATGTACTGCGGGCCGCAAAGGAACAAGGCATATCCTGGCCCCTCCCCGACGACATCGCCAACGCCGAGCTGGAACAGCTTCTCTTCCCAAACAAGCACAAGGCATCCAGCCAATACGCCGAGCCCGACTATCCGTACATCCACCGTGAACTGGCCCGGTCAGGCGTGACCCTGTCGCTGCTGTGGGAAGAATACTGTGCGAAGTGCCAGGAAACCGGCCAGAAACCATATATGAGCACCCAGTTTGGCGAACGGTACCGCCGTTGGGCGCGCATTACAAGGGCGACCATGCGCATCCAGCACAAACCGGGGGACGCCATGCAGGTGGACTGGGCTGGAGATACCATCCCCCTCCAGGACCCGGTCACGGGCGAGCAAAGCGCCGCCTACTTGTTTGTAGCCGTTCTGCCCTGCAGTTACTACACCTACGCGGAAGCCTGCGACGACATGAAAACCGAGAACTGGCTGAACTGCCATGTCCATGCATTCGACTACTTCGGCGGCGTCGCACGGCTGCTGATCCCTGACAACTGCAAGACGGCCACGCTGTCCAACACCCGGTACGATGCGATTCTGAACCGCAGCTACCAGGAACTGGCCGAGCATTACGGCACCGCAATCGTACCGGCGCGTGTCCGCAAGCCGAGGGACAAGAGCTCGGCGGAGGCATCTGTCCGCTTTGCCGAAACGTGGATTGTGGCCGCTCTGCGCGACCGCAAGTTCTTTTCTCTGCGAGAATTGAATGAAGCGGTTGCCGAAAAGCTGGAAGAGTTGAACGATCGCCCGTTCAAGCAGATGGCTGGCTGCCGCCACAGCGCCTATCTGGAAGAAGAAAAGCCCTACATGCTGCCGCTGCCTGCCAGCGCGTTTGAACCGGCCGTATGGTCGGTTGCCAAAGTCGCCAACGACTATCTTGTTACGGATGGCAGGAACAAGTATTCCGTTCCCTACAACTTGATTGGCGAGCGCGTGGACATCCGGGTAACCAAGACAACAGTAGAGGTGTTCTACCACGGCAGCCGTGTAGCCAGCCACCGCCGGTTGCAGACCCGGCAGCGGGATCCGCTGGTGAAACGCGAACATATGCCTCCAGAGCACCAGAAATATCTCACCTACAACGCAGACGAGTTCAGCCGCTGGGCGATGTCAGTCGGCTCTATGACCGAGAAGGTGACCGAACACTTCCTGAAGTCCGGTAAGGCCGCCGAACAGGGCTACAAGGCCTGCGCCGGTCTGACCAAACTGGAACAGCGATACGGCAAACAGCGTCTGGAAGCAGCCTGCGGCAAGGCTCTGGCGTACAGCACCGCACCCTCGCTGCGCACCATTGCCAGCATTCTGAAAAATGGCCTGGACAAGCCGGACAAGGCAGAAAGCCAAACGGCTCAGTCCGAAGCCAATAGCTACGGCATTACCCGCGGCGCGGCTTACTTCCGGAAGGGAGGCGACCGCTGATGCTGAACCAGGCAACGATGGATATGCTCACAGCGATGAAGCTGACCGCTATGGCCGAGGAATTTGCCAACCAGCTGAAAGATCCCACGTTCAATGAATTGGGCTTCGAGGAGCGGCTGGGCTTGCTGGTAAATGCGGAATGGAACCGACGCCAGAGCAACAAACTGAACCGGTTTATCCGCAACGCACGCTTCGCCGTACCCTCTGCCACCGTGGAAGGCATTGAATACCACGAGGATCGCAAGCTGGACAAAGCACAGATGCTGCGGTTTGCCACCTGCCAGTACATTGACGAAGGCCACCACATTATCCTCAAGGGTGCCTCGGGCAATGGCAAAACTTACATTGCCTGTGCCCTGGGCAATGCAGCCTGCCGCCGTTTCAAGAAGGTACAGTACATCCGTATGCCGGAACTGCTGGATGAGCTGAGCATTGCCCGCAGCGCTGGCACACTGAAAAAAGTGCTTGAATCGTACAAGAAGAAAGACCTGCTGATTCTGGATGAATGGCTGATTCGTCCGCTGTCCCCGCAGGAATCCTACGATATGCTGGAGATTGTGGAGGCGCGGTGCCGCAAGTCTACGATCTTTTGCACGCAGTACGAATCTGAGGGGTGGTACACCAGGATCGACCCGAACCCGGAGTCCAACAGCCCCGTTTCAGAAGCTATTATGGACCGTATTATCCACAACGCTTACGAGGTTCTGGTTGACGGTAAAGTTTCCATGCGGGAACGCAAGGGCTTGAGGGCTGCCCGGGAAGGCGGTGGCCAGGATACATGACTGTTCTTGTCTTTACGATGAGGAAAACTGCGCGGCTTTGGAACTGGAAAGGGCCTGCTACAACGAGATGGAGCGTGAGTCGGTGGAATACTTTTACGCAGCTGAGAAAGAGCTCCAGCTCCAGCGACAGCGCGAGCGGATTCGGATGTTGGAGAACATCTTAACAGAAAACGTTATTCCTGTCCCTGAAGAAAATTGAATTAGGCTCTGCTGGCCGGTTTGGCTGGCAGAGCTTTTGTATGTAAGGTACAAGGATGTCGCTTTAGGGCGGTGAGGTGTCGCCAGCTTTCCGGCAGGGTGTCGCTAAAACTCCGTGCAGATGTCGCTCAGCGTCCGTGTTTGAACATGTATGGTCTAGCCGACCGGCGAGGCGGCTTAAAACTCAGACAACACAGGTGGGGCTTCAGTGCGTGAAAGTGGAGCTAAAACTCCGGCAGGGTGGTGCTCAAATCGCGTGCAGGTGGGGCTGAGGTGGCGATTTTTGCAGATAGCTGCGTCGAATCCCGTAAGATTGTCAGTACAGGCAATGAAAATGTCCTCTACACCGCGGTTTTTCAAACCATTCAATACGGTTGCCCAGAACTTGGCGCTCTCATTTTCGCCGACCCACATCCCCAGAACATCTTTTCTGCCGTCCAGATTGTAAGCGCCCCACGAAACAGTGTACTTGCCAAGCCCAGTCTCCCAGTGAGAAAATCGTTCCATGGAGTGGCTGTGTATTTTTGAGAGCGGTCTTAAAAATACACGGCCTCTCCGAGAAAATCCATTGAGGAGGCAAACATGGAAAAGAGAGCAATGGCAGTTCGGGAAGAACAATGGATTCAAACCATCGCCGCTGCAAAACAGA
>NZ_NFLM01000049.1 GCF_002160915.1 Faecalibacterium sp. An121
AAATGGTCAAGCGAAGAAGGGCGCAGGGCGAATGCCTTGGCACTGGGAGCCGAAGAAAGACGTGATAAGCTGCGA
The DNA here is from genome assembly GCF_002160915.1 of Faecalibacterium sp. An121. Lineage (GTDB taxonomy): Bacteria > Bacillota > Clostridia > Oscillospirales > Ruminococcaceae > Faecalibacterium > Faecalibacterium avium. Next base: position 76 of record NZ_NFLM01000049.1, read on the forward strand.
AAAGCCACGGGGAGCTGCAAATAAGCGTTGATCCGTGGATGTCTGAATGAGGAAACTCACCTGGGTTCATACCCAGGTACGGCATACTGAACTTCAAAATAGGTATGTCGGGGGAACCGCCTGAACTGAAACATCTAAGTAGGGCGAGGAAGAGACATCAAAAGAGATTCCGTAAGTAGTGGCGAGCGAACGCGGAAGAGGGCAAACCAGAGATAGAAATATCTCTGGGGTACGGACTGCAATTAGGACTTGAGCTGTTAGCCGAACGGCATGGGAAGGCCGGTCGGAGAGTGTGAGAACCACGTAGGCGAAAACGGCGAGAGACGAGCAGGATCCAGAGTACGGCCGGACACGTGAAACCCGGTCGGAAGAAGGGGGGACCACCCTCCAACCCTAAATACTACCCAGTGACCGATAGCGTATAGTACTGTGAAGGAAAGGTGAAAAGGACCCCGGGAGGGGAGTGAAAGAGAACCTGAAACCCTGTGCCTACAAGCACCTAGAGCACGTCAAAGTGTGATAGGGTACTTTTTGTAGAACGGTCCGGCGAGCGATTGTACGCAGCAAGGTTAAGGTCTTAAGGACTGGAGCCGAAGCGAAAGCGAGTTTGAAAAGGGCGATAAGTTGCGTGCAATGGGCCCGAAACCGGGTGACCTACCCATGATCAGGCTGAAGTGGAAGTAAAATTCCATGGAGGGCCGAACCGACCTCCGTTGAAAAGGCGGCGGATGAATTGTGGGTAGCGGAGAAATTCCAATCGAACTCGGAGATAGCTGGTTCTCCCCGAAATAGTTTTAGGACTAGCCTCATTTTAGATACCCGGAGGTAAAGCACTGAATAGCCTAGCGGCCGAGAGGTTAGCGAAGCTTATCAAACTCAGAATGCCGGAGTATTGATGAATGGGAGTCAGACAGTGTCAGATAAATGTCATTGTCAAAAGGGAAACAGCCCAGATCTACAGCTAAGGTCCCAAAGTCAGGTCAAGTGGAAAACGATGTGAAGATACGCAGACAACCAGGATGTTGGCTCAGAAGCAGCCACTCATTTAAAGAGTGCGTAATAGCTCACTGGTCGAGCGTCTTTGCGCGGAGAATTTAACGGGGCTAAACCTGACACCGAAGCTTAGGCAGCAGAAATGCTGGGTAGGGGAGCGTTGTATACGCGGAGAAACAGTAGCGTGAGCGGCTGTGGAGTGTATAGAAGTGAGAATGCCGGAATGAGTAGCGCGAATGCAGTGAGAATCTGCATGGCCGAAAGCCTCAGGTTTTTGGAGGAAGGTTCGTCCGCTCCAAGTTAGTCGGGAGCTAAGGTGAGGCCGGAAGGCGTAGCCGATGCACAGACGGTAGAGATTCCGTCACCACCAAAAGAGTTAAGCATGGGGACACATCCGAAGTGTTCGAGCCGGGCGTTGGTACCGGTAGCGATCGAGGGAAAATAGTACCGAAGTCGAGCATGGAGGGTGGCGAGAAAAGCCATGTGTATTTCTGCGGTGCCCGTACCGCAAACCGACACAGGTAGGTAGGAAGAAGATTCTAAGGCCAACGGGAGAAGGGTTGTTAAGGAACTCGGCAAATTGACCCCGTAACTTCGGGAGAAGGGGTGCTGGAGCGATCCAGCCGCAGAGAAACGGCCCAAGCAACTGTTTACCAAAAACACAGGTTTGTGCTAAATCGAAAGATGACGTATACGAGCTGACGCCTGCCCGGTGCTGGAAGGTTAAGAGGAGATGTGAGAGCATTGAATTGAAGCCCCAGTGAACGGCGGCCGTAACTATAACGGTCCTAAGGTAGCGAAATTCCTTGTCAGGTAAGTTCTGACCCGCATGAAAGGCGTAATGATTTGGGCACTGTCTCAACAGCCCGCCCGGCGAAATTGTAGTACCGGTGAAGATGCCGGTTACCCGCGACAAGACGGAAAGACCCCATGGAGCTTTACTGTAGCCTGATATTGGGTTTCGATGTTGCATGCACAGGATAGATGGGACACAGGGAAGCATGTGCTTTGGCATATGTGGAGTGGACGTTGGGATACCATCCTTGTGATATTGGAATTCTAACCAGCAGCCCTGAAGCGGGCTGGGGGACATTGTCAGGTGGGCAGTTTGACTGGGGCGGTCGCCTCCAAAAGAGTAACGGAGGCGTTCAAAGGTTCGCTCGGCTTGAACGGAAATCAAGCGAGAGAGTGCAAACGCAAAAGCGAGCCTGACTGCGAGACTGACGGGTCGAGCAGGGACGAAAGTCGGAGTTAGTGATCCGGTGGTATGTGAGTGGAAATGCCATCGCTCAACGGATAAAAGTTACCCTGGGGATAACAGGCTGATCTCCCCCAAGAGTCCACATCGACGGGGAGGTTTGGCACCTCGATGTCGGCTCATCGCATCCTGGGGCTGTATTCGGTCCCAAGGGTTTGGCTGTTCGCCAATTAAAGCGGTACGCGAGCTGGGTTCAGAACGTCGTGAGACAGTTCGGTCCCTATCTGTCGTGGGCGCAGGATATTTGATGGGAGCTGTCCCTAGTACGAGAGGACCGGGACGGACGAACCTCTGGCGCACCAGTTGTTCCGCCAGGAGCACAGCTGGGCAACTATGTTCGGATCGGATAAACGCTGAAAGCATCTAAGCGTGAAGCCGACCCAAAGATAAGATATCCCACTGA
>NZ_NFLM01000005.1 GCF_002160915.1 Faecalibacterium sp. An121
GGCCGCGGCGGGGCGCCCGGGGCCCTCTGGGCGGCCGGGGCCCGCGGAAGTTGCTGCCCAGGCACCAGCCGAAGCAGAAGGGGAAGAAATTTCCCATCACGCTGCGGGCCACCATGATCACCGCCAGCAGAAAGATAAAGCCGAGCACGATCGCCCCAAAGGCCTCCGAGACCCGGGTCAGCAGGTCCGGTTCGGGGGCGGGGGCGCTGCCGTCCCCGGTCAGGCTGACCCCGTACACATCCGCGACGGCGTCGGCCACCGCCGCAGCACAGGTTTGGACCGCGCCGTCGTAATCTTTGGCGGCAAAGTCGCTCTCCATGGTCTGGGCCAGAGGGCTGGCCTGCCGCTCCACCGTGGTGTTGCGGAAGCCGTCCCCGTAGGTGAGGTAATAGTCGCCGTCGGCGTAAAGGGGGGACTCCATCACCAGCAGCAGAAGGATGCCGTTATCCTGGTCCTGATTCCCGACGCCCCAGGTGTTGAAGGCCTCCAGGGCGTATTCCTCGGTGGTGGCGCTGCCGGTGTAGTCCACCGTCAGCACCCCGATCTGAGCCCCCTGGCAGCTGGCTTCCAGCTGGCCGTTGAGCTGGTCGATGTACGCGGCGGTGTCATCCGACAGCACATTGGCCGCGTCCACCACGCACTGATCCGCCGGCAGGTCGGGCAGGCTGACGGCGGCACAGGCAGGCGCCGCCGCCCCTGCCGCCAGCACCAGGGCCAGGCCCCATGCAGCGGGCTTTTGCAGAAGTTTTTTCATCCGAACACCTCGATCTCATCCACACCGAACAGCCCCTTGAGCACACTGGCCCAGGGCCCGCCGGTTTCATTTTGATAGTCCATCACGGCCTGGTTGTAGTGCAGGCTGCCCAGGATGGTGCCGGCACTGTTGAACAGGCCATACTGGGTGCCCACCGCCCCCATATTCAGGGGGTCGTCGGCCAGGGCCTGCATCTCCCCGTACAGCAGGTCGATGGCACTGCCCAGCGCCTCGTTGGCCCGATACATCTCGGACATCCCGGCGCCGCCGCTGTCCAGAGCCTCCTGGCAGGCGGTAAATCCGTCCAGGGCCACCTGGGCCGCCGTCACCGCGCTGCTCTCCGCCCCCAGGCCGGGGGTGTTGAGGGCGCTGGTGATGACGTTGGCGGCGGTGTTGGCCCGCTCGGACAGTTCGTCGTTCAGGTTGTAGCCGTTGTCGCCCGGCGCGCCCACCGTGTACCAGCTTCTGGCTTCATGGTAGCGGCCCCGCAGCTTGACGCCGCCCAGGCCCGCCGCAGCCCCTGCCAGCACCGCCACTGCCAGCACCAGGGCGACGGCCCGGGTGCGCAGAGGGGCAGGCAGGGCCTTTTCCATTTTGGCCAGTTTTTTCTGCAAAGGGGTCAGAGCCGGAGCCGCAGTCTCCCGGGGAGCGCTGCGGTAACTGGAAGCGTCAAAGCCGCCGGGGGCCTGACGTCCGGGTTCAAAATCTGCATTTGCCATATCAGCCGCGGATCTCCATCATCTTTTGTTTCAGTTCGTCCTCGATGCGGGTCAGCTCCTGCTGGGCCGCCTGGCGCTTGGCCCGGCCCTCGGTCTGGATCTTGTTCAGCTCGTCCAGCGTCTCGATGAGGCTCTTGTTGGTCTGCTGCAGCGTCTCGATATCCACCACGCCGCGCTGGGACTCCCGGGCCGTCTCGATGGTGCCCATCTTGAGGGCCTCGGCGTTTTTCTTCAGCAGGTCGTTGGTCATGTTGGTCACCGCCCGCTCGGCCTCCATGGCCCGCTGGCTGTGGGCCAGGCCCAGAGCCAGCACCATCTGGTTCTTCCACAGGGGGATGGTGTTGACGATGGTGGACTGGATCTTCTCGGCCATCATGGTATTGTTGTTTTGCAGCAGCCGGATCTGGGGGCCCATCTGCAGGCTGATGTTGCGGGTCAGCTCCAGATCATAGAGCTTTTTCTCAAACCGCTCGCACTGATCGGCCAGGTCCCGGGCCGCCTGGGCGTCCTCGGGCAGGCCGCTGCGTTTGGCCTTGTCCATGGCCTGCTGCAGCTCCTGGGCCCGCACCTGCTCCAGCTTTTTCTTGCCCGCCAGGATATACATGGACAGCTCTTTGAAATAGGCCATGTTCAGCTCGTACATCTTGTCCAGCATGGCGATGTCCTTGAGCAGCTGCACCTGGTGGCCCTCCAGCATGGCCTGGATGTTCTCCACGTTGGTCTCGGCCTTGTTGTACTTGGTCTTGAGCTGGTCCAGCTGGTTGGACTTTTTCTTGAAGAAGCCAAAGATCCCCTTTTCCTCCTCGGCGGCGTCGAAGCTCTTCAGCTCGCCGATCAGGTCGGTGATCATCTCCCCCACCTCGCCCAAGTCTTTGGTGGACACCTTGGCCAGCGCCGCCTCCGAGAAGTCGCCGATCTTCTTCTGGCTGGCCGCGCCGTATTGCAGCACCTGCTGGCTGTTGGTGATGTCGATCTTCTCGGCGAAGTCGTCCACCATCTTCTGCTCCTCGGGGGTCAGGCGCACCTCCTGCTGGGGAGGCTGGGCCGGCTGCTGCTGTTCCTCCTGGGGGACGGCCAGGTCGGCCGCGGGGTCCAGCGTCAGGGAGGGGGTGGCGGGGGCGTCGAAGTCAAAGTTCAAAGTGTTGTTGTCTGCCATACAAGATTCGTCCTTTCTCAATGTTCATACCGCAGGTCAGGCCCTTTACAGGCCCTGGTTCTTCATCAGAGTCTCCAGCACCGCCAGGTCCGCCGACAGGTCCATGCTCTCCGAGGCATAGAGGGCGTCCAGCTGGTTCTCAAAGGCGGTGGCAATGGTGCCCACGTTCTTTTCCACCTGCGCCCGGACGGCAGCGGCGTTTTCGCCCCGCACCCCCTGGCGGGCCATGGCGGCGTACTGCTCCAGCACATGCACCGCGTCAGGCAGGTAATAGTTGGCGAAGCGGCGCACCTGCTTGGCCTTGGCGGGGGCGGCCTCCACCACCTCGATGATGGAGCGGCCCGCCTTTTCCATCCGGTCCATGGCGGCGGACAGCTCCGGGTCGGGCAGCGCGTCGTTGAGGGCGTGGAGGGTGTCCAGTTTCTGCTGGATGTCGGCCAGCATCTGGTCCACGTCCCCGCTGCCGGTGTGGAAGGGGACCTCCCGCAGGATGACCTGGGGCGGACAGACCCGCCTGGCCGCCAGGAACACGGCCGCTGCGCCGGCCAGCGCCACCGCCAATGCCCACAGTTTGTACACCGGCAGCAGCGCGCTGAGCACCAGCCCCGCCGCAGCCGCCGCATAAAATGGCAGGACGCTGGGCTTTTCGGTGCGGATGATCTTACTCATGGTCCTATCTCCTTTGGGGCAAAAAAGCCCTGTCAATACCATAATAAAGCCTTTTGGCAAAAACGCAAGGCCTTGGGCAAAGATTTTACAGGTTGGAAATGATTTTACACAGCCCTTACAAAAGGTACGGGCCCAGAGCCTCTCCCCAGGCCTCCCGCAGCCGGGCAAGGCTCCATGCGGCGTTGGCGGGGCTTGTGCTGGGCAGGCGCGCCGCCGGTATGCCGCTGACCGGCTGCATATACCGGACATACAGCCTGTGGGCCTGGGCCCCGTTGCAGAACACCGCCCGGATGGGGGCGCGGGCCAGCAGGGCCGCGATATCCTCGGGGACGGCGTCCCGGATGGAGGCATCCGACGCGCCCTGGATGGTGCAGCTGGCCAGCACATCCCACAGGGCCAGGCCGTGGCGCAGGATGATGCCGCGCTTGGCCTCGACGTCCTCCCGCCGGGGCGCCGGCTCGCCGGTCAGGGCGGCCAGCAGCGGCCAGAACCGGTTCTGGGGGTGGCCGTAATAGAACCCCATCTCCCAGCTTTTGGGGCTGGGCCAGCTGCCCAGGATCAGCGCCCGGCTTTGCGGGCCATACACAGGGGCGAAGCTCACGGGCGGAACACCCCTCCCCAGGCCGAACCCAGGTCGCAGCCGGAAGGCTCCGCCCGCGGTCCGTCGAACCACAGCTCCTCGATCAGGGCGGCCAGGCCGTCCTCCCGCACATCCCCGATGACGCGGTCGGCGGCGGCCAGGGCTGCGGGGCTGCCGTTGGCCATGCAGCAGCCCAGCCCTGCGGCCTGCAGCATCCCGATGTCGTTGTCCGAATCCCCGGCGGCCACCGCCTCCTCCAGGGACAGACCCATGGCGGCGCAGAGGCTGGCAAGGCCCGCCCCTTTATCGACGCCGTCCCGCACCACATCGTAGCAGCACCAGCCGTTGGCGTTCCGGCCGCCCACCCGCATCATGTGCAGCTTCAGGTGGCCATATTTGCGCTGGAAGGCCTCCACCGCCTCCTCCGGACAGACCATGAAGGCCGCGTGGGGCATATCGATCAGGTGGCGGTCCTGGTCTTCCCCGTCCACACAGGCCAGCCCCGGGCTGCCCATCTGTTCGTAGCGGCTGCGCAGGGCCTCATAGCCGCAGTAGGCATAGTACCCATCCCGGAAGTTGAATTGCAGCAGGTAGTCGTAGTCCTCGCAGAAGTCCACCAGCGCGTACATCTCCTCGTTGGTGAGGGGGCGCTCATAGACGGCGGCGCCGCTGCGGTCCACCACATAGGCGCCGTTGCAGGTGATGGCGTAGTCAAAGCGGATGGCCCCCAGCTGGCCCGGGTTTCTGACGGCGGGCCAGGCCCGCCCGGTGCTGAGGACGAACTTGCCCCCTGCGGCCTGCATCTTCCGCACGGCCGCCTCCACTGCGGGACGGGGGCGCTTTTCCCCGAAGGGGACAAGGGTGTTGTCGTAGTCGCTGGATAAGATCTTGTATTTCATGCTATCCTCACAGTGTCAGTCGTTGCGGCAGCCGGTCAGGTCGCAGACCACCTGTCCGGCGATGATCAGCCCCGCCGCCGAGGGCACAAAGGCATTGGAGCCGGGCGCCCTCTTTTTGGGCGCGCCGGGCCGGGCCGGGCTGCTGTCCGGCATCCCGGCGGGCATCGCCTCCTCCGGGCGGGGGGCCATGGGCGGTTCTTTGGAATAGACCACCTTCAGATGGTCGATGCCCCGCTTGCGGCATTCGGCGCGCATCACACGCGCCAGGGGGCACACCGACGTCTCGTACAGGTCCGCCACCTCAAAGCGGGTGGGGTCCAGCTTGTTGCCCGCCCCCATCGAACAGATGACCGGCACCCCGGCCGCCCTGGCCTGCATCACCAGGGCCAGTTTGCCGCTCACCGTGTCGATGGCGTCCACCACATAGCTGTACTGGGAAAAATCGAACTGGTCCGCCGTCTCGGGGGTGTAAAAGACCTTGTAGGTACGCACCTGGATATCCGGGTCGATGTCCCGGACCCGGGCGGCGGCGGCGTCCACCTTGTACTGTCCCAGGGTGGAGTGGGTAGCGATGATCTGGCGGTTGAGGTTGGACAGGCAGACCTTGTCGTCGTCGATCAGGTCCAGCGCGCCCACGCCGCTGCGGGCCAGGGCTTCCACCACATAGCCGCCCACGCCGCCCACCCCGAACACCGCCACGCGGGCGGCACGCAGGCGGTCGATGCCCTGCTGCCCCAGCAGCAGCCGGGTGCGGGAATATTGTTCTCTTGCAGTATCTGTCGTCATAGGTTCTCCTTCAGCCATCCCAGCAGCGGGTCGTGCTGGTTGGGCAGTTTTTCCTCGATCACCTGCTGCAGGGCGGCTTCCAGCAGACGGCCCACCCCGGGCCCCGGCCGGACCCCCAAAGCCAGCAGGTCTTTGCCGTTCACCGCCAGCTGCCCCACACGGCAGCAGGCCCCTTCCCGTTCCAGGCGGCGCACCTCCCCGGCCAGACGGGCAAAGCCCTCGTCCCCGGTCTGTCCCCGGCGCAGCGCCAGCAGCCGGCCGGCCCGCCGTGCGTCCATCCGGGCCAGCAGGCGGCGAGCCTGAAGGCGGAGCGGTTCACCGGTCAGAGGCAGGGCGCTGTCCGCCGCCAGGGCACACACCTCCTCCCCCTGGGCCCGGGAGCACCGCAGGGCGTTCACCGCCTGCCGCGCAGCCCCGGGGCCGGCGGGAGCCAGCAGGGCCGCCAGACGGACCAGAGGGTCGGGGGGCAAAGCGTCCACCACTGCCAGCGAGGCGGCATAGCGGGCCGGCTGCCCCGCCGTATCCAGCCAGGGCAGCACCTGTCCCAGGATCTCGGGGGGCATCCAGGAGCCGGGCTGCGGGGCCGCCAGCAGCTTGTACAGCTCCTGCCAGATCCGTTCGGCCGAGACGCAGTCCAGCCGGGCCCGCTCCGCTATGGCGGCCCTGCCGGTGGCGGGTTCGACGGCAAGCTGCTCCCGGGCGCCAAAGCGGTACAGCCGCAGGATGCGCAGCCCGTCCTCCTCAAAGCGGCGGACCGGGTCCCCCACCGCCCGCACCAGCCGGTGCACCAGCAGGTCCTCCCGGCCCCCAAAGGGATCGATCAGACCTTCGCCGGGGGCATAGGCCATGGCGTTGATGGTAAAATCCCGGCGGGCCAGATCCGCCTCCACCTCCCCCACAAAGGACACGCGGTCGGGGTGCCGCCCGTCGGAATAGCCCTCCTCCACCCGGAAGGTGGTCACTTCATACAGGCCTTCTCCCTGCCTGACGGTGACAGTGCCGTGCTGCAGCCCGGTGGGGATGCACCGCTCCGTCCCGAACAGCTCCATGGTCTGGCGGGGCCGGGCGCTGGTGCAGATGTCCCAGTCCTGGGGGGTGCGGCCTGCCAGGCTGTCCCGCACGCAGCCCCCCACCAGGTACGCCTTGTGGCCGGCCCGGCGCAGGACCTCCAGCACCTGCCCTGCCCCGGGGTCGATCCAAAGGGTCATGGCTCCGCCTCCTCAAAGCGCAGGGTGATGCTCTTGCCGTCCAGGCCGCACTCTGCCGCCGGGCAGATGGACTGCACCAGGGGCAGGAAGGCCTCCGGGTCCTCGATGCGGGGGGAATAATGGGCCAGCCACAGCCGCCGCACCCCCGCCCGGACGGCCAGCTCCGCACTCTGGCGGAAGGTGCTGTGGCCATATTTGGCGGCCTCGGAGGCCAGCTCGTCCTCCGCATAGGTGGCATCGCAGATCAGCAGGTCGGCGTCCCGGGCGGCGGCCTCCAGGGCAGGGCAGGGGGCGGTGTCCCCTGAGAACACCACCTTGATCCCCCGCCGGGCGGGTCCGCAGACCTGCTGGGGGACCACAGGGCCTCCGGGCAGCTGCACCGCTTTTCCCTGCTGCAGCTGCTTCCAGTATTTCAGCGGCACCCCCAGGGCTCTGGCTCTTGCAGGGTCGAACCGGCCCGCCCGGGGCAGCAGGAACTGGTATCCCTGGCTTGGCACCCGGTGCCGGGTGGGGATGGCGCGCACTTCGGCCCCGCCCTCGAACCACAGCCCGTCGGACCCCATCTCGGCCGGCAGCACCTGGTAGGGCAGCGGCCCCGCCAGTACCCGCATGACGGACCAGAACTGCTCCAGACCCCGGGGGCCGGTCAGCAGCAAAGGCCGGGTGCGCCCCTGGCAGCCGATGGTCTGCAGCAGGCCGGGCAGCCCGAACACATGGTCCCCGTGGTAGTGGGTCAGGCAGATGGCCTCCAGCCGGGACAGCCCCACACCCGCCCGCATGGCGGCGGCCTGGGTGCCCTCGCCGCAGTCGAACAGCAGGCTGTGCCCCTGCCAGGACAGCAGCGCCGCCGTCAAGGCGCGCTGGGGCAGCGGCATGGTAGCCGCCGTGCCCAGCAATGTCACCGTGACCATAGGGCCCCCTCCTCTCTTATCAGCCCTCTGCGGGCTGCCAGTTCTTGCAGACGTCCACCCAGGCAGTGCAGCCGGAGTACCGCTCCAGCTCGGGGATGGTCAGCTCGATGGCCGATTTGCTGCTGCCCGCCGCCGGGAACACCGTCTCGAACCGCTTGAGGGATTCATCCAGGTATACCTTGACCCCCGGGTTGACCCCAAAGGGGCACACTCCGCCCACCGCGTGGCCCACCAGCCGGGCGGCCTCGTCGGCGGTCAGCATCTTGGCCTTGGTGCCAAACTGCTGCTTGTATTTGTGGTTGTCCACCTTGGCGTCGCCGGCGGCCACGATCAGGATGGGTCCGCCGTCCACCATAAAGGACAGGGTCTTGGCGATGCGGCAGCCCTCGCACCCCAGCGCCTGGGCGGCCAGCTCCACCGTGGCGCTGGAGACATCGAACTCCAGAATGCGCCCATCCATGCCATAGGTCTTGAAATAGTCTCTTACACGCTCGATCGACATTGTCATTACCCCTCTGCTCAAATAAAAAAAGATGCGCGGCGCGCGCCGCGCCCGGTTCTACTATAATAGCATACCGGGCCAAAAAACGCCAGCCGGGCGCCCCTCCCGTTTGCCGCATCCCGCCGCGCTTGACTTTTGCCGGCCGCCTCTGCTATAATGGTCCCGGCGTGGATCTGAAATGTTCCCGGTACGGTCCGATTTTGCCCCGGACGGCCCGTTTGGCGCGCCTGCCGGCACACAGATACGCCCCGCTGCATCCAAACAGAATATGGCTCCATCGGAGGATCGTGTATCGCAATACACAATAGGGATACTGCATCCCTGATCGGATAAGATGACGAGTGCGCTCGGTTGTTGTTACGTTGTTGCAATGGCCGGGCGCTTTTTTTGCAGAGCGCTCCGCTGCGGGCCCACAGGAGAAAGGAGACTTTTCGCTTTTTATGGATTCTACCGCACTGTTTTCCAAAACGCCGCCCCTGAAACTGTTCTTCATCGCCTCCCTTCCGGGCGCGGTGGGCATGCTGGCCTCCTCGCTGTACCAGCTGATCGACGGCATTTTGGTGGGCAATTTTCTGGACTCCACCTCGTTTGCCGCCCTCAACCTGGCCATGCCCTTTGTCATCATCAATTTTTCCCTGGCCGACCTGGTGGGTGTGGGCTCGTCCGTGCCCATTTCGGTGGCCCTGGGCCAGAATGAACGGCAGAAAGCCAACAACATCTTCACCTGCGCCTGCTTTTTGATCGTGGGGGCCGGCGCGGTGATCGGCGCGGTCATGTTCGCGGCCGCCCCCTTCCTGATCGGGATGATGGGGGCAGAGGGCGAGTTTGCCACCCAGGCGGTACAGTACCTGCGCACCTACGCGCTGTGCTCTCCCTTCACCACCATCCTGTACGCTGTGGACAACTACCTGCGCATCTCGGGGTATATCCGGGGCAGCATGGCGCTCAACATCCTGATGTCGGTGCTGTGCGTCGGCTTTGAATTCCTGTTTTTGGGCGTGTTCGGCTGGGGCATCTGGGCCGCGGCCCTGGGCTCCTCGCTGGGTATGTTCATCTGCGTGCTGCTGGCCTTCATCCCCTTTGTGCGGGGCAAAGCCCTGCTGCACTTCTGCAAACCCCGGTTCGACCTGGACCTGCTGCGGCAGATCATCGCCTGCGGCAGCCCCAGCTTTTTGAACAACATCGCCGGACGTCTGACCTCCATCCTGATGAATCTTTTCCTGGTGCGCCTGGGAGGCGAGCTGGCGGTATCGGTGTACGGCGTGCTGATGTATGTGGACGGCTTCATCCAGCCCCTGATGTACGGTATGTGCGACTCGCTGCAGCCCGCCGTGGGCTACAACTGGGGCGCCCGGAAATACTCCCGGGTGCGGGCCATCGAGAAATGCTGCTTCACGGCGGCGGCCGTCATCTCCCTGTTGTCGGTGGTGGTCATCCGGCTGTTCCCGGTCCAGATCACCCATCTGTTCATCACCGGGGCTGACGGAGATGCCCTGGCCCTGTCGGTGGGGGCGCTGCAGGTGTTCAGCCTGACCTACCTGACCCGTTGGCTGTCCTTCGCCACCCAGAGCTATATGCTGGCGGTGGAAAAATCCCTGGCGGCCTCCATCATCTCGGTGTCCACAGCCCTGATCTTCCCGGTGATCCTGCTGGTCGTCCTGTGGCCTTTGGGTCTGGACGGCCTGTGGATCAACTTCCCCGCCACCGCCCTGCTGGCGGCGGCGCTGGCCCTGCTGACTTTGCGCCTGAACTGGTCCAGCCTGCACCAGCCCGACGCATCGTGAACGTCATCCAACCCTTTGAGCCATCCGAGGAGGCAAAGCGTATGAATCGCATCATCACCATCAGCCGCGAGTTTGGCAGCGGCGGGCGGGAGGTCGGCAAACGGCTGGCCGACGCTTTAGGCTGCGCCTACTACGACAGCGAGATCGAGGCGGGCCTGGCCCGGCAGATGAACCTGGACCAGGGCTACGTCGCCCGCGCCATCGGCAACGGCATCCTCACCAGCATCCCGCTCCACTTTGGACGCACCATCTCCAGCCCTTCCCTGTATAAACAGCAGGTGGATATCCTGGTGGAAAAGCAGAAGCTGCTCAAAGAGCTGGCCGCAGCCTCCGACTGCGTCATCGTGGGCCGGGCCGCCGACGTCATCCTGAGCGGCGACGCCCCCCTCAAGCTGTTCGTCTACGCGGACATGGACCACAAGGTGGCGCGCTGCCAGCAGTATGAGGAGGCCGACCACCTGTCCTCCCCCCGCCAGCTGGAGCGGGAGATCAAACGGGTGGACGCCCGCCGGGCCCAGTACCACCGTATGTTCTCCGATATGCGCTGGGGCGACAAGACAGGCTACCACCTGTGCATCAACACCACCGGCCTGGAGATCAAGCAGCTGATCCCCCACCTGGCGGGGTACGCCAAAACCTGGTTTGAACTGCGCCGGAAGTGACGCTGCGCCCGGGGTCCAAAAGGCCCCGGGTTTTTGTTGTGGTCCCAGATATGCACAAACCGCATGGCTGCATATTCTAAGGAAGTATTTGTTTTTTGGTCTGCCCTGTGTTATAGTTGCGTTGAAAAAAACGGGTTGCCTGCGGGCGGCGGCTCTGGTACAATAGCTCCGGCACCTGCCCCCGATCCAACCAGCTTAGTGAGGAGAGAATGTCTATGCACACCAAGATCAAAAACCTGACCCTCGCAGCCCTGTTCCTGGCACTGGGCCTCGTGCTGCCCTTCTTTACCGGGCAGATCCCCCAGATCGGCAGTATGCTGCTGCCCATGCACCTGCCTGTCTTTCTGTGCGGGCTGATCTGCGGCTGGCAGTACGGCGCGGCTGTGGGCTTTGTGGTGCCCCTGCTGCGGTCGGTGCTGTTTGGTATGCCGCCCCTGTTCCCCACCGCCACTTCCATGGCCTTTGAGCTGCTGACCTACGGCCTGGTGGTGGGCCTGCTGTACAGCCGGTCCCGCTGGCAGTGCGTCCGCGCCCTCTACCGCTGCCTCATCGCCGCCATGCTGGCAGGCCGGGCCGTGTGGGGCGTGGTACAGGCGGTGCTGCTGGGCGCCACCGGCAGCAGCCTGACCATGCAGGTCTTTATGGCCAGCGCCTTCCTCAACGCCATCCCGGGCATCATCGTACAGCTCATCCTGATCCCTGTTGTGATGCTGGCTCTCAACCGCACCGGCCTGGTGCCCTTCCGCAAAAGTCAGCCCGACGCCCGCAAGGTGTGATCCCTTTCCGGCGCACAAAAAGCCGGAGCCTTTTTAGAGGCTCCGGCCTTTTTTTATCCTTCTGCGGCCTGGCGCAGCCGCTCCAGAAACAGCTCGGCCGCCGGGGAAAACACCTGGTATTTCTTCCACACCACATTCAGCCCTGCGGCAAGCCGCGGCTGCAGGGGCCGAAAGCACAGGGCGCTTTCACAGGAGGTGTTGGCCAGCCCTTCCAGGGTGACGGCGCAGCCCACCCCCGCCTCCACCAGGATCGAGGCGTTGTAGAACAGGTTGTAGGTGGCGGCCACCTCCAGCTTGTCAAAATCCTCCCCGAACCACTCCAAAAAGGCGTTGCCCCCCGGCTGGGGGCTGATGGCCTGGCTGGACAGTAGCAAAGGCAGGCCCAGCAGATCCTGCTTTTCGAGGCTGGGCTTGGCGGCCAGCGGATGGGTCTTGGGAAGCGCCACCCCCCACACGTCCTGGGCGGGCAGGTCGAGGCAGTCGTATTTGTCGATGTTGGCGGGCTGGATCAGGATGCCGAAATCCAGCAGGCCCTTGTCCAGCCGGTCGGTCACATCCTGGGCGTTGCCGCTGTGCAGGTGGAAGCGGATGCCGGGGTATTCGGCCCGCAGCCCGTCGATCACCCCGGCGATGAGGCGGATGGCCTGGCTCTCCCCGCCCCCGATGTACACATCCCCGCTGACGGTGTCCTCCATCGCGGTGAACTCGGCCTCGGTCTTATCCACCATGGCCACGATCTCCTCGGCCCGCTTGCGCAGCAGCATCCCTTCGGGGGTCAGATCCACCCGGTGGCTGCGGCGTATCAGCAGGGGGTGCCCCAGGCTGTCCTCCAGGTCCTGGATCTGCCGGGACAGGGTGGGCTGGGTCAGGTGCAGGTAATTGGCGGCCCGGGTGATGCTGCCCTCCCGGGCCACTGCCAGAAAATAGCGCAGCGTCCGTATCTCCATGTCATGCGCCCTCCTTTGCTGATGTTCAGATCCAGTATACACCCGATCTGGTATGCCTGCCAAGCATTTCTTGCAATAAAAAGCAAGTATTTGCTATTTCGTTCCCCTTGGCCTACAATAGACTCAGCGGGGCGCTTCCCGGACATATTCTGAAGGAGGCATGGCAGATGAAAGCCATCACAGAGGACCGGGCCTTTCGCCTGGAGCGGAACCTGACCGACGCGGGCTGCAGCCGGGAGCTGATCGAACAGTTTTTCCAGCTGGAGCAGAGGGGCTGCCGCTGCCGGCAATACAGGCTGCTGGCGCGGCACAAGGCCGCCCTCCTGGAGGCGCTGCACCAGCTGGAATACCAGATCGACTGTCTGGACCACCTGGTCTATATCCTGCACAAAGAGGACGCATGAAACGGAGGTTTTTGCTATGACAGAAGAAAAGCTGCACCTGACCGAAGAATGGGACAAGACCTTTCCCCAAAGCGCCAAGGTGGACCACCGGAAGGTGACCTTCCACAACCGGTACGGCATCACCCTGGCCGCCGACCTCTACCAGCCCAAAGACGCCCAGGGCAGGATGCCCGCCATCGCGGTCTGCGGGCCCTTTGGCGCCGTCAAAGAGCAGGCCTCCGGTCTGTATGCCCAGACCATGGCCGAGCGGGGCTTTCTGACCATCGCCTTTGATCCCTCTTTCACCGGGGAGAGCGGCGGCCAGCCCCGGTATATGGCCTCCCCTGACATCAACACCGAGGACTTCCAGGCTGCCGTGGACTTTTTGTCGGTGCAGGACAACGTGGACCCCGACAAAATCGGCATCATCGGCATTTGCGGCTGGGGCGGCATGGCCCTGAACGCCGCCGCCCTGGACACCCGGATCAAGGCCACCGTGGCCTCCACCATGTATGACATGACGCGGGTGAACGCCAAAGGTTATTTTGACGCCGAGGACAGCGAAGCCGACCGCCACGCCAAGCGGGAGGCCCTCAACCGCCAGCGCACACAGGACTACCAAAGCGGCAGCTATGCCCTGGGCGGCGGCGTGGCGGACCCTCTGCCCGAGGATGCCCCCGCCTTTGTGAAGGACTACCACACCTACTACAAGACCCCCCGGGGCTACCATCCCCGGTCCCTCAACTCCAACGGCGGCTGGAATGTCACCGGTTGTATGTCCTTTATCAACCAGCCCATCCTGCAATACGCCAACGAGATCCGCAGCGCGGTGCTGGTCATCCACGGGGAAAAGGCGCACTCCTGCTACTTTGGCCGGGACGCCTTTGCCAACATGGTCAAGGGCAACGCCTACACGGCCAACAAGGAACTGCTGATCGTCCCAGGCGCGTCCCACATCGATCTGTACGACAACCTGGACGTCATCCCCTTTGACAAGATGGAGGCGTTCTTCTCCACCCATCTGCACGCATAAAAACAAGCCAGGCCCGGCGGGTCTGGCTTTCAGCGTATGAAACAGGTTCAGGTTTCGGTGTTTTCCATGGTCTGCCCGGAAAAGACTTTCCTGCGGCAGATGCCCCAGCTGACCGCTGCGGCCACCGCCTCGGTGACCCAGAAGGCGTGCCAGACGCCGCTGGCTCCCAGCACCCGGCTGAGCAGGAAGGCCGCCGGGATGATGAGCACCGCATACCGCAGCAGGGAGATGAGGAGGGAGGGACCGCCCATCCCCAGGCCTTCCAGGGCGCCGCAGGAGATCACCGACACCGACGAGATGATGAACCCGATGCTGATGATCCGCAGCGCCGTGCTGCCTGCGGCGATGGTCTCGGCATTTGTGGAGAACAGCCCGATCAGGCTGCCCGGCACCGCCCAGCACAGGACGGTGCCCGCCACCATGATGCCCGCCGACAGAGCCAGGCCGGTAAAGAAGATCCTGCGCACCCGGCCATACTCCCGGGCACCGTAGTTGTAGCCCACGATGGGGCGCATCCCCTGTACGATGCCGTTGGCGGGCAGATACAAAAAGGTCTGTAATTTGTAGTAGACCCCCAGCACCAGCACATATACCTGAGAATAGCCCGCCAGGATGATGTTCAGGCAGGAAATGAGCAGGGAGGGCAGGGCCAGGTTCAGGGTGGCAGGCACCCCCACTGCATACATTCTTTTGGTGATGGAGCGGTCCAGCATATCCCGGCCCGGCCGGATGCGGATGGGGATCCTGTGGGTCATATAGCACCCCAGATAGATGAGCAGACTGAGCACCTGACCGATGCCGGTGGCCAGGGCCGCGCCCTCAATGCCCATCTCCGGGAAGGGTCCCAGGCCAAAGATCAGCACCGGGTCCAGGATGATGTTGGCCACGCACCCGGACATCATGCACACCATGGTCAGCATCATCCTGCCGGTGGCCTGGAAGATCTTCTCCAGGGACATGGAGGCAGCGATCACCACCGAGAACAAAAAGGCGATGTTGGAATAGCGCACCCCCATATCCACGATGGCGGCATCCTGGGTGAACATCCGCAGGAAAGCGGGCATCACGGCGATGCACACCACCGTCAGCACCAGCCCGTGCAGGACGTTCCATACCACGCTCTGGGCGGCGGCGGCATTGGCCTTCCGGGTCTCCTGGGCTCCCAGGTGATAGGAGATCACTGCGTTGGCCCCCACCGAAAAGCCTATGGTCACCGCATTGATCAGGTTCTGGACGGGATACACCAGCGACAGGGCGGTCATGGCGTCCTCGCTGATCCGGGCCACATAGTAGCTGTCCACGATGTTGTACAGCGACGATACCATCATGGACAGCACCATCGGCAGCGACATGGACAGCACCAGCGGCAGGATCGGTCTTGTTTTCATAAAGCTCTGCTGCATAAGCGGTCTTCCGTTTTCTCCTTTCACGTTTCGCCCTCCCGCCGGGAAGGCACACATCAAAAAAAGCCATATACCTTCCTGTTTGATTCAGAAACAGGAAAATATATAGCTCTTGGGCGTTGTTATTGTAATATATCCGGGGCCGGTTGTCAATATCCAAAATGGCCCGGGCGCGCTTTCCTTTCCCGCTTCATTGTGCTATAATCAGATCAAACTGCTATGACAAAGGAGGCCGCTCCCATGCAAAAGACCATCCGCCTGCTCTATCCCGACCACCTGGCCGGAACCGTTCCGCCGTTCAACAGGCCCTGAGCCTGTTCTCCATACCGCTCTCTGAGCAAATCCGAAAAAAGAGGTGCAAACCATGAACGTTCTCATCATCAACGGCAGCCCCCGGGTAGGGGGCAATACATCCATCGCCCTGAAGGAAATGGAGCAGGTCTTTGCCCAGGAGGGCATCGAGACCGAGACCATCCAGGTGGGCGGCAAGGACATCCGGGGCTGCATCGCCTGCGGCACCTGCTTCACGCGGGGCAAGTGCGTCTTTGACGATCTGGTCAACCAGACGGCCCCCAAGTTTGAGGCCTGCGACGGACTGGTCATCGCATCCCCGGTCTATTATGCTTCGGCCAACGGCACCCTGATCTCTTTCCTGGACCGCCTGTTTTACAGCTGCCGCTTTGACAAGAGCATGAAGGTAGGGGCCAGCGTGGTGGTGGCCCGCCGGGGCGGCCTTTCCGCCACCTTTGACGAGCTGAACAAATACTTCACCATCGCAGGGATGCCGGTCGCCTCCAGCCAGTACTGGAACAGCGTCCATGGCCGCGCCCCCGGCGAGGCCGCCCAGGACGCCGAGGGCTTACAGACCATGCGCACCCTGGCGCGGAATATGTCCTTCCTCATCAAGAGCATCGCCCTGGGCAAGGAGAAATACGGCCTGCCCCAGAAGGAGCCCGCCCAGTTCACAAACTTCATCCGCTAAAGCGCGGCGCTTTTGCGGCATACTGAGCCCGCCCCACCCGGGGCGGGCTTTTTGCCGCCGCTTGACAAAGGGGGCCGCTTATGCTATTGTGTCGAGGAATAAGCCCAAAGGAGACATTTTATGCGCTATTACGCAGCCCCCATGGAGGGCCTCACCGATCTGGTGTGGCGGCAGGCCCATCAGCGCTATTTCGGCGGGGCCGACCGCTACTACGCCCCCTTCCTCTCGCCGCCCGAAAACCGGGTGCCCGTCAAAAAGAAGATGGCCGAGCTTCTGCCCCAGGCCAATCCCGGCGCGCCTTTGATCCCCCAGCTGCTTGCAAAGGACGGCAGCTGCGCCGCCTGGATGATCGGGGTGCTGCGGCAGATGGGCTACCGGGAGGTCAACCTGAACCTGGGCTGTCCTTCGGGCACCGTCACCGCCAAGGGCAAGGGGGCCGGGATGCTGCGGGATCTGGACGCCCTGGACCGCTTCCTGGACACCGTCTTTTCCGAGGCGGGCGGGCCCATTTCGGTCAAGACCCGCATCGGGGTGGAAAAGCCCGAGGAGTTCGGCCCCATCCTGGAGGTGTACGGCCGCTATCCCATCACTGAGCTGATCATCCATCCCCGGGTGATGCGCCAGCTCTACCGGGGCCAGGCTGACCGCGCCGCCTTTGAGGCCGCCCTGCCCGCCTGCAAAGCCCCTGTGTGCTACAACGGGGATCTGGCTTCCCCCGGGGAGCTGGCCGCCACCCAGGCCCGCTGGCCCGGCCTGTCGGGCCTGATGGCGGGCCGGGGCCTCATCGCTGACCCGGCGCTTTTCCGCAGGGCCCGGGGCGGTCCCCCTGCCTCCCGGCAGGAGCTGCAGGGGTACATGAACGACCTGTACGCCGGCTACACCGCCGCCTTTGGCAGCCCCCAGGCCGCCATCAGCCGGATGAAGGGGTTCTGGTCCTATACCATCGGCCTGTTCGAGGGGGCAGGCAAGCTGGAAAAGCAGCTGAAAAAGCTGCGCGACCCCTGGGAGTACGAGGTGGTGGCCTCCCAGATCTTTACTTTGCCCCTGCGCTAGGGCATAAAAAAACCACCGCCCTCTCGGGGCGGCGGATCGGATGCCGGTGGGGTCAGTCACCCAGGTAGCTGCGCAGCAGCGCCTGCAGCAAATCGTCCCGGTCCACTTTGCGGATCAGGGAGCGCGCACCATTGTGGGTGGTGATGTAGGTGGGGTCTTCCGACAGGATATAGCCCACCAGCTGGTTGACCGGGTTATAGCCCTTTTCTTTCAGCGCAGCATAGACCTGCTGCAATATCTCGCGGATCTGCTCGTCCTTTTCATCGTGGATCGAAAAAATAGCAGTAGGTTCACTCATAAACAATCCACTCCCTTCTGCCTTGTGAAAACAAGGCGCTGTGCGGCTGGGGCCCGCCGCATTCATGTACCTCTTATTCTACACGAATCAGGGGCAAACTTCAAGTACACGGGCAAATATTTACAAAACGGATACAAAAACAGCAGATGCAGCGCTGTTTTAAGGAGGTCATCATGATCTACGGCATCGGATGCGACCTGTGCGCCATCCCCCGGATGGAAAAAAGCCTGACCGGGCCCCATGGCGGGGCCTTTGTGCGGCGGGTGTTCGGCCCGGACGAACGGGAGGCTCTTGGCCTGTCGGAACAGACCGAGAGCCTGCCGGCCCGGCGGATAGCCAGTGCCGCCGCCAACTTTGCCGCCAAGGAAGCCTTTCTGAAAGCGGCCGGCACCGGGCTGGCCGGTCCCTTTGCCCTGGCCGAGATCCAGGCCGTGCGGCTGCCCTCGGGGGGGCCGGCCTACCGGTTTTCGGGCCGCACCGCCCAATGGGTGGCCCAGCGCCGCCTGACCGCCCATCTGACGCTGAGCCACGACGGCGGCATGGCCATGGCAGTCTGCCTGCTGGAGAGCAGCGATAACTGACCGGGGCCGCCGCATAGAATGGAACAACACCCGTGCATAACCCGCGGCCGGTCGGGGCATACTTCTGGTGTCCACCAAAGGGCTGCGGGCCGCTGGCACGCCGGCACATAGAGCGGCCAAGCACCGCGCCCCCCATACTGCAAGGAGGGAGTTCCATGGAGGTACACAGAGGAGAAGTTTTCTATGCCGACCTGTCGCCTGTGGTCGGCTCGGAGCAGGGCGGCGTCCGCCCTGTGCTGATCGTCCAGAACGAGATCGGCAACCGCCACAGCCCCACCGTGATCGCGGCGGCCATTACATCCCGGCTGGATAAGACCCGCCTGCCCACCCACATCAACATCCGTGCGGCGGACACCGGCCTGGCCAAGGACAGCGTGGTACTGCTGGAGCAGATCCGCACCCTTGACAAGCACCGCCTGCGCCAGCGGGCCGGGCAGATCACCCCCGAAGACCAAAAACGGGTCAACCAGGCCCTGGACGTCAGCCTTGGGCTGGACAGCGCCACCTGACCCCCAAAATGCCCCGCCCCGCCGGCGGGGCATTTTTGCGCCGCAAAAGCAGTCCTGACCGTACGCACCTGCCCGGTCGGGACTTTTTTGATGCGCCTGCCCAAAACGCGGTTTTCCGATCCGCCTTTACCGTGCCGCCCGGAATGTTCCAAAAAATTTTTTGCACCGGCGCGGCGGCCAAAAAGCCGCTGGCGGTCAAAAAGTTACCCGCAGGTAACCGTCCATTTGTTACCTCCCGGTAACTATGCCACAAAATTGTGCGTACTTTACAGTCCGGCAAAGCGGCATTAGAATGGAGCCGCAAAGGGAAGCGGACGGCCCCCGCTCCCTGCATCATCGGTGACCGCGCTTTGGCGTTCACATAACGATCCCGGGCCCCCCGCGGGCCCACGACAAGGAGGAGAACGATATGTCCTTGAAGAACCTGTTCCACAAAGAGACCGAGGGAAAGGCCGCTTCTGCCTGCGGCACCGCTTGCGGCGCCGGTGACAAGAAACCCACCGCCTGCGGCACTGCCTGCGGCGCCGGCGACAAGAAGCCCACCGCCTGCGGCACTGCCTGCGGCGCCGGTGACAAGAAGCCCACCGCCTGCGGCACTGCTTGCGGCGCCGGCGACAAGAAGTGATCTGACCCCGGGTCCCCGCGGTGCTTGCCCTGGCCCGCGGGGATCTTGCCTTATCCCCTGTTGGATCCCCCGCCCCGGAAGGAGAAGTTTCTATGGAGTATTTCGCATTTCAATGGCATATCACAGAGGCCTGCGACCAGCGGTGCCGTCACTGCTACATCTACGCTCTGGGCAGCCACGCCAAATTCAAGGAGATGGCGCTGGAGAACATGGTGACGGTGATCGAAAACTGCAAAGCCTTCTGCGAGAAGGCCGGCCGCCTGCCCTACCTCTACATTACAGGGGGCGACCCCATCCTGCACCCTCAGTTCTGGACGCTGCTCAAGATCCTCAAGCTCTCCGGGATCCCCTTTGCCCTGATGGGCAACCCCTTCCATCTGACGGCGGAAGTCTGCCGCAAGCTGAAAGACTGCGGCTGCCGAAAGTACCAGCTGTCCCTGGACGGCCTGCGCGAGACCCACGACGGCATCCGGCAGCAGCCGGGTTCCTATGACGCCACCATGGCGGCCATCCCCCTGCTGCGGCAGGCCGGCATCGATGTGGCCATCATGACCACCGTCTCCCGCTGGAACGTGCAGGACATCCCCCCGCTGGTGGACGAGGTGGTCCGGAACAAGGCCGATATCTTCGCCTTTGCACGTTACTGCCCGTCGCAGAAGGACCGGGACGTGTGCTGCTCCCCGGCGGAGTACCGCCATATGATGGAGCTGTGCTGGGAGAAATTCCAGAAATACGAGGCGGAAGGCTGCGAGACCACCTTCAACCTGAAAGACCACCTGTGGACGCTGTTTTTGTACGAGAAAGGGATCTTTGATCCCAAGGCCTACCCCGACGACGAATACGTTTACGACGGCTGCAACTGCGGCAACTGCCATATGACCATCCTGTCCGACGGGGCGGTCTACGCCTGCCGCCGGATGGAGAGCAAGGTGGGCAATGCCCTCACCGACGATCTGTACAGCCTGTTCACCGGCCCGGCCTTTGACAAATACCGTGTATACGAAAAGTTTGAGAAGTGCTCCCGGTGCGAGCTGCTGCGGTTCTGCCGGGGCTGCCCTGCGGTGGCGGCAGGCTACCACGGCAATATGTATGCGCCCGACCCCGAGTGCTGGAAGGAGGCAGACGTCCCATGACGGTACAGGAAGCGATCATCCGCAGACGTTCCATTCGCAAATACCAGGCCCGGCAGGTGCCCCGGGAGGATCTGGAAGCCATCCTTGCGGCGGGGCTGTACGCCCCCAACGCAGGGGGCGGCCAGCGGTCCATCCTCTGCGCCATCCGGGATCCTGAGCTGGCCGCCCGGCTGGGCCGGCTCAACCTGGCCCGGTTCGACCGCAGCCATCTGGAGGGGAATTACGTTTCCAGCGAGCAGCCCAGCGCCATCGACGACCCGTCCATCCGCAGCGGCTTTTACGGTGCGCCCACCGTATGCGTCATCTTTGGGCCGGAGCGATTCCTGTACAGCGTGCCGGACGCTTTCTGCTGCGCCTCCAGCATGGCGCTGGCCGCCTATGAGCGGGGGATCGCCTCCTGCATCGTCGCACGGGCCGAGGAGACCTTCGACACCCCGCTGGGCCGCAGCCTGATGCAGGAATGGGACATCCCCGAAGGATATACGGCCCGCTGCTTTGTGACACTGGGCTATGTGGAAGGGCCTTATCCCCAGCCCAAACCCCGGCGCCCGGGGCGGACCAGGATCATTGAACCAAAGGAGTGACCAAGATGGACGCGCAAACCTGTCTGAAAAAACTGAGCTATGTGGGGGTGCTCGCCTTTGCCACGGTGGATGAAACGGGCGGCCCCCAGGTGCGGAACATCAGCGCCATCCATTATGAACCGGACGCCTTGTATTTCTTCACCGCCCGGGGCAAGGACTTCTGCCGGGAGCTGCTGGCTTCCCCCAAGGTGCAGGTGCTGGGCTACACCATGTACAAAGAGATGATCCGCCTGTCGGGCACAGCCGAACCGGTGCCCGACGCAGAGCAGGCCGCATGGCGGGACCGCATCTTTGCGGAGCAGCCCTACCTGGCCAACGTCTACCCGGGGGCTACCCGGCAGATCGGCATCGTTTTCCGCATCCGGGATATGGACATCGAATATTTCAACCTGGGGGTCAGCCCCATCTTCCGCCAGAGCTACACCATCGGCGCGGGCCAGACAAAGCCCAAAGGCTACCGCGTCACCGACGCCTGCATCGGCTGCAAGCGGTGTGCGGCCCACTGCCCCCAGGGGTGCATCGACGTCACCCAAAAGCCGGCGGTCATCCGGCAGGAGCACTGCCTGCACTGCGGCGCCTGTTTTGAGGCGTGCCCGGTCGGGGCGGTGGAGAGGAGGGCGCCGCGATGACACAGGAGCAGCGCCTGGACATCCTTCTGGAGGCTCTGCTGCGCGAGCGGCCCGACCGCCAGGACATCCCCCGCCCCGCCGGCCCGCAGGAAAAGCGCCGGCTGCTGCGGGCCCTGATGAACGTCCGTCCGCCCTGGCCCCTCGACCCGGCCTTTCTGGAAGTGCAGGACGCCTTCCTCGCAGCCGAACGGGAGACCAAAGGGGTGGTGGAGGGAGACGCTTTGCCCGCCGCTCCGGCCGACCCGCGGCTGGCGCTCTGGCAGGGGGATATCACCCGGCTGCGGGCAGACGCCATCGTCAACGCTGCCAACAGCCATCTGCTGGGCTGTTTCGTGCCCTGTCACGGCTGCATCGACAACGCCATCCACTCGGCGGCGGGTCTGCAGCTGCGGGAAGCCTGCCGCCGCCTGATGGAGGCCCAGGGCGGCTGCGAACCCTGCGGCCGGGCCAAGCTGACCCCCGGCTACAACCTGCCCGCCTCTTATGTGCTGCACACAGTGGGCCCCATCGTCCAGGGGCGCGTGACCGGCCGGGACCGGGCCGCCCTGGCCGCCTGCTACCGGTCCTGCCTGGAATTGGCATCGGCCCACGGGCTGCACAGCGTGGCTTTCTGCTGCATTTCCACCGGTGAATTCCATTTTCCCAACCAGGAAGCCGCCCGCATCGCCGTCCGGACGGTGCGGCAGTACCTGGACCAGACCCACAGTTCCATCAGGAGGGTGATCTTCAATGTTTTCAAGGACATCGACGCAGACATCTACCGCAGCCTCCTTGACGCCGGTTGAGCGTCTGGCCCGTGCCCTGGACGCCGCCGACGCGGTGGTGGTCGGGGCCGGGGCCGGGCTGTCCGCCTCGGCGGGGATGACCTATGACGGCGAACGCTTCGAGCGGTTTTTCAGCGACTTCCGGCAAAAATACGGCATCCGGGATATGTATTCGGGGGGCTTTTATCCCTTTGACACCCTGGAAGAATACTGGGCTTTCTGGAGCCGCCTGATCCTCCTCAACCGCTACCAGAAAGCGCCCCTGCCGGTATACGATGACCTGCTGGCCCTGGTGCGGGGAAAGGATCACTTTGTCCTCACCACCAACGTGGACCACCAGTTCCAGTTGGCGGGCTTTTCCAAAGAGCGGCTGTTCTACACTCAGGGGGACTACGGCCTGTGGCAGTGCATGGAACCCTGCCATCCCAAGACATACGACAACGAGCAGGCCGTCCGGCAGATGGCCGCCGCCCAGAAGGAGATGAAGATCCCCACCGAGCTGATCCCCCGCTGCCCGGTCTGCGGCAAGCCCATGACCATGAATCTGCGGTCCGACAGCACCTTTGTACAGGACGAGGGCTGGTATGCCGCCGCCGGGCGGTATCAGGATTTTCTGCGCCGCCACAAGGGCAAACGGGTGCTGTTTCTGGAACTGGGCGTGGGCGGCAACACCCCCGCCATCATCAAGTACCCTTTCTGGCAGATGACCCTTCAAAACCGCAGGGCCACCTACGCCTGCATCAACCAAAACGAAGCCTACGCGCCCCCGCAGATCGCAGCCCGTTCCATCTGCATCCCCGCCGACATCGGCGACGCCCTGGCCGCCTGCCGGGAAGCATCGGGATGCGTCTGAAAAGTCCATATACGCCAAAAAGCGCCCCCGCCTTTCCCAAACGGAAAGACGGGGGCGTCAGACTGTCAAAAAAGTCCTGTCCAGCCGACATGTGCGGATGGACAGGACACATACAGGGAAATTTAGCGCTGAGAGTGTGCGAGGCCGCAAGGCCGAGTGCGCGGTTCAGCGCTAAATTTTGTCCCCAGGGACTGCGAAGCTGAGGCGCGTCCTGCGGACGAAACAGCCGAAGCGGAGCAGGGGCAGCGGTCTGCCTTTTGCAAGCCCGCTGCGACGGGCGCAGCAAAAGCAGGGAACCGCAACCACCAGGGGGAAAGAATTTCTGACCTGCGCAGCAGGCAGAAATGGGTTCCCCCTAAAGCGTGTCGTTTTTCGACACGCTCGTCCGCGTGCCGCAAAAACAACGCGCGGCTTTTATCCCTGCATCATCGCAGCGGCGGCTGTCGTGGGCGATGGCCACCTTTTTGGGCAGGCCGCTGGCGTTCAGGTAGTCGGCCAGGCCCTGGGTGGCGCGGCGGATGGTGTAAATGTTCATCCGGTTGGTGCCGGCGCCGATGACCCCGCGCAGGCCGCCGGTGCCAAAGGCCAGGTCACGGTAAAAGCGGTCGGTCACCCCGTCGGGGTCGCTGCGGACCGCCTCCAGTTCTGCGGTGAGGTCCGGGTCCTCCACTGCACGGGCCAGCCAGAGGTCGAGAGTGGACTGATACTGCATCATGATAGCTCCTTTCAACATGATCCTGTATATTCATAAGGGAAAGCGCTGCTTTCCAGACGGCAGGATACTGCGCAGCCGTTCCGTCAGCACCTGGGCGGCCTGGCGGTGGCAGGCTGCGCCGGGGTGCTGGCGTGCGCCCATGGTGTCCGGCCCGGCGGCGGGCAGGGCAAGGTAGCACATCCGGCTGTCCCCGCACTCGGCGCGGGCGCGGTCCACAGCGGCGCGCAGCACCCGGCCCATCCGCCCCTCGCCCAGCATCCCGAACGCCCACACGATCCAGGCATCCGGATTGCGGGCCCGCACCTTTTTCAGCGCGTCCACCGCGGCCTGTTCCAGCTCGGCCAGGTGTTCGGGGGTGGGACGCTGGGCGAAGGTCCTGCCGGTCACGGGGTCAGTCCAGGGCGGGTTGCCCATGGCGCCGTCATCGTTGGTGCCAAGGTTGAGGATCACCGCGTCGGCCTTCCAGCTGTCAAAGCGGTAGGGCTGCTGCGCCCCCAACGCCTCGTTGTGCGGTCCGGCCGCCAGCCCGCAGACGGTGTCGTAGTAATCCATCACCCGTCGGCGGGGGTCGTTGTCCCAGCTGGACAGCAGACCCCAGCCGCTCTGGCTCACGATCCGCCACTCAGCCTGGAGGGCGTCGGCGGTCATCCGGGCATAGTGGTTGACCGCGCTGAAGAACGGCGCGACCCAGTCCTCCTCACAGACTGCGCCGATGGCTCCCTCCCCGCTGGTGATGCTGTTGCCCACAAACTCCAGCCGGTATGCAGGCTCCGGCAGGGGCAAAAACGTGCCCTCCTCAAAGGCCAGGGCCTCGATCAGCAAAAAGTGATCCGGGTCGTCGTGCATGGCCTGCACGTCCTTCAGCACCCGGACGTGCTTGGGCACCCCGGGGGTCATGCCCCGGAACAGGGTGACGCGGCTGCGGCCCGCCTGCACCGGGAACCGGGCGATCCATGCGCCGTTCAGCTCCACGCTGATCCAGGGTTCATATAAGGTAAAGCCTGCATCCAGGCAAAGGGCCAGCTCACTGCCGGTGAACAGGCACTCGATGCCGCAGGCGGTGTAAAAACAAGGGACGGGACCCTGGCTCACCGGCTGGCGGCCAAGCAGCCGCACGGCGGGCAGGGAACGGATCGGTGCTGCCGTCATAGAAAGCCTCCATATTTACCTAAAAAATTAGAAAATTTACTTTGCAGCTATAGCTTATCACATTTAGCTTATCGTTTCAATAGTTTTTTCTTAAATTCAATCAAAACCCAAACAAATTTAACAGCCATTGACGTTGCCGCCCAGTGCTGTTATACTTTACTTTAACTAATAACTTCCGTGGTATCTTTCCTGAGAGTCCGCAGAGGCTTTGGGTCGACCGTCCATTTTCAGGTGCAAACGACAGAAAAGAGGAATCTTATGGCAAAGCGAGTGCGCATGGCGGATATTGCAGAGAAGCTGGGCATCAGCATCGTATCCGTCAGCAAAGGGCTGGCCGGCAAAGACGGCGTCAGCGAGGAAATGCGCGAGAAGATCCTGGAGACAGCCAAGGAGATGGGCTATCTCCCGCCGGCCAAGTCCACGGCGGCGCAGCGCAGCATCAACATCGGCATCCTGGTGGCCGACCGCCACTTTGGGGACAATACCTTTTATGCCAATCTCTATCGCTCCCTGGTCAGCCACTGCAACCGGCTGAAATACCAGTGTATGCTGGAGATCGTCATGCCCCATGCGGAGGACGGCTGTGTCCTGCCGCTGATTTTGGCGGGCGGCAGCGTGGACGCGCTGGTATTCATGGGCGAGTTCCATCGCAGCTACCTTGCCGCCATGCTCAAAAACAATCTTCCCTTCGTCTTTTTGGACTTCTATGACGATGTCATTGCCGGCGACAGCGTCCAGAGCGACAACGTCAGCGGCAGCTTCCAGATCACCGAACACCTGCTCCAGTCCGGCTGTCGGAAGATCGCCTTTGTGGGCAGCGTGCGGGCCACAAGCTCGATCATGGACCGGTATCTGGGCTACTGCCGCGCCCTGCTGCAGGCCGGCATCGAACCGCGGGCCGACTGGCGGCTGGAGGACCGCGACGCCGACGGCAGCTGGATCCCCCTGTGTCTGCCCAAGGAGATGCCGGACGGCTTTGTGTGCAATTGCGACGAGGTAGCCTTCAACCTGGTGGAAAAGCTCAAAAAGGAGGGCTACCGCATCCCCGAGGATATCGCCGTGACCGGCTACGACGACCACCGCTTCTCCACCATCTGCACCCCCCAGCTGACCAGCTACCGGGTGGACGTGGACGGGATGGCCAACGCCGCCGTGACCCTGCTGGCCCGCAAACTGAACGGCAAGACCATCCCCGCGCCCATCACCCTGGTGCCCGGCACCATCGTATACCGGGACTCCACCCTGACTAAATAAATTAACTTTTCTTTTTCCATCCATGCAGGCAAACATTTGGTTTGCCTGCTTTTTTTGTGCGCCTCCTCCCTGGACGTTGCAGGATAACCAAATTTTAGGCTAAATTATAGGTTATTGCGCCGAATTATTAGCTTATATATTGACTTTAAGTTAGCTAAATACTATACCGAGCATGCAGACAGATCGGTGCGGGCAGCCGTCCGCACCCATCACCCGGGTGGAGGGAACACGCCCTTCATCCAGCTTTTCATCCAAAAAAGGAGGACACACCATGCGAAAGATCAATCGTCGTAATTTCCTGAAGGCTGCAGGCGTCCTGTCGGCTGCAGTGGCCGGCAGTCTGCTGGCCGGCTGCGGTGGTTCGGACACCGGCGCAGGAGCTGCCGCCAGCGATCTGTCCGCCTACAACGAGCTGACCGTCGGCACCGACCACACCGACCTGATCCAGGACGGAACCTTCGACGGCTATGTGGCCGAGTTCCAGAAGCTGTACCCCAACATCACCATCGAGTACGAGGGGATCACCGACTACGCCGGCGACATGACCACCCGTCTGACCTCGCAGGAGTGGGGCGAAGTCTGCATGATCCCCACCACCATTCCCCTGGCCGAGCTGTCGGATTACTTCTATCCCCTGTGCAATCTGAGCGGCATCCAGGAGGACTACAACTTCGCCGCCAACCGCGCCTTTGGCGGCAAGGTGTATGGCATCCCCTCCACCGGCAACGCCCAGGGCGTCATCTACAACAAGCGCGTCTTTGAGGAGGCCGGCATCACTTCCATCCCCAAGACTCCCACCGAGTTCCTGGACGCGCTGCAGAAGATCCGGGACTACGATCCCAGCATCGACCCCCTGTACACCAACTACGCGGCCGGCTGGACCATGAGCGCATGGGACGCCTACATCGGCGGCGGCGCCACCGGCGACCCCGACTGGATGGGCATCGTCATGCCCCAGACCGTGGACCCCTTCTCTCCCGGCGTGCCCACCGGCGACCCCGAGAGCGGTCCCTACGCCGTCTACAATATCCTGTATGAGGCCGTCAAGCGCGGCCTGACCGAGGCCGACCCCACCACCACCGACTGGGAGGGCAGCAAGACCCGCATGAACAACGGCGAGATCGGTGTCATGGTGCTGGGCAGCTGGGCCATCGTGCAGGTGCAGGATGCCGGGCCCAACCCCGATGATATCGGCTACATGCCTTTCCCCATCACCGTCAACGGCACCCAGTACGCCAGCGCCGGCTCGGACTACTGCTACGGCATCAACCTGTACTCCAGCGATGACAACAAGCTGGCCGCCATGCTGTACATCAAGTGGCTGACCGAGTCCAGCAACTTCGCCTACGACCAGGGCGGCGTGCCCGTGCTCAAGAGCTAGGAGTACCCCGACACCCTGGCCGCCTTCGACGGCATTCAGCTGCTGGAGGACACCACCGCGCCCGACGAGATCGCAGACCTGGCCACCAACGTCCAGCAGGAGGCTGAGCTGATGCTCAACGCCGACCAGACCCACGTGATTTCGTGCTGGACACCCTGCTGAGCTGGGTGGGCTTCAACGTCGATACCCTTCCCTACTGGCTGCGGGATGAATCCATCAACAACATCGTCCTGGTGGCCTGCTCGCTGTGGAAATACATGGGCCAGAACATCGTCATGTTCATCGGCGCCATCGCATCGGTGGACCCCACCCTCTACGAGGCCGCTGAGATCGACGGCGCCAACTCCTGGCACCGCTTCAAGGACATCATCCTGCCTTCCATCAGCACCATCGTGGTCCTGAACCTGATCATCTCGGTGTCGGGCGCCCTGTCCGCCTTCGAGATGCCCTACGTCGTCACAGGCGGCGGCTTCAACACCTCGACCTACTTTGTCATCATGGACAAGATCGCCCACACCGACCAGAAGGTCGGCCTGGCCTCGGCCATGGCTGTGGTGCTGCTGGCCCTGATCATCTTCCTGCTGTGCCAGGACCAGATCTACAGCGGCATGGCTGCCGGTGCAGTCAAGGGCTGATCCTTCCGCATTTCCCATTTTTTCGTTATCTCCTTCATCGAAGCCCGGCCTCCTGCCCCGCAAGGAAGCGGGAGGCCGGCGCCGGGGAGGAGCTCAGGAGGCTTTATGAGCAAAACCATTCTTTACTGCGATGCCCTGCCGGGCATCCCCTGGCAGGACAAGCCCGCCGGGACCGAACTGCCGTTGTGGCGCTACACCGACAACCCCGTCATCCGCCGCAACCCCCTGCCCGGCGTGGCCCGCATCTTCAACAGCGCGGTGGTCCCCTTTGAGGAGGGTTTCATCGGCGTGTTCCGCGGCGAGCAGACCAACGGCATCCCCTTCATCTACCTGGGCCGCAGCGCCGACGGCATCCACTGGACGTTCGACCGGGACAAGATCCCCTTTGTGAACGAAAAGGGCGAGTCCTTCATGCCGCCCTATGCTTACGATCCCCGCCTGGTCAAGGTGGAGGATACCTACTACATCATCTGGTGCCAGGATTTCTACGGCGCTTCCATCGGCATCGCCCGGACGCAGGACTTCAAGACCTTCACCCGTGTGGAAAACCCCTTCGTCCCCTTCAACCGCAACGCGGTGCTGTTCCCCCGCAAGATCAACGGGATGTTCACCCTGCTCAGCCGCCCCTCCGACTCGGGCCATACCCCCTTCGGCGACATCTTCCTCAGCCAGAGCCCGGACATGGAGTTCTGGGGCCGCCACCGCCATGTGATGGGCAAAAGCGGCAACTGGTGGGAGAACCTGAAGATCGGCGGCGGCGCCGCCCCCATCGAGACCAGCGACGGCTGGCTGCTGTTCTACCACGGCGTCACCGGCACCTGCAACGGCTATGTCTACTCCATCGGCGGCGCCATCCTGGACCGCGACGAGACCAGCTGCGCAGACCGCGAACTGGGACTGCGCTGAATACGACAGCCCGGCGCCCGCTCCGGCTTTTGCCCGGGGCAGGCGCCTGTGTGAAAAAGGAGGGTTTTCTTCATGCCACGCATCAAGCAGGCGGCGCAGGAGATGCTGAACGACGTCATCCTGCCCTTCTGGATGTCCCTCAAAGACCCGGTCCACGGCGGCTTTTACGGCCTGGTGGACTTTGACCTCCGGGTGGACAAGACCGCCGAAAAGGGCTGCATCCTCAACAGCCGCATCCTGGACATCTACGCCACCAGGGTCTATTCCCCCGCGCTGCACCGGCAGCTGGTCTTTTTTGACCAGTACTACCAGTCCATCATCGACCTATACAGCTACGGCCACGACATCGAGTCCAGCTGGCTGATCGACTGGGGCTGCGCCCTGCTGGGCGACGAGGCGCTGACCGCCCGGATCGCGGCCATCGACTCGGACCTGGCCCGCAGCGTGTACCGGCACGCCTACCGCGGCTCCTCCCTTCTCAACGAGTGTGAGCGCGGGGTGGACGACACCACCCGCGTCTGGTGGGTGCAGGCCGAGGCCGTGCTGGGTTTTGTAAACGAATACGAAAAATCCGGCGGGCAGGAATATGCCGCCGCTGCCGCCCAGATCTGGCACTACATCACCGACAAGCTGGTGGACAAGCGCCCCGGCGGCGAGTGGTTCTGGTCGGTGGATGAAAGCAGCCAGCCGGCCAGCCGCCAGCCCATTGTGGAACCGTGGAAATGCCCCTACCACAACGGGCGTATGTGTATGGAACTGATCAGGAGGGACCCCCATGTCGAAGTCTGAGCTGCACCCCGAATACCTGCGCCAGAAGGCCCTGCAAGAGGCGCTTCTGGCCCGCAAGAACCACAAGTCCGACTGGTACAACGGCATCTACGACCGGTGGGAACATCCGGTCCTCACCCGCGAGCACATCCCCCTGGAGTGGCGGTTCGACCTTGACCCCGCCGCAAACCCCTATTTTATGGAGCGGCTGGGCGTGAACGCGGTGTTCAACGCCGGCGCCATCGAGCTGGACGGCAAGTTCTATCTGGTGGCCCGGGTGGAGGGCAACGACCGCAAGAGCTTCTTTGCGGTGGCCGAGAGCAGCAGCCCGGTGGACGGCTTCCGCTTCTGGGATAAGCCCATCGAGCTGCCCGACACCTGTCCCGAGGAGACCAACGTCTACGATATGCGGCTGACCAAACACGAGGACGGCTGGATCTACGGCGTGTTCTGCTCCGAGAGCAAGGACACCTCCAACCCCGACCTGTCCGCCGCCGCGGGCCGGCAGGCGGACATCGACCTGTTCGTGCTGGACGACGGCTGGTTCAAGGGGCGCAGCGACACCACCTCCAGCCTGGGGGACTGGACCGCAGACCGGAACAAGCTGCCCGGCGGCCTGCCCGAGCTGTGCGCCAGACTGAACGATATGGACATGGAGCTGGGCCTCTGGGTCGAGCCGGAGGCAGTCAGCCCCGACAGCGACCTGTACCGGGCCCATCCGGACTGGGCCCTCGCGGTTCCGGGACGCCGGCCTGTCCAGATCCGCCATCAGTACACCCTGGACCTCAGCCGCCCGGATGTGGTGGACGGCATCTGGCAGCAGCTGGAGCAGGTGCTGCGCAGCTGTCCCATCCGGTATCTGAAATGGGACATGAACCGCGCCCTGGCCGATGTTTACAGCACGGCCCTGCCGGCTGCACGTCAGGGGGAAGTCTACCACCGCTATGTGCTGGGTCTGTACGAGCTGCAGCGGCGTCTGGCCGAGACCTTCCCCGACCTGCTGCTGGAAAACTGCGCCGGCGGCGGCGCCCGCTTTGACTGCGGTATGCTATACTACAGCCCCCAGATCTGGTGCAGCGACAACACCGACGCCCGGGCCCGGCTGACCATCCAATACGGCACCAGCCTGTTTTATCCCGGCTGTGTCGTGGGGGCCCACTTCTCGGCGGTGCCCAACCACTGCAGCGGCCATGTCTCCACCATCGAAGCGCGGATGGCCGCAGCCCTCTCGGGGACCTTCGGCTTTGAGCTGGACCTGACCGCCTGCACCCCGGAGGAGCTGGAAGCCCTGCGCCCCTATGTAGCCTGGTACCGGGAACATGGCGGGCTGGTGCGCAGCGGCGACCTCTACCGCCTGTGCCCGCCCGACCCCGGTTCCCTGGGCGCAGCCTGGATGATCGCCGCACCCGACGGCAGCGAGGCCGCCGTCTTTGCGGTGGGGGATGTGCTGGGCGGCGCCCATGGGCCCGCCGGAACCAACAACCTGCCCCGTCTGCCCTTGCAGGGTCTGGACCCCGCGGCCGTCTACCAGTTCGAGGCTGAATGCGCCGCCTACCAGGCCAGCGTGGACGACTGGAACTAGCGGATCGCCGCCCGCCGCGCCGCCGACCCGGATGTGAGCTGGACCGTCCTGAACGCCGACTGCGGCCTGTATCCCTGGCCGCCGCCGGCCGGGCGCACCGGCTTCCAGCGGCCGGGCAACCTGTTTGAGAGTATGCTGCGCCGCATCTGCCCCTATGGCATCCGCGGCTTCTGGTACTACCAGGGCGAGCAGGACGAGGAGTGGCCCCGGGACTACCGGGCCGAGCTGACGCAGCTGGTCCGCTGCTGGCGGAACTGCTGGGGCGACTTTGAAGGGCCGGCGGCTCGCCCTGCTGGCGCTGGAGACGGTGTATGGCCAGCCGGTGGCGGGCCGTTCGCCCCAGCTGCTGAAGGCCCGGCGGGGTCCCGGCCCGGGACAGGTCCTGCTCCACTTTGCCCATGCCGCCGGCGGGATGCAGGTGCAGGGCGGCGGCGTACAGCTGGCTGGCGCCGACGGCATTTTTCGGGACGCCCGGGCCGTCCCGGACGGCCCCGACCGGATCCTGGCGGACTGCGGCGCCCTTCGACACCCCTGTGCCGTCCGCTACGCCTGGTACAATTACGGCCCCGCCGGCCTTTACGGCGGCACGGGCCTGCCCGCGGCGCCCTTCGGGCCCCAAACACTCAACGATTGACCCGGGGCGCGTCCCCATACGCCCCGACGGGAAGGATTGCCATGAAAAACAGACACCTGAACGATTCTCCCTTTTTCCGATTCATGAGTTTTGCCGGAGACGTGTTCCTGCTGCATCTGTGCTGGCTGCTGGGCTGTGTGCTTGTGATCACGGCCGGGGCGTCCACCACGGCGGCCTTCGCGCTGCGGCCCGCCTTTGCCCAACTGGAACAACAGCATTGAACGCTGGAGGATCTTGATCTATGCAGCAAATCCACGCCATCAATTTCGCACCCTTCGCCCCCCGGGGGGCTTTTGCCGGCCCGGAAGCCGCCGGTGAACTGTGCCGGATGCAGGAGCTGACCGGGGCAGATACCATCATTTTCTGTCCCGGCGCGGTCCAGGCCGCCCCCTTTGTGGAGGAGATCGACTTCACCGGACGGCACACCACCTCCGACCAGGAGCTGCTCGCCATGACGCAGCTTGCCCACAGCCGGGGGATGCGTGTTTTCTGGAAGCCCACCGTCAACTGTCTGGACGGCACATGGCGGGCGCGCATCAGCTTTTTTGACCACGACGTCCCCTGCGAGACCAAATGGTCCGGCTGGTTTGCGTCCTACCAGGCATTCCAAATGCATTTTGCGGCCCTGGCCCAGAATGAAGGCATAGCGAACGCGCAGCCAATCTGCGCGGGCCCCTTGCGCCGGCAGGTGCGAGTACCAGCCTCCAGGCACAGCCCCTGCCGGGCGCCATAAAATCGGGACGGCTGTCCGCCGCACACAAACGTGCAGCGGGCGGCCGTTCCTTTTTGCGCCCGTCCGTGCAAAAAAGCCCCGGAACGTTCGTTCCAGGGCTTTCGCGGCGCCGGGCAGTACCGGCGTCTGAAAATCACGTTGCCGCCGCAGGGGGCGTGACCCCGAGCTTTTGGTACAGCGCGTCCTTGATGACCGCCACACAGGCCTCCCAGCCAAGGCGGCTGGGGTTCAGCGTCAGGTCGTAGTTGACGGGGTTTGTCCAGTTGCTGCCGCCGGTATGGTACTTGTAGTATGCTGCGCGGTAGCGGTCGGTCTTGGCGATGTAGGCGTCGGCCTCGCTGGCCGTGACCCCCATCCGCTGCATGATCCGTTCGCGGCAATAGGGGCGGGGCGCCTCCACATAGATGCTGAGGACATTGGTCCGGTCCCGCAGCACATAGTCGGCCGCCTTGCCCACAATGACGCAGCTCTCGGTATCGGCCAGCTCCCGGATGATCCTGGCCTCGTACTGGTAAACGTAGTCGTCGGAGGTAAAGCGCCCGGTCTGGGGATAGGGCAGAAGCCGCTGGGGCAGCCGGTGCAGCAGCGCGCCCAGATAGCCGCGGCGCAGCTGCTCGTCGCTTTTGGCAAAATCCTGCTCCGGCTCGCCGGCCATCTGGCTGGCCAGGGTCAGGATGCGGTTTTCATAGCAGTGGATCCCCAGATCCTCCGCCAATCGGATGCCCATCTGCTTGCCGCCGGAGCCAAAGCCGCGGGCAATGGTAATGACATACTTTTCCATAAAGACACCCCTTTCAGCGCCTGCCCAGAGAAGAAATGGCCCGGGGCCGGACCTCCCCGGGGATGGGGAGATAGCTGCGGCCTTCCAGCGCGTCCTGCCAGGCCCGGCGGGCTTTGGCCAGCTTCTCCGGGTGCTGCATCAGCCGGATGGCGGTCTGCCCCAGGACCTTGCCGCAGTAGCACATATACTTGTGGGCCACGGAACCCTTGCCCTGGGCCACGATCTGCCAGGTGTGGCCGCCGCTGCCGGGAGCCCAGGTGGCAGTATAGATCTGCGCGGTGGGGCACTGCCAGCTCACATCCCCCACGTCGGTGGAGCCGCCCCCAACCGGAGGCACAGCCAGCGGCTGATACGGCAGAGGCTGGCCGTGGAAAGGCTCCCCCATGCGGGCCTGGACGGCGGCACGGTCCTCCGGCTTTTCCAGCCAGTTCAGGGCCCTTTGCAGGGCCTCGTTTTTGTCCGCGCCGCTGCTGGCGGTGATGCGTTCCATAAAGCGCAGCTCCTCCCCGGTCAGGGCGGGGGCAGGGATCTGCCCGAAGGACGCGGCCAGCTCCTGTTCCAGGGGGATGTTGGGGATCAGCTCGGCGCAGGTCTTGATGAGTTCCCAGCTCACACTGGTCTCCGTCGCCATGGCCATCCCCCGGGCGATGAGGTTGACCCGCTGGAACAGCTCCTGGGCCTGTTCGGTGCGGGGAGCCCGGATGAGGTACAGCGCCGATGCATGGGACTGCACCACATTGGGGGAAAAGCCTCCGCCGTCCAGGATGGCATAGTGGATCCGGGCGTCGTCGATCATGTGTTCCCGCAAAAAGTTGACCCCCACGTTCATCAATTCCAAAGCGTCCAGCGCACTGCGGCCTTTTTCGGGGCAACCGGCCGCATGGGCGGCCACCCCCTCAAAGGTGTACAGCACCTGGATATTGGCCAAAGAGACGTTCTGCATCACATGGGTGGCCTCGGCCGGGTGCCAGCTGAGGGCACAGTCCAGCTGCCCGAAAATGCCGCTGCGGGCCATGAAAGCCTTGCCGCTGCCCCCTTCCTCGCCGGGACAGCCATAATAGAGGACGGTGCCGGCCGCGCCGGTGCGCTGCAGGTACTGCTTGACCGCCAGGGCGGCCGCCAGCGCGCCCACCCCCAGCAGGTTGTGGCCGCAGCCGTGGCCGTTGCCCCCCGGCTCCAGGGGACAGGGTTCGGCCACGCCCGCCTTCTGGCTCAGCCCGCTCAGGGCGTCGAACTCCCCCAGCAGGCCGATGACCGGACGGCCGCTGCCGTACCGGGCGGTGAACGCCGTGGGGATATCGGCCACCCCCCGGGTGACCGCAAAGCCTTCTTTCTCCAGATAGTCCGCCAGCAGCCCGGCCGAGACGAACTCGGTGAAGGCCGTTTCGGGGTGGTCCCACACACTGTCGGCCAGGTCGCCCAGCTCCCCGGCTTTCCGGTCGATGATCTTCAGATCCTGGTATTCTTCCATGGCGGTTCACACCTCCTGGCCAAAATAGGGCAGAATGCAGGCAAAGGCGCAGCGGTATCCCTTGACAAGGCTGTCGATCTCCACGTATTCCTCCCGGGTGTGGGCGCCTGCGCCCTCCACCATGCCCACGCACACCGCAGGGATGCCCAGAGAAAGCGGGATGTTGCAGTCGGTGCTGCCGGCGTGGAGAGCGGGATTGACCCCGCTGTACGCTTCGATGGCAGCGCCGATGCGGCGGGCGAGGCCGGCCAGCTGTCCGGGGTCCACCGGGCCGCTGCAGGGCCGCTGGCCCAGCAGCTCCACACGGACGGCGACTCCCTTGGCCCGGTATGCCTCCACCACCGCCTCAAAGTGGCGGCGCATCGAATCCAGGTCCCGGGCGCTGTCGCTGCGGTATTCATACAGCATCTCCGCCTGCTGGGCGATGGTATTGACGCTGGTCCCTCCCTGGATGATGCCCACGTTGTAGGTGGTGCGGGTCTTGGTCACCGGGGGCTTGAGCTGGTAGAGTTCACCGATCATGGAGGCCAGATAGGCGATGGCGTTCCGGTTGCCAAAGCTTCCGAAACTGTGGCCCCCTTCGGTGAGGATCTCCACCCGGTAGCGCTCGCTGCCCACGGCGTCGGTGCACAGGCCCTCGAAATAGCCGTCGAAGGAGCAGAACTCCGCGATCCGGCCGGCGTAGCTTTTGCAGATCTGGCGGCTCCCCTTCAGGTTGCCCAGGCCCTCCTCGCCGGCGTTGGCCACAAAGACAAAGCCCTTGCCTCCCGCCGGCTGCAGCCCTTGGGCCAGCACATACCTGGCTGCCAGCAGCAACGCCACCAGGTTGGCGGTGTCGTCCCCAATGCCGGGGCAGAATATCCTGCCGTCCTCCACTTTCAGGGACAGGGGCGTGGTGTCAGGGAACACCACGTCCATATGGGCCATAAAGACGGTGACGGGGTTGGAATCGGTGACGCCGATGGGGCACACCACATTGAGGGCCTGGTCAATAAAAGCCTGGGGCGCGCCGTTCTGGTGGAACCAGTCGCACACGAACTTGGCCCGCTGCTCCTCGTGGTTGCTGGGCGCAGGGATCTGTGCCAGCCGGGTCAGCAGGTCATAGCCGTATGGGCGCTCCGCCTCGATATAATCCAGGATCTCCTGTTTCATGCTGGGCTCCTTTCTGATGGTTCAGACCTTCATGGCCTGGGGCATTTCGTATTTCAGGCAGGCCACCCGGTGCCCGGGGGCCGCCTCCAGGGTCTGGGGCGGGATCTGGCCGCAGGCCTCGGCGGCATACGGGCAGCGGGTGTGGAAGGGGCAGCCCCGGGGCGGATCGATGGGGGACGGGATCTCCCCTTTCAGGTGGATGCGGTGGGCAGAGGCATGGGGATTTGTGTCCGGCACAGCGCTCAGCAAAGCCTCGGTGTAAGGGTGCATGGGATGGGCGAACAGTTCGTCCGCGGAGGCTTCCTCCACCAGATGCCCCAGATACATCACCCCGATGCGGTCCGAGATGTAGCGCACCACGCTGATGTCGTGGGCGATGAACAGATAGCTCAGGTCGTTTTCATCCCGCAGCTGCTTGAGCAGGTTGATGACCTGGGCCTGGATGGACACATCCAGCGCGGACACCGGCTCGTCGCATACGATCAGTTCGGGCTGCAGGATCAGCGCCCGGGCGATGCCCACCCGCTGGCGCTGCCCGCCGGAAAATTCATGGGGATACCGGTAGAAGTGTTCCGGCCGCAGGCCCACCCGGCGCAGGGTCTCCAGGGCGGCACTCATCTGCTTGTCCCGGTCCCTCTCCCCGTGGATCTCCAGCACCTCCATCAAGATATCGCCCACCCGCTTGTGGGGGTTCAGGCTGGTATAGGGGTCCTGGAAGATCATCTGCACCTTGCGCCGTGTGGGGCGCAGGGCTTTCATGCCGGTGTGGGTCACGTCCTGGCCCAGCAGCTCCAGTGTGCCGCCGGTGGGCTCCAGCAGGCGGATCAGGGTGCGTCCAAAGGTGGATTTGCCGCAGCCCGACTCCCCCACCAGGCCGTAGATCTCCCCCTTGCGCACCTCCAGGCTGATGCCGTCCACCGCCTTGACCTGATTCACCACCCGGCCCAGGGCGCTGCGCACCGGAAAATAGGTGCGCAGCTGCCGGGTACGGATCACAACATTTTTGGATTCATGCATGGTTCATTCCTCCCTGGCGCACATCCAGCAGCGCACCCAGTGGCCCGGCGCCGCTTCCTGCAGCTGGGGCATAGCGGTACGGCACCGCTCCGACACATGGGGGCAGCGCTGGGCAAAGCGGCAGCAGCCCTGAGGCACCTGATTCAGCAGAGGCACCGTCCCCTCAATGGAGTACAACGGCTTGGCACGGTCGCCGTCCAGCCGGGGGATGGAGTGGATCAGCCCCCAGGTGTAGGGGTGGCGCGGATCGTCAAAAATGGCGGCTTTGTCGGCCTGCTCCACGATCTGCCCCAGATACATCACCGCTACCCTGTCGCAGGTCTCGGCCACCACCCCCAGGTCATGGGTGATCAGCATGACGCTCATCCCCAGCTTTTGGTTCAGTTCCCGGATCAGGTCCATGATCTGGGCCTGCACCGTCACATCCAGGGCGGTGGTGGGCTCGTCGGCGATCAGCAGCTCCGGCTTGCAGGCCAGGGCAATGGCGATCATCACCCGCTGGCGCATCCCGCCCGAAAGTTCGTGGGGGTACTGCATCACCCGGCGTTCGGGGGCGGGAATGTTGACCAGCTTGAGCAGTTCCACCGCCTTTTCCATGGCCTGCCTGCGGGCAAGGCCCTGGTGGATCATCAGGGGTTCACAGAGCTGATCGCCCACCGTAAAGACCGGGTTCAGGCTGGAAAGGGCGTCCTGAAAGATCATCGAGATCCGGCTGCCCCGCACCTTGTGCATCTCTTTGGGCGAGAGGGCCAGCAGGTCCTCCCCGTCCAGGCGGATGCGGCCCTCATAGTGCACATCCCGTTTTTCATCGTACAGCCGCAGGATGCTCTGGCTGGTGACGCTTTTGCCGCAGCCCGACTCTCCCACCAGCCCCAGGATCTCCCCCTGGGCCACCGAAAAGCTGACGCCGTCCACCGCCTTGAGCCACCCTTGCCGGGTGCGGAAGCTGGTGGAAAGGGAATCCACCTGCAGGGTCGTTCCTTTTTCGCTCATAGCGCTTCCTCCTCAATGCGACATGGGGTCCAGCAGGTCCCGCACGCCGTCGCCAAACAGGTTGAACCCCAGCACCGCCAGCGCGGTAAAAACGCCGGGATACAGAATCAGCCACCAGGCGGTGTAGACGTAGGTGCGGCCCTGGCTGAGGATGCTGCCCCAGCTGGGCTCGGGCACCGGCACGCCCGCTCCCAGAAAGCTGAGGGCGGCCTCGCTGAGGATGGCGCTGGCAAACACAAAGGTCATCTGCACAATGACCGGCGAAAGGGTGTTGGGCATGATGTGCTTCCACAGGATGCGGGTGGGCGAAGCCCCCAGGCATACCATGGCCTCCACATAGGTCTGCTCCCGGGCCGCGAGAGCCGAGGAACGCACCATCCGGGCCAGGCTGGGGGTGCTGACCACCATCAGGCTGATGATCACGTTGCGGACGCTGGGGCCCAGCACCGCCATCAGGCAGATGGCCAGCAGGGTGGACGGGATCGCCTTCAGGCCGTCGCAGATCCGCATCAGCACCGCGTCCAACACCTTGTTGTAGCAGGAATACAGGCCGATCAGCAGTCCCATGGCCCCGGCCAGCACGCTGACCGAGAAGCCCACGAACAGAGAGATGCGGGTCCCGTAGATCACCCGGGCAAACACGTCCCGGCCCAGATCGTCGGTGCCGAACCAGTGCCCGGCGCCGGGGGGCTGCAGCCGCTGGGAGACGGCGTTGGTGTAGGGGTCGGTGCCGGACAGCCCGGTGAGCAGGGGCGCCGCCAGAGCGACCAGCACCAGCAGCACCACCAGCGCAAGCCCCACCACCGAGGCGCGGTTTTTCAAAAAGGCATGGATGCGCAGGCTGCGCTGCTCCCCTTCCAGCCGCCTGCGCAGGGCCTTCAGCTCGGCCGAGCCGGCCGTATAGGTCTTTGTGGCTTCCATTCTTGTCCTCCCTTCAGCTGACCCGGATGCGCGGGTCGATCAGGCCGTACAGCAGGTCTGTCAGCAGGTTGATGAGCACGTTGATGAGGGCCACCAGCAGCACCACCGCCTGGATCACCTCATAGTCCCGGCGTCCTATGGAGTTGACGATGAGCTGGCCCAGCCCCGGGACCCCGAACACCGTCTCCACCACTGCGGCGCCCGACAAGGCCCCGATGAAGCTCTGCCCGATGACGGTGACGATGTTCACCAGCGCGTTGCGGAAGGCGTGCTTCCCGACCAGGGCCGCCTCGCTGACTCCCTTGGCTTTGGCCATCCGGATGTAGTCGCTGTTGAGCACCTCCAGCATACTGGAGCGGGTCATCCGCATCATCAGGGCGGTGTACATAAAGCCCAGGGCCACAGCCGGCATGGCGATGGAGCGCAAATGGGCCGCCGCGCCCCCTGACCAGGGGGTATAGCCCGACACCGGCAGCCACCGCAGCTGCACCGAGAACAGCATCATCAGCCCCAGCCCCAGCAGGAAGCTGGGCACCGATACCCCTGCCAGGGCAAACACCGACACAAAACCGTCGGCAAGGCTGCCGCGCTTGCGGGCGGCCAGCATCCCCAGGGGCAGGGCAATGGCCAAACTGATCAGCATGGCGAACAGGGCTACGTTGATGGTGGGCAGGAAGTGCTCCCGGATCATATTGGCCACCGTGTCGCCGGTGGTGCTGGTGCCAAGGTCTCCCTGCAAAATGCCGCCGATCCAGCGGAAATACTGGATGTAGAGCGGGTCGTTCAGGCCCATCTGCTCCTCCAGGGCCGCGATGTCCTCCATCGAGGCCTCGCTGCCCAGCATGGCGGCGGCGGGGCTGCCCGGGGCAAGGTGAACCAGCGCGAACACCACAAGGGAGACGATGAACAAAATCGGCAGGACCGAAAGCAGGCGTTTTGCGATATACTTCTTCATTTCCACTCTCCTCTGAACAAAACAGGGCGCCGGGCCCGGAAAAGGCAGCGCCCTGTTTTTCGGGGTCAAGCTGTGCTGGCAGGCTTACAATTCGACATAGGCGTTCCAGATGTAGACGCCGTTGCCCATATACAGCCCCTTGACCTTGTTGGTGCACGCATAGGAGACGATATAGTGTCCCACGCTGATGCAGGGCAGGTACTGCCAGCTGTACTCCTGCAGTTCGTTCCAGATCTCCAGGGCGTCCTCCCGGACGGTGGCGTTGTTGAACTCGTCCAGCAGCTGGGCGGTGCGCTCATCGTTGGTCCAGCCGGGATAGGTGGGTCCGAAATAGGATTTCAGGCTGGGCAGGGGCACCGCCGCAAAGCTGGTGATGTAGATGTCAAAGGCCGACGGATCGGTGCGGTAGCCGGTGAAGGTGGCCCAGTCCACCGTGGTCAGCTGGGCGTCCATCCCGATGGAGGTCAGCTCATCCTGCAGCACGAGGCCGATGTTGTTGTAGTTGTTCAGGGTGGGGGCCAGGATGGTGAAGGTCTCGCCGTTGTAGCCGGCGCTCTCCAGATAGGAGGCGGCCAGGTCGGGGTCCCGCAGGTCGTAGTATTCGCTGCCGGCGTCGGTGACCCAGTAGGCGTTCAGGTCGTCCATATAGCAGCTGCCCAGCTGGTAGTCGCTGCCAAAGGCGGCGGCCATCAGGTCATCGCAGTTGGCGACGGCGTTGACGGCGCTGCGGATATCCTGGCTGCTGGCGATGCTGCTGGGGTCCTTGTTGAACACCATGCAGACGGTGCCGGCCTGCTCCTCCATCACCTGGTAATTGGGGTCCCCCTCCAGCATGGGTTTGTTGTCGCTGGAAATGCTGATGACGTCATAGGTGCCCGCCTGCAGCCCCGCCAGCTGGGTGGAAAGCTCGGCCACCTTGTCGTAGTAGATGGTCTTGGTGTAGGCGTGCTTGTAGCCGCCCCAGCCGTCCATGATCTCCTCGGTGGTGCCCTGGAGGTAGTAGGGGCAGTAGTCGTCAAACCGCTCCAGCTGGACGTACTGGTCCTGCCGCCACTCTACGAACCGGTAGGGTCCGGTGCCGATGTACTGGTTCAGGTAGCCGTTCTCGTCCTCGTCGGCGCAGCAGGCGGCGGTGGTGATGATGGCAGGCTGGCTGCCGCCGGCCATCATGTCGGGCAGGGTCAGCAGGGAGCTCTCCGCCGTGATGGTGACGGTGTTTTCGTCCACAGCC
This sequence comes from Faecalibacterium sp. An121, assembly GCF_002160915.1. GTDB lineage: Bacteria > Bacillota > Clostridia > Oscillospirales > Ruminococcaceae > Faecalibacterium > Faecalibacterium avium. The sequence goes on from NZ_NFLM01000005.1 coordinate 41,462, forward strand.
TCAAACAGGCTGTCCCCCACCATCTCGCCGGCGTTGCTGTAAGCGCCGGTCCAGCGGTTGAGACTGGCCACCACGTCATCCGCCGTCATGACGGTACCGTCGTGGAAATTGACCCCCTGCCGCAGGTGGAAGGTGAGGGTGTGGCCGTCCTCGCTCAGCTCGTAGCTCTCACACAGCTCGGGGATGACCTCCGAGTTGGCGTTCAGGGTGACCAGCTTTTCCCACACCGTGCCGGAAAAGATCTGCCGCGCCACCAGGGTGGTGGTCTTGTGCACATCGTAGCTGGCGGCCTCCTGGGAGACGGCAAAGTGAAGGGTGTCCTTGATCTGGGTGGTGTCCACCGGGCCGGAAGCCGCCGAAGAAGCGCCGCCGGAGACTGCGGAGGCCGCCGTGGATGCGGAGTCGGAGCCGCCGCAGCCGCTCAGGACCCCCATGGCGCCGACTGCCAGGCCGGCGACGCCTGCCGCACGCAGGAAGGAACGGCGTGTGATCTTTTTCTTCATCATGTATTACTCCCCTCTTTTGGTATGCTGTCCCATCGGCAAAGCAAAGAAAAAAGGACACAGCAATGACTTTTCAACGTCATTGTTGTGTCCTTGTGTTTCTCTGTGCCACCGCGGAGCGCCTTACCGGGCTGCCCCGCCGGGTTTCTTGGGTCATTTGCAGTTTAGCACAATGAAAAGTACAGTTTACAAGGGACTACACAGGGTAGGTATCTGACGGGAGGGGTGCCGCCAGTCAGATTTTCCATGTGATGTTCAAGCTGTCGCTTGTGGCGGCTATGGTGGTGATCATCAAATCCACCACACGCCGCTTGTCATCAAAAGATACATTCTCCCAGGTATCGAGGTAGCCGGAAATCTGGCTGACCTGTTCCGGGCTGATGGCCTCCACAGTCAACTCCGCTATCCTTGCCAGAAGTTCCTGCTTGCGCCCGTCCAGTTCCGCTATCTTCACATTCACATAGGAGAACAGGACATTGTTTGCCCCCGTCAGACTGTCCACCAGCTTTTCAATCTCGCTGTCTACATGGGCAAGTTCCACTTGCAGGGCGGTGATTTTCGGGTTTGCCTTTGCCGCTTTCTTTTTTCCTGTCAGCGTCTTGTAGCTTGCCAGCTTCTTTACCATCTGCTGATAAACAACCGCTTCCAGTTCCGAAGTGATGATTTTCCCACAGCCAGGACAGCTTTTATTGTCCAGCCGTTTCGTGCAGCGGAGATACTGTTTGCCGGAGGGATTGTAGATACTCATAAGAGCATACCCGCAATTCCCGCACTTGATTTTTCCTGCCAGCCATGTGTGGGTGGCTTTCCGGGCAGACTGGATTTTCATGTTGTTCATCAGCTTCTTGCGGCAGGTCAGCCAGGTGTCGGAGGGGACGATACCCTCATGGGGAGCCAGTACCAGCATTTGGTCTTTTAAGTCGTTTTTCTTGCTGGCCTTTACATCTCGCCCTTGATACAGATAGCAGCCGTTCATGCCCGTAAAATCGGCAACGTCATTGACAATGACTGTACCTTGACTTTTGAAAAATTCGTACACATCAAGGTCTGCCTGCACATAGACAGGATTGCGTAACATCTGCGCCAGCGTGGGGCGTATCAGCTCTTTGCCATGGAACAAAATCCCCTGTTCGGCAAAGTACCGGGTAATGTCCCCGTAGGAAGTTGTGGGCTGGGCGTACATCTCAAACATCAGCCGGATATTGGCCGCTTCCTCCGGGTTTACCACCAGCTTCTTTGTGTTGATACCGTCCATCTTGATAGGCTCCGTATGGAAGCCGTAAGGGGCTTTCCCGCCCATCTTAAAGCCCCGCTGACTGCGGGAGTAGTAAGCGTCCGTTACCCGCTTCTGTATCGTTTCCCGTTCAAGCTGGGCGAACACGATACAGATATTCAGCATGGCCCGTCCCATCGGCGTGGAGGTATCAAACTTTTCCGTAGAGGACACAAACTCCACATTGTACTGCTGGAACAGCTCCATCATGTTGGCAAAGTCCAGAATGGAACGGCTGATACGGTCGAGCTTGTAAACCACGACCTTTGCAATCAAGCCCCGCTTGATGTCCCGCACCAGTTCTTGAAACTTCGGACGGTCTGTGTTCTTGCCGCTGTACCCTTTGTCTGTGTATTCCTTGCAGTTACCGCCTTTCAACTCGTATTTGCAAAATTCAATCTGGCTTTCAATGGAAATGCTGTCCTTTTTGTCTACCGATTGTCTTGCATAGATTGCGTCTATCCGATTGTTCATATTGTCGCTCCTTTTCTTAAAAAAGAAACGGAGCTGCTGACAGTTCTATTATACCGCCAGCAGCCCCGCAAATCAATGATGGGTTTGGAAAACCTTATGTCCCGGCTTCCTCACTCTCCCGCTTGTCGGCGTACTTGCGGAACACCTCATAAAGCTGCTGTTCCAGTTCCCGGCGTTTGGCTGCTTCCTGTTCCGGCGTGAACACCGGGGAGAGATTTTCCAGTGTGATTTCCTTTCCCTGAAAAGTCACGATTTCGATTTCCTTTTTGTATCTGATATTACTTATAAGATCACCTTTCCTTTCCATGCTGCCGCTGTTGCCGTTTCAGTTCCGCTAAAATCTCCGGCGGGATACGGTCAACCAGCCGCCGCATATCGTCCAGTTCGCTTTTTAACTTCGCCCGTTCCATCGTGTCATTCATCTTGCCTTTTTCGCTGGCCTTTGCCCTGACTTCCAGCTTTTCATTTTCCGCTAACAAGTCATTGATTGTGACCTTGTATTTTTTCAGTTGCCCGGAGAAGTTCTCCATCTGCGGAAACCACTTTTTCAGCATGGAGAGGGCTTCCTCTTTCTTCTTTCCGGCGTTCAGCGGGGTAATGCCGGAGAGAACCGCTTCAATGGCCCTCGCCTGTTTGGAGAGGTTGACCGCCTGTTTGAACAGCCGGGTGGGGATATGCTTCCGGCCCGTCTTGCTGGCGCTTTCCCCACGCTCCAGGTCGGGGTACTGCTCCACCATACAGGCGTGAAAATCGTCCTGCCACTTCGTCAGATTGGCCCGGTTGCCGATAATTTCTTTGGCGCACAGGCGGTTGTCCTTTGTCAGCGGCACAAAGACCAAGTGCAGATGGGGCGTTTTTTCATCCATGTGTACCATAGCCGAAACGATGTTCTCCCGGCCCACCCGGTCAATGAGGAAGTCCGCCGCCCTCTGGAAGTAGGCCGCTATCTCCTTTGGGGACTTGCCCTTGAAAAACTCCGGGCTGGCGGTAATCAGCGTGTCCACAAACCGAGTGCTGTCCTTGCGGGTGCGGCATCTGGCCTGCTCGATGCGGCTCTGAATGAAATGGTAGTAGCGGCCATCCGGCTTGACGATGTGGAAATTGTACTTGCTCCGGCTGGTGTCAATGTCCGGGTTGCTGGCGTACTGCTCCTTTTTCCGTTCATGGTGGGCTTCCAGCGGCCCCGCCGGGTGGCCCTTGTGCTTCTCAAATCGCAAAATTGCGTGTTGTGCCATTGAACTCCTTTCCCCATTCCATTCCTTTCCGGCGGGTTTTCCCGCCGAAAATATCTCTGATAGGATTGGAATGGAATGAATGTAAATAGATGGTTTTAATCTCTGTATTTCTATATACCGTCAGATTTCCGTACTTCAAGAGGATTGATTTTCGTACTCGCCAAGTACGGTTTTCAGCCCTCCGGCGTACCATAACCGGATTTCTTGAAGTCGGTGTTTGGAACCGCTTCATAGGATTTCGGGTAAATGCGGTTGGGTTTTCCACAGCCCTGTTTCTGGATTTCCACCAGCCCCGCATACTGCAACTCCCGCAGGGTGTTGACCGCTTTCTGCCGCCCGCAGCGGAGCAAAGCGACCACCTCGCAGATGGGGTAGTACAGGTAGACCCGCCCGTACTCGTCCGCCCAGCCGTTCTTCCGGGACAACTCCGCCCGGCGCAGGACAAAGGCATACAGCACCTTCGCTTCGTTGCTCAAGGGCTGGAATGTGGGTGCTTCAAAAAGGAAATTGGGGAGCCGGGTGAAACTGAACGCCTTTTCCGGCTGGTGAATATAAATCGTGTTTGTCATAGCGTGTTTTGTGGACGGTTAGAGGCCCGTTTTCCGGGGCGAATGATAAATGATACCAGCCGCCCCGGTTGAGGGCTTGCGGAGCCTTGCAAATCAAGGCTTTTCCCGCTCTTAACTGTCCACAGCAGACCTCCTTTTCCGTTCACTTTCTGTTTTCTGCCGCCTGTGAACTCTGGCGGCGCAGTCCGGGCAGTATTTGCCCCGGTTGGACTTCGGGACGAACACACCGCCGCACTCCGCACAGCGTTTCAAGTCCCTGTCCCGGTAAATCTCCGCTTCCAGCGTCCTGTCCAGCGGCAAGACCGCCCAGCGGAACCACTTGCAGCAGACGGAGAACGAAATCATCTGCGGACAGGCGCAGGTGTCGCCATCGTCCAGCGCAAGGCAGTTTCCGTCCTCGCAGTTGCAGCACTCCCGGCGTATCAGGCCGCTGGCTCGTCTCTTCTGGGGCGGGGTTATGCGGTAGGGGGAGCCGTCCGGCCTGTGTTCCAGCGGCGGCAGGTGTTGATAGGGTCTTTTGCTCATGCGTCCCTCCGTTTTCTTTGGCGTGTTCTGTTTCCAAGGTGCTTGTCCATCGATGAACTATCCCAAGTCTACACCTTTTTGACCGCCTGTGCCGTATATCCAAGAGGTAGGAAATCAGCCTGAAAAACTCCCTATTTCCACGCTCTCGGATTTGTGATATAATCAAAAAAAGATAAAAGACAAATTCAGGTTTCTGGTCTTCTTGCACAAAATAAAGGAGGAGCTATTATGCAAATTGTTTATATTCCAAGCGAATCAATGTCTGTTCAAGGTAAAAAAGATGAAATCTATAAAAGATATGGGAAAGACTGGAATATTAGAGAACAGGGAGGAGGTAACGGAAATTGGTTGTTGACCAGAAAAAGTGATGTGCTTGTAGATGGAAAAAGTTATCGTACTTTTGTACTTGAACACTACGGTAAATCCAAGCTGACAGCGAAGCTTGTTGATAAATTTCGTGAAGATGTAGCAAATGGTAAAATAAAACTGTAAATGCCTATGCCGTTATGCTATGAGCATAGTACATAGCATAACGGCTTCTCTTTCGTTGAGCTAGCAAGGAGGGTGAATATGTCTTTATCCATACAAGAGCGATTAAAAGACCTACGTGTGGAGCGTGGCTTGACGCTGGGGCAGCTTGCGGAGCAGACCGGGCTTTCCAAGTCTGCGCTGGGCAGTTACGAAACGGAAGACTTCAAGGACATCAGCCACTATGCCCTTATCCGGCTGGCGAAGTTTTACGGTGTGACCGCTGATTATCTGCTGGGGCTGTCTGAAATGAAAAATCACCCAAACGCCGATCTTGCAGACCTGCGTTTGAGTGATGAAATGATTGACCTGCTGAAAAGCGGGAGGATAGACAATACCCTGCTGTGTGAGCTGGCGGCGCACCCGGATTTCCCCCGGCTGATGGCTGACCTTGAAATCTATGTGAACGGAACGGCACTGAAACAGGCGCAGGGTGCAAACGCCATAGTGGACACGATGAGCGCAACTGTTATAAAAAAGCATAATCCTGGCATGAGTGATACGCAGTTAAGACAGCTTATCACCGCCCATATTGATGAGGACGAGTTTTGCCGCTATGTGATACAACGGGACATAAACGGGATTGCCCTTGCTCTGCGGGAAACACACAAGGACGATTTTTTCAGCGTCCCAGAGGATAACCCGCTAAAAGAAATGCTGGAAACTGCTGGTGAAATCGTCAGCCAGGACAGCGACACGGAACAAGCGTACTTGGCGTTTATCTGCAAACGGCTCAAGCTGAATTTTAGGAAGCTGTCAGTAGAAGAACGGAAGTGGCTGAAAAAGATTGCGGAAAAATCCGACTTGCTGAAGAATCCAAAACCGCAGAGAGGACGAAGATAAAAAATGCCTGAACGGCGGTTCTGGTTTTTCAGAACCACCATCCAGGCATTTTGTTTAGTAATAGAAAAAGGTGCAGTTGATTATTGCGTATTGTCAATCTCTCTCAAACCGGGTAGTAAAAATACGGCAAGCGCAACGATGATAATGCCAATTCCGCAAATGACAAACCATTTCTCAACTCCCAGCCGCTCCGCCAGAGGCCCGGAAATGACAAGGCCAAACGGCATGGCGAGGGAAGCGGCGCTTGTCAGTAGAGAAAAAACTCTCCCCAGATATTCTGGTTTGACCGTTTCTTGAAAAATCGCATTTTGCACACCGTAAAATGGAGCGGAAATTCCCATAACAGTACAGCACACAACAAAGACAAGAAATGCGTCTGGCGGCAAAAGCCCGGAGAGCATATTGCTAACGCCCATCAGGAGAACGGAAAGACCGATGGTGTACCGCCGTTTCTTAAAACCGCCCCAAATGCTCAGAATGACTCCGCCAAGCAGCATACCAACCGCAAAAGCAATTTCAGCGGCAGAGGCATGGGCCGGTGTTCCTTTGAAGTATGACATACAGATGAGAGGAAAAAGCGTACTGATTGGCATATAAAAGAACATATAAATTACACCAATCCAGAGCAGAGCAAAGAGGCCCCTGTTTTGCTTTAATACCACATACCCCTCTTTCATATCCTGTAAAAACTGTTGTCTTTTCGTTTCTGGACATAGTTCAGGCGTTGGTATGGACGAAATCGCAACAGTCACACAGGCAAGGATTGCACCCACAATATCTAACAATATAATTGCATTAAGAGGCCAAACAGCATATAAAAACGCTGCGGCAGCTGGACTGATAATCGCACTTACTGCTTGCATGGTCTGCGTGTAACCAGCGCATTTTGTAAGTTCCTCTTTTGGCACAATCATAGGTGTTGCTGCGCTGAATGCTGGAGAATGAAAAGCAGTTCCCGCACTTCGGATTAACAGGACAACCATAATAGACCATACGGGCAATTCCATGTAAAACGCCACCAGCGCCAGAATACCGCCAGCGGCGGCAATTATCAAATCCGCACCAATCATTACGCTTTTACGGCTGTGCCGGTCAACAAAAGCACCTGCAAACGGGCCTAAACAGGCTTGCGGCAAAAATCCAATCAGTGTTGCCGCCGTCAATATGATTGCAGAATTAGTTTTCGCAACCAAATAAAAGATAATGGCCATTTGCAAAATACCGCTGCTAATAAAGGATATTGCTTGTCCGGCAAGAAGTGTAAAATAAGTTTTTCTCCATGAATTGTTGTTTTGGGTCATAATGCGAACCTCCTTTTTTATTGCATTGTTCCTTTGTTTCTGCAATAAAAAGCAGGCGTTGTCCCACAGAGAGGGCAGACGCCTGCATAACAACAAAGCACGAAAAAACACCACGATACAGTTCAAAGACTGCTCGTGTCAAACCTACGTGTTCCTTTGCATACGCACGCAAAAAAAGCCCACCATCATGTGGAAAGGTACTTCTACTTTTTATTGCTTATTAGCGTACACAAATTAACACACGTAAGCCTCCTTCCAATCTCAAACTGTCGCACAGTATAACACACATCCGATAGACTTGTCAACCATTTTTAACCTTGTTTTCCATCTTGTTTTTCCATCTCTTACGGGCAGTAGCAAAGCCAGGCGAGCCAGTCAACGGTCAAGATGAACGGCGCTTTCAGCGCCGCCGTTGACAGTCTCGCCCGTCTTTGCTAATGGGTAATCAAGGCGGGAAAGCCATTTTAGGGCTTTCCCGCCCATTTCAATTTTGGGAGAAGAAAGGCCCCAAAATGAACGAGTGCGGCCAAACACTTTTAGGGATTGGCCACCTTGTCCACCCATCCAGCGGGGCGGCGGGGAACGGTCAAGGCCGGGCGTCAGCCCATTCATTTCAGCCTTGACGGTTTCCTGCCGTCCTGCTACTTTTCCCGGAGTGTGGCCACACATCTGGTCACGGTGTCCAGAGCTTTGGGACTTTTTGTCCCATAGGCCGGGGGCGGAGGACGAGGGACGGGGGCTTTCATAATACGCCCTGTCTGCTGCTGAAATCAGCCCTTTGTTTCCGGCTTACCAGCCCCAAACAAAGCCCTGCTTTCCTGCCGCGTCAAATGCCCTTGCCCTCCCCGGCGGCAACGGTATTTTCAGGGCAACGCCGACAGAGCGTATAACACACTACACTTTGCTCCGCAAAGTCGTGTGCCAAATGGGGCGCTGCCCCCTTTGGAAACCCCCGCAACAAACAGGTGCTATGCACCCAGCCGGGAGCATAGCGCCGTTTGTTGTCAGCAGCCCGTTTCACGGTCTGCGTGTAGTTCCTTGTAAACTGACCTAAGCTGCATTGTAAATAGTCAAGCTGCCAAAGATCGCAAGCTTTCTTTCAATTTTTTATCAAAACGCCACAAAACTTCATTTTATTCACTCCGAGCCGCCCTTCTCATATCACCCAATCGAACACAGCCAGCATGAGGGGCATGGTAACGATGGACAGCAGCGTGGACATGACGTACAGCGCGCTGGACTTGCCGGCATCCTGGCCATAGAGCTGGACCATCGAGGTGATGGTGGTGCACGCCGGGGTGATGGCCGCCAGGTACACCGTCATCAGGATGGCGCGGCCGTCGGGCAGCAGCGCCGCCATCCCCGTCGCCCACAACAGGACCAGCGCTGCCAGCGGGTAGACCACCAGCCGCAAGGCAGCGGTGAGGTAATAGCGCGGGGTGCACACCAGCTGCCGCAGGGGCGACTCGGCAATGGCCATACCGGCCAGCAGCATTCCCAAAGGCCCCATCAAAGCGCCCATGTCATCCATCGCGCCGGACAGGACGGCCGGCAAAGGGATGCGGCCGGCGTACAGCACCGCGCCCGCCGCGATGGACAGCAGGTTGACGTTGGTGAGGATGGCTTTCCAGCTCAGTGCGCCTGCCCCGCGCAGGATCATGCTTCCATGGGTCCACAGCAGCACCAGCTGCACGATGATAAAGGCACAGGAATAGATCACATACTCCTGCCCCAGCAGCGCCTGTACCAGCGGGATGACCAGCGCCCCGGCGTTGCTGTAGATGGCGGTGGCCCGCTCGATGGCGTCCAGGCCCAAAAAGCGGCGCAGCAGCCCTGTCAGCACCAGGAACAGCAGGTGGATGGCGGCGGCCGCCGCGAAGGATACGGCCAGCCCCGCGCGGATGGCGGGCGTGTCCTCGATCTGGAAGGCGTCGATGATGACGCAGGGGATCACGAGATAGACCAGGATCACCGACAGCACCTTGCTGTCGGCCGCCCGCAGCAGCCCGGCGCGGACCAGCACAAAGCCGGCCAGCAGGATCAGGAACAGCTGGGCGATCTCGTGGGCGAGCAAAAGGGAGATCTGCATGAAAGATACCTCCGATCACACAAAAGGGAGGCGCCAGGCAGCGCCTCCCTTTGATGCAGGTAGTTGGACGGCTCAACGGGCAGGATCCTCGCCTTCCGTGTTGTCACGGGCACTTTTCGCAAGGCGGGCAATGTGCAAAGCGAGGTAGGCTGTCTCCTCGTTGGGGATGAAGATGTTGTACTTGCGCAGCAGATAGGTGCGGATCCGCTCGGCGCAGTCCGTGGCAGCGGGGTATCCCTGCTGCATCTGGCGGAACAAAAAGTCGTCGTCGCTGTCCATCAGCTTGCCCGAGAAAAACCGGTCCGCAAAAAATTGCAGGTGGCTGATGAAGCGGGTGTAGTGGATGCTCTCGGTGTCGAGATGGGTGTGCATCCGGTAGGTGACGATATTGGTCAGCTCCCCGATCAGGCGGGCAGCCTGCATGGCGTCACCTCCCGCGCCTCCGTCCATTCGGGCGTTGACGATGTGGAAGGCGATGTTCCCCGCTTCCTCCTCGGGCAGCGAGACGTTCAGCAGCTGGCAGGCCCGCTGCAGTCCCCGCAGCCCCACCTCATACTCGTGCCTGTAAAAGTGCTTCAGCTCCCACAGCACCCGGTTGGTCACCGTGATGCCCAGCCGCTGGCGCTCCACCGCAAAGTGAAGGTGATCGGTGAGCATCAGGTAGATGTGGGGAGACAGCTTGACGCCGAGGACTGCCTCCGCATCGGCAACGATGTCCTGGGTCAATTCGAGGAAAACCGGAGGGATGGAGGAAAACAGCTCGATCATGGGCTGGGCGTCCGGGTTGGACAGGGGGATGAACACCCGGTCGGAGGGCTGCCGGTCGATGACCTGGCCGGGGCGGCGGCCATAGCCGATCCCCTTGCCCAGCAGGATGGACTCCTCACCGCTGTCGTCCTGCACCAGGACAACGCTGCTGTTCAGCACCTTGCTGATCCGCATACCGCCCGCCTCCTTTCCCGGTAAGAATCCTGTGCCGGCTTCAATCCAGATCCTCGCCGTTGGAGGCGATGACCTTCTTGTACCAGTAGAAACTGTCCTTGCGGCTGCGCGCCAGGGTGCCGTTGCCCATATCGTCCTGGTCCACATAGATGAAGCCATAGCGCTTGCTCATCTGGTTGGTGGAGGCCGAGATCAGGTCGATGGGAGCCCAGCTGGTGTAGCCCCACATCTCGACGCCCTCGTCGATGGCCTTGCCCATCTCGCTGATGTGCTGGCGGAAGTAATCGACGCGGTAGGGGTCGTGGATGGAGCCGTCCGGCTCGACGGTGTCTTTGGCGCCGATCCCGTTCTCCACCACCATCAGGGGCTTGCGGTAGCGGTCGTACAGCTCGATCAGGCTGTAACGCAGGCCCTTGGGGTCGATCTGCCACCCCCAGTCGCTGGCGGGCAGGTAGGGATTCTTGACGCCGAGCACGGTGTTGCCGGGGGTGCGCTCGGCATTGGGGTCCACCGATTCGGTCATCGTCATGTAGTAGCTGCAGGAGACAAAGTCCACGCAGCCCGCCTTGAGGATGGCGTCATCCCCCGGCTCGGTGTGCAGGCAGATCCCCTTGCGCTCGAACATCTTGAGGATCAGGCGGGGATACTCGCCCCAGACGTGAACGTCGGCGTAGAAAAGGTTCTCCAGATTTTTGGCCTGGGTAGCCAGCTCGTCGTCGGGGTTGCAGGTACGGGCGTAGGTGGTCAGCTTGGTCAGCATACAGCCCACCTTGCTGCCGGGGATGATCTCGTGGCAGTCCTTGACCACCAGGGCGCTGGCCACCAGCTGGTGGTGCAGAGCCTGGTAGCAGACTTCCAGCAGTTTCTCCTCCGGGAAACGGCTGGGGATGACGCCGGCCGTGGTAAAGGGGTGGCGGATGATGCTGTCCACCTCGTTGAAGGTCAGCCAGTACTTGACGTCGTTCTTATACCGCTCAAAGCAGGCATGGCAGAAGCGAGTGAAGCAGTCGATCACCCTGCGGTCGTACCAGCCGTTGTACTTGACGGCAAGGGCCAGAGGCATCTCATAGTGGCTGAGGGTGACCAGCGGTTCGATGCCGAGGCGGTGCATCTCAGCGAACAGGTCGCTGTAGAACTGCAGGCCGGCTTCGTTGGGCTCCGTCTCCTCGCCGGTGGGGAAGATGCGGGTCCACGCGATGGACACCCGCAGCATGGTGAAGCCCATCTCGGCAAACAGGGCCAGGTCCTCTTTGTAATGGTGGTAAAAGTCGATGCCGCGGCGCTTGGGATAATAGGTGTCGTCGGGGTCGGCCATGGCGGCGGCGATCAGCTCGTCGTTGACGGCCATGTGGGCGGCGTAGTCCTTGACATCGGTTTTGGGCTTATAGGTGGCGACATCGGCCACGCTGGGCCCTTTGCCGCCCTCCTTCCAGGCGCCCTCCACCTGATTGGCAGCCAGGGCGCCGCCCCAGAAAAATCCTTTGGGAAAACTCATTGTGCAGCCTCCAGTTTCAACAGGGCGGCCCCGGGCACGACCGCGCCGTCGGCCACCGGTTTGACGGCAAAGCGGTCGCCGTTGGTGACGATGATGGGGGTGGTGGTGTCGAAGCCGGCCGCCTTGATCGCGTCGATGTCAAACTTCATCAGCAGCTGCCCCTTCTTGACGGTGTCGCCGTTTTTGACCTGGGGAACAAAGCCCTTGCCCTCGAGCTTGACGGTGTCCATGCCGATGTGCATCAGCAGCTCCACGCCGGCGTCGGTGGTCATCGAGATGGCGTGCTTGGAGTCAAAGACCGACTCGATCGTGCCGTCGGCGGGGGCATACAGCTCGCCCTTGGCGGGGACCACTGCAATACCGTCGCCCAGGATCTTCTGGGAAAAGACCTCATCCTTGACGCTGGTCAAAGGGATGGCGCTGCCTTCGAGAGGGCTGTAAACGGCGGTGTCGGCGTTCTTCGCGGAACCGGAAACAGCGCCGCCGGCGGAGGCGGAAGCAGCGGGAGCGCTCTCCTCGTCCTTATAGAGGATCAGGGTGAGGACGAAGGCCGCAACGAGGGAGATGACAAAGGCGACGCAGGCCCAGATGAAGTTCATGCTGTTTGCGGAATCGATGTACATGGCCATGCTGGCAATGCCGGGGCCGACGGCCGCGAAAGCCTTGATGCCCATGATGCCGATGAACAAACCGCCGATGAAGCTGGAAATGGTGACCGAGAGCATCACCTTCTTGTGCTGGAGGGTGACGCCGTACAGGGCAGGCTCGGTGATGCCGAACAGGCCCGAGATGCCGGCCGAGATGGCCGTGGAGCGCAGGTTTTCATCTTTGGTCTTGAGGGCCACGGCCAGACAGGCGCTGCCTTCCGAGATATTGTGGGCCAGAGAGGCGGGCAGGTAGAGCATATCGAAGCCAGGGTCGGCCAGAGACGAGACGGCGTAAGGAACCAGAGCCTTGTGCATGCCCAGCGAAACCATGTAGGGCAGGATGGCAGCCACCAGGGCCACGGCCAGCCAGCCGAGGGTGTTGTACAGACCCAGAATGGCGGCGGTGAGCAGCGAGCCGATGTTATAGCCCAGAGGTCCGAGCAGCAGCAGACCGACCGGGAAAGCCACCGCAAAGCAGAACATGGGTACGAAGAAAACGCGGATGGCCTTGGGGCACCATTTGTTGCACCATTTTTCAAGGATGGCCATGAAGATGACGATCAGGATGGAGGGGAAGACCTGGCCGGTGTATCCGATGTTCTGGATGGGCAGGCCAAAGAAGTGCGCGCCCCCTTCGGTGGCGAGCAGGGTGGATGTGGCGGGGGAGATCATGGCCGCAGCCAGAGCGACTGCCACCAGCTTGTTGCAGCCAAACTTGGTGGCAGTGGTAAAGGCCACCAGCACCGGCAGATAGTACAGCGCGGCGTCGGCCACATTGTAGAACACCTGGTAGACCACATCGGTGGATGTGAGGATGCCGAAGCTGGTGAAGATGGTCAGGATGGCTTTCAGCACGCCGGCGCCGGCAATGGCGGGAACCAGCGGCTGGAAGATGCCGACCATGTAATCCAGGATCAGATTGCCGATGTTCTTTTTGCCGGCGGCAGCAGCCGGAGCGGCGGACGGCGCAGCGTTGAAGCTGCCCAGCTTGACCAGCTCGTCATACACCTCGATGACGTCGTTGCCGATGACCACCTGACACTGCGGCCCGCCTGCGATGACGCCCATGACGCCGGACGTCTTTTTGAGAGCTGCAACGTCTGCCTTGGCCGGGTCGGCCAGGGTGAACCGCAGCCGGGTGGAGCAGTGCTCCAGATGGGTCACATTTTTGTCGCCGCCGACCAGACGCAGAACGTCCGCAGCGGTCTGCTTATAGTTTTTCACAGAAAACGAACCTCCTTGTTCAAAACAGCGTTCCCCTGTCGTTTGGCCAAAACGACAAAAGAAAAAGACCCAACAGAACACTGCATCCAGCCTTCCCACCTGTAAGAATGCAATGGATGGGAAAGCCCGCATGTTCCGTCAGATCCTGCCTGCATGACCAGTGACATGTCCAACCGGTAACTTATGGAGTCATTATAGCAAAACCCCGGAGAAAACTCAATCTTCAACTCCTACAAAATTAAGATGCCAATTTTGTACGTTTTTTGAATTTCAGAAGCGCCGCAAAAGACAGACCGCTGCCCCTGCTCCAGCTCGGCTGCTCCTGCCGCAGGCAACGCCTCGCTTGCGCAGCAGTACAGGACGCGGACTGGGTGCGCCTCTGCGATGCCTGCGCCGATGCCTGCGCAAAACAAAAACCCGGGGCCTGCGGCCTCGGGTTTTATTTTGGTGGACGGTACAGGACTCGAACCTGTGACCTCCTGCACGTCAAGCAGATGCTCTACCAGCTGAGCTAACCGTCCAAAGGGTCTTGCGACCTAAGTATAATACCACACTTTGGGCGGAAATGCAAGAGGGTTTTCAATTTTTCAAATGGTGCCGGGGCGGCTGGGGTTCCAGAGGATGCTCTCCAGAGAGGTCTCCACGGTGCCATACTGGGTCTGATAGGGCAGGACCTTGTACGGGCGGAAGCCGCACTTTTCGATCACACGCCCCGAACGGGTGTTGCGTTCGAAATGCCCTGCGATGAGGAAATCCAGCTTCTTCATCTCAAACAGGTAGCGGATGACTTCCTTCACCGCCTCCGGCATCAAGCCCTGGCCCCAGCAGGGCTTGGCCAGAACATAGCCGAGCTCCCGGCCCTGGTATGGGGCCAGCTCGGGATAATTCTCCTCGTCGTACGGCTCAATGCCCAGGGACCCCACCACACGGCCCTGCCATTCCAGGGCAAAGGTCTTGTGCTGGCTGATGAACAGATCCAGGATCTTCTGCGTCTCCTCCCGGTCTTTGTGCGGCAGCCAGCCGGCCATCTGGCCCACCCCATCCACCCGGGCATAGGTATAGAAATCCTCCAGATCATCGGGGCGCCAGGGGCGCAGGAGGAGCCGGGCGGTGCGAAGTTCCACGCCCCGGATATCGACAGGCGCGTTCATCGAGCGTTCAGCCCTCCTGCACCATCTTGCGGGCTGCCTTGTAGATGTCGCCGCAGCCCAGGGTGATCACCAGATCTCCCTCTCCTGCGTTCTGTTTGACCCAATCGGCGGCCGCGTCCAGGCTGTCCACCACCACGGCGCCGGGGATCTTGGCGGCCAGCTTCTCACTGGTGATGGAGGGGTCGTTGGGCTCGCGGCTGCCCAGGATGGGGGTCAGCACCGTCACATCGGCCATCTGGAGCACCTGCGCAAAATCATCCAGCAGCATCTTGGTGCGGCTGTATGTAAAGGGCTGGTGCACTGCGATCAGACGCTTGTAGCCCAGTTCTTTGGCGGTGGCCAGAGTGGCGCGCATCTCGGTGGGATGGTGAGCGTAGTCGTCCACCACTACGGCGCCGTTGCACTCGCCGTACACCTCAAAGCGGCGGCAGACGCCCTTGAACTGCGCCAGCGCGTCGGCACACTGCTGGACGGTCAGGCCCATCGAGCGGCAGACGCCGCACATGGCCAGGGCGTTGTAAATATTGTGGTAGCCCGGCACAGCCAGCCTGATGTGGCCGGTGACGCCGTTGCTGGTCCACTCTTTCAGGTCGAACTCATAGAAGCCGGGACGGTACTCCTGAACGTTCACCGCCTGGTAGTCGCCGCCGTTCTTGATGCCGAAGGTGCGCACCCGGCGCTGGATGGTGTACATGACGTCCATGGTGTTCTTGTCGTCCGCGTTGGCAAAGATCATGAACTGGGTCATCAGCGAGAAGCGTTTGAAGGCAAACTTCAGCTCGCCCATGCTGCCGTAGTAGTCCAGATGATCGTTGTCGATGTTCAGCACCACCGAGAAATAGGGGGTCAGCTTGAGGAACGTCTCGGCATACTCGCAGGCTTCCACCACGATGTCGTCCCCTTTGCCTGCCTTGCCATAGCCGCCGATCAGCGGCAGCTTGCCGCCGATGACCGCGCTGGGGTCACGGCCGGCCAGCTCCAGGGCGGCGGTGATCATGGCGGTGGTGGTGGTCTTGCCGTGGGTGCCCGACACACAGATGCTGTTCTTGTACAGACGGCTGATGTACCCCAGCAGGACGCTGCGCTCGATGGCCGGGATGCCGTAGCTGTCCGCGGCGGCGCGCTCCACATTGTCCTTGGGGATGGCGGCGGAGTAGACGACCATGTCCGCACCGATCACGTTGTCAGCGTTGTGTCCCAAAGTCACCTGGATGCCCATTTCCCGCTCGGCCCGGATGATGCTGCCGTCCAGCACGTCGCTGCCGGTGATCGTATAGCCCCGTGCGGCCAGGATCTGGATGAGCGGGAACATCCCGCTGCCGCCGCAGCCGATGAAATGGATCTTGTGGACATGATCCAGCAGGCGCTGGTCATAGTTACTGAACATGGTCATTAGGCTTTACCTCCCTATCAATGCCTCTTGATACAGCCCGACCGGCCGAAAGGCGCTTCTGCGCCCGGACAAAACCGGGCGCAGGGCGCAGTGACACATTGTTATCACTCATCATTATATATTTTTTGCAGTCCAAAATAAACAGGTCGGCCCCATTTTCGAGAAAAAGCCGGAAATCGCTTGCATTTTTTGTAGGATACTACAAAAGCGTCCGGCCCCGTCTCAGCCGCGGCGGGCCAGGATCTCGTCCAGGATGGCCCCGGCCACCGCCTCCTTGCTCATCAGCGGCAGCTGCCGCACCCCGCCGTCCGGCGTAAGGAAGGTGACCAGGTTGGTGTCCACGCCGAACCCCGCCCCGGGGTCCTTGAGGTTGTTGGCCACGATCATGTCCAGGTTCTTTTTGCGCAGCTTTTCCGCCGAGTGGGCCACCATGTCCCTGGTTTCCATCGAGAAGCCGCAGAGGAACTGGTGGGTCTTCTGCGGCCCGATGGTGCCCAGGATGTCGGCGGTGCGCACCAGAGGGATGCTCATCTCCCCTTCCCCTTTCTTGACCTTGTCGGAGGCCACCGAGGCCGGGCGGTAATCCGCCACCGCCGCCGCCATCACCAGGATGTCGGTATCCGCAAAGCGGCCGGTCACCGCCTGGTACATTTCCTGGGCCGACACCACCGGCACATCCTCGGCAAAGCGCACCGGGGCCAGGGCGGTGGGCCCATGGATCAGGGTGACCTGCGCGCCCCGCAGCGCGGCGGCCCGGGCCACCGCATAGCCCATCTTGCCGGTGGAATGGTTGGTCAGGCAGCGCACCGGGTCGATGGCCTCCTGGGTGGGCCCCGCCGTGACGGTGACCCGCAGGCCCGCCAGGTCCTTGGGGGCCAGGGCCCTGTGGATGTAGTCCAGCAGCACCTCGTCGGCAGGCAGCCGCCCCTTGCCCACGTCATGGCAGGCCAGCAGGCCGCTCTCGGAAGGGATGACGGTAAAGCCGTACCGTTCCAGGGTGCGGATGTTGTCCTGGGTGATGGGGTTTTCCAGCATACCGGTGTTCATGGCCGGGGCCACCAGTTTGGGACAGCCGGCAGCCAGCACGGTGGTGGTGAGCATATCGTCGGCGATGCCGTGGGCCATCTTGGCGATGACGTTGGCTGTGGCGGGGGCCACCAGGATGACGTCCGCCTTTTTGGCCAGCTCGATGTGGGTGACCTCGAACTTGAAATCCCGGTCAAAGGTGTCCACCATGCACTTGTGCCCGGTCAGAGTCTCGAAGGTGATGGGGGTGATGAACTGGGTGGCGTTGCGGGTCATGATGACCTCCACATCCGCCCCCTGTTTTTTGAGGGCGCTGGCCACCCCCGCCATCTTATATGCGGCGATGCCGCCGGTGATCCCCAGCAGCACGCATTTGCCTTTCAGTTCCATACAGAAGACCTCCCCGTTTTTTCTTCCCTTACAGTATAAACCAATCCGGCCGGGATGACAAGCATGGAGCCTGCGCCCGCCCAGGGCCCCGTCCCGGTTTGACATTTTGCCCCGGGATATGGTATGTTTATAGAAAGAAGACGGGCCGCCCGGCAAGCGGTCCGCCCATTTCGGACAGAACGCCGTCAGGCGGGAAAGGAGCAGTGCCATGGGCAGGATTTCCAGACGATCGTTCCTCAAAGGGGCCGGTATCTCCGCCCTGGCCACCGTGCTCTCGGCCTGCCAGCAGGAGGATATACCCATGTTGAGCCTAGTAGACGAGATCGGCGAACCCGGCACCCAGATCGCCATCATTGAAGGCTGCCCCTGGGGGCCGGCGGTGCGGGGCACCATCTTGTGCCTGCCCCAGGCGGTCAAGAGCAGCTCGGTGTCGGCGGACAAGTTCACGGTGATCGAGAGCAAGGAGGTCTTTGACCCCGACACTTCCCGGCATATGCTGGCAAGCGCGCCCCGCACCGTGGTGGAGGCGGTCACCGTCACCCCCGATGGCCGGGTGACCAAGCTGTCCTCCCGGTACATCCTGCTGACCTTCCGCATCCAGCCCGATGTCGGCTGCCCCCTGTGCTACGATCCCCTCACCGGGCAGTCCACCCGCTGCGACCCCTACCAGCTCAAGATCTTCCTCAACGCCCCCCTCAAGACCCTGGCCGGAGGCCCCATGAACGGCCTGGCCATCGACCCCAACGTCTCCCTGGCGGCCCCCTGCCTCAAAAACGTGGACTTGAACGGGGTGTTCACCGGCCCGGAAGGGCATACATTCTGCTACGCCTCCTACCAGCCCCAGCACCCCGCCGGGGAAAAGCATCCCCTGGTGGTGTGGCTGCACGGCGCAGGCGAGGGCGGCGAGGACCCTGCCGTGGTCCTGCTGGGCAACCAGGTGTCCTCCCTCTTTTCGGACGCCTTCCAGTCGGTGATGGGCGGCGCTTACATCCTGGCCCCCCAGACCCCCACCTTCTGGATGTGCTACAACGAAAACGGCGACTGGAGCGACAACCCCGGCGTCTCCTCCGTCTACCGGGAGGACCTGATGGCGCTGATCCAGAACTATGTAGCCCAAAATCCCGGCATCGACCCCGACCGGATCATCCTGGGGGGCTGCTCCAACGGGGGCTACATGACCATGGACCTGGTCATGCACCATCCCGGCTATTTTGCCGCGGCCTATCCCATCTGTGAAGCCTATCTGGACGCAGGCATCACCGACGAGGAGCTGCACGCCATCGCTGACACCCGCCTGCCCATCTGGTTCGTCTATGCCCGGAACGATACCACCGTCCCCCCTCAGCTGTATGCGGCTCCCACCATGGCCCGGCTGGCCGCCATGGATGCCGACCTGTATTCCACCGTGTGGCCCAGCGTCACCGACGCCACCGGCCGGCTGACCGGCCCGGACGGCGAACCCTACCAGTACAACGGGCATTGCAGCTGGATCTACTTTTTCCAGGGCCTGTGCAAGGACGACGCCACCGGCGCCGATCTGTGGACCTGGATGTCCCGCCAGCACCGCACCATCTGATCCTTTGTCCCCTGCCCGTCTGCCAGGCGTCCGCCTGCAGGCCGGCAGGGTTTTGTTTTTCCTGCACCCGGCCATATGGTACAGGCCGATGCGGCAAAGCCCCAAAACCATCTTCCAAAAGGAGGGAATCACCATGTTTGCAAAACGGCTGCGGCGGCTGGCTCTGACGGCCGCGGTTTGTCTGTGCCTGGCCGGCTGCCAGGCCCCCTCTGCCGGCGGGCAGCCGGCCGGAGCCTCCAGCGCTTCCGCCCGCCCGGACGAGCCTGTCGCCCTGTCGGTCTATCTGCCGAAGCAGTATGCCGACCCAACGACCCATTACCCCATCTATGAAAAGCTGATGGATTATCAGCAAGCGCACCCGAACATTGAGCTTACCTTTGTGACGCCGGCAAGCAACGACCTGGCCGAACGGGAGGCCATCATCAACCAGCTCAACGCCGAAATCCTTTCGGGCGGCGGACCGGATCTTTTTATTATGGAGGGCCACCGCTGGACGGAAATCAACCTGTTCCCCGACATTGAGAAAGCCATGGGCAACGGGACGTTCCTGGACCTGACCGAGGCTATGGAGAAAGAGGGCCTTTCCCGGGAGGAGGATTTTTACACCGCCGTGCTGGACGCGGGTCAGTGGGAGGGACGGCAGTACATTCTGCCCCTCGGCTTTTCGGTGCCACTGATGGTCAGCGCAGCCGATGTGCTGAATGCCAGCAGTTTTGACTTGCAGCGCGCCATGCACACCATGGACACCCTGCTGACGGAGCTGCTGCGCATCCACCAGGAGCAGTCCATTCTGGTGATCGCCAGCTTTGACGCATTGGGGGCACTGGCACAGCCGGTGCTGGATCATGAGGCGCACGAGGTGAGGCTGGATACGGCTGCCGCCCGTCGCGCGCTGGAACTGGAGAAAGTTTTTCGGACCGGGGACATTGCCTACGGTCTCGCCCATGGATTATTCGATCCTTCCGATCCTGCGCAGGTTCAGGATGGATTTGCCCGGGGCGCGCCGTTTGCGGTCTTGAGGAAAAGCGACTTCAGTATGAATCTGCTGCGGCAGTGCCAGGCGCTGGGAATCGAAACATCGGTCATGCCGGTCCCCAACGAGGAGGGAACCGTTACGGCAGAGATCGGTTCGTATGCCATGGGCAATCGAAACACAAAACATCCTGAGGAAGTCGCAGATCTGCTGCTTTATCTAGTCAGTGAAGAATGCCAGTCTGCGGCCGCCTATGCGGACTCTGACCTGTTCCCCATCCGAAAAGGATGTATGCAGGCTTGCTTCGATGCACAATATCGGTTCTCCGTCTACGATGCCTCGCGCGAACGAGTGACCGAGACGTACATTGCGGGACGAAAAGAGCGAAACGGCGTCCCGCTCGATGCGGCCCGGATCCGGCAGTTCGAAGCCATCTGCGATCAGATAACAGCCGCACACTACCAGACCATCTGGTATCGCGGCGTGGACTTGGGAAAGACCGAAAACGGGGAGAATGTGGCAAGTTACCTCCATATGCAGTACTGGAACGACGAGATCACCCTGGACGAACTCGTTGAGACCCTCTCCTCCAAGATGCGCCTCTATCTGGACGAATAGGAGGCGGCCATGAACAGAAACAAGATGCGGGGCTGGCTGCTGGCGCTGCCCGCCCTGATCGCCCTGGGGGTGGGGTATCTGCTCCCGCTGGCCATCGCTTTGTACAAGAGCCTTTTCGCCGGGATGAGCACAGATTTTGTGGGTCTGGAAAATTACGCCGATCTGTTCGGAAATTACGCCTTTGGCTTGGCGGCCAAAAACCTGCTGCGGCTGTGGTGCATCGCCATTCCCCTGAATTTGGTGCTGGGCGTTCTGCTGGCGGTGCTCTGCGTGGAAGCGGCAGGCCCCCGTCTGCGGCTGGCCTTCTTTTTCCCGGGTATCCTGCCGGCGGCCTGTGTGGTGATGGCGGCCGCCGAGGGAGTCAGCCTGCTGGGTTGGGAAGACACCTGGACCTTTGACGCAGCGTCGGCTTTGGTCTGGCTGGCCATCGTCCTGTGGAAAACATTGGGCTATACGGTCCTGATCTGCGCCGCCTTTTTCGAGAGCATCCCGGCGGAGGTCACCGACGCCGCCCAATTGGACGGAGCGGGGTTCTGGCAATGCCTGCTGCGGGTGCGGCTGCCCCTCATCGGGAGGGGGCTGGTTCTGAGTGCCATTCTGGTGGTTTTCAACGGCTACCGCTGTTTCCGGGAGGCCTATCTCATCGGCGGGGAGCACCCCCACGAGGAACTGTACAGCTTGCAGCATTTTTTGCAGAACAACTTTGCCAACATGAACTACGCCCGGCTGGAAGCCGCCTCCATCCTGGTGGTGGCGGCGGTGCTGGCTGCCGGGCTGGCCATTCTGGGGATCTGGAAACGGTATCATGGGAGGACAGGCCATGCGGACAAATAGATTTTGGCAGCTGGGCCTGGCGGCGCTGGCCGTCTGCTTCCTGGCGCCCTGCGTCCTGTTGGTCCTGCCGCTGGCGGGACAGCCGCCGGAAACGCTCTGGCAGGCGGTTTCCGCGCCGGACTATCTGCGCGCCTACCGCAATACGCTGCTGCTGGCGCTGGGCGGCGTTCTGGTCCAGACGGGCGTGGCCCTGCCCGCCGGCTGCTTTCTCGCCAGGCTGGCGCCCGGACGGGTCCGGCAGGTATGCCTGGCGCTCTGCCTGCTGCTCATGCTGCTGCCCCAACAGGCCCTTATGCTGCCCCAGTATCTGCTGCTGCAAACGTTTGGCCTGCTGGATACCCTGGCCGGCCTGTTGCTCATGACCGCCTTTCAGCCTTGGATGGTGCTGCTGTTCTGGTTCGGCACCAGCCGCATCGACCGGGAACTTTTCGATGCGGCCGCCTGTGACGGCGCGGCGGGCCTCTCCTTCTGCCGCCGGATCTACCTGCCGCTGATGGCTCCCTATCTGGCAGCCGCGGCGCTGCTGTCCATGGCGGAAAGCTGGAATCTGCTGGAGCAGCCCATGATCTTCCTGCAGCAGCGGGCAAACGATCCGCTGTCCATCCTTTTCTCCCGGCTGCCCGGGGCCAGCCCGGCCCAAAAACTCTTTGCCGGGGTGCTGTTTGCCCTGCCCCTGGTCATCCTGTTTGGATTGGTCGCCCGCAGCAGCCGTCCGCCCCGTGCATAAGCCCGCCGGGTCTGCGCAAAATATACGTTTTGTATAATACATAGTATCCATTACGCACCGGCTGTGCCGGGCACGTTGCATCCCCCTGCGGCCTGTGATACAATAACAGCGTATGCGGCCCCAGGCCGCCGCTGAATTTCCGGGCCGGCCTCTGCCGCCCTGCAAGCACAAGGAGCAATCAAACTATGTGGATCGAACTGAACCGCCGCTGCGACACCGACATGGGCGACCACGAGGATGTGGAGCTGAATCCCTGCCAGATCGACACCTTTGTGGCCGAGCTGGTGGGACAGGAGGACGGGCGCACCCTCTACTGCACCGCCTGCTGGACCCCCTTCATGCCGCAGGTGTACTCTTTTTCGGTGACCGACGAGTCGGTCTATGGCTGGATCGTGGACTATGAGCGGGAGGACAACGGCCAGCTGGCCGCCATCCGGGCCCGGGGGCCGGTGAACTGCGAGGCCGACGAGGACTACGACGGCCCCTACGCCGAGCAGTTCCGCCAGCTGATGCGGATGCTGTCCGACGCCGCATCCAAAAGCGGCTACCGCACCGAGACCTACGACTCCTCCGACGATCTGGACGCCCTGTAAGGCACGGCGCTTCCCCGGCCTTCCGCTGAAAGGCCGCCTTTGCAGACAAACCAAAAGACCAGAGCCCGCCCGGCCAAAAGGCCTGACAGCTCTGGTCTTTTCTTTTGGGGATCATCCCCCAGCACAAGGCGAGGTAAGCTTTACTTGCTCATCATCAACTCATACAGCGCACGGTCAAAGTCCACCTTGCATTCCGACTTGACATCAAACACCATGGTGTTGTGCTCGGCAGAGGTATAGGGTTTCCACTTCAAACGCCAGGTCGAAGGATCGCCATTTGCCATAAAGGCAGCCAGCGCATCCGAGACAGAGTCAGCCATCTTCCGGGCGCCCTTCTCGTCGCCGCGCATCATGTACATCACGGTATCCAGAGAGTTGAACCAGAATGGGATATCCGCGGTATGGCACATGGTCTGCCCTCCAAAGAAGGGCATCACATATACATCGATGTAATTGTACACTTCCACACCGTTTGCATTCAGCGCAGCCAGAACGCCGTTGGGCTCAATGAGGCCCCAGCGGGACAGGCCGGAGAAGCCGCCCATGTCGTTCAGCCACAGGGCGTGGCCCAGGCTGCGGTCGGGATAAGCTGCACGGAAGGCGGCAATGAACGCGTCTGTCTTGTCGCCGTATTTGGCACGCAGACGGTTGGCTGCATCGTCATCGGTGATCCTGGACAAGTCGGCAGATTCGTCCTGCTCATTGATCAGGGGCTTCGTATTGGCGTTGAACTCCGAGAAAGCCGTGCCAAAGATCCATTTGCGCTGGGCAGCATAGGGGTTGACTGTACCGTTCTCGTCCACCATGGGGCTCTCAAAAGTGCCGTTGCCGTAGCAGGCAGCCCAGTTGCAGCCCGCCTCGGTAGATGCATAGTACAGCTCCTCGTACGTCATGCCAGTCAGCCTTTCGGCCACTTCTTCCTTTTTCAGACCCAGATAGTCCACCAGTTTCCGGGTGTTGGCCAGGCCGGATTCTTTGGTGTCGCTGTATGTAGACATCGCGCCGCTCATGACGAAGACCTTGTTGAACAGCCCCACCGTGTTGGACATACATGCCAGAGTGGTAACTTTTGTACCGCCGCCGGACTGACCCAGGATGGTCACGTTGCCGGGGTCGCCGCCAAAGTTTGCAATGTTGTCATGCACCCACTGCAGAGCCACCACACAGTCCTCAATACCAGCGATCGCACTGTTCTTGTATTCGTCGCCATATTCGGACATATCCAAAAATCCCAGAACATTCAGCCGGTGGTTGACAGAAACGAACACTGCATCTTCACGCTCCGCAAAGTACTGACCGGTATAGCATGCCAGCTCGCTGGAAGCACCGTTGCTCAGGCCGCCGCCGTGGAAGAACACCAGGACGGGCTTTGCACCAGTCAGGCTTTTGGTCCATACGTTCAGATACTGGCAGGTCTCGTTGGCCACCATGTCAGCCGCGCCGGACGGCGTGCGGAACTCCGTGCCATTGATGGTGCCTGTACCATTCAGGCACCGGTCCTGCGGAGATACAGGACCATAGACCATGGCGTTCTGCCAGCCGTTGGGATAAGCCTTGATCGGCTGCGGGCTCTGGAAGCGCTTTGCCTCCGCATACTGGATCCCGCGGAAAGTATACATTCCCTGGTCCTCATAGCCGATCACCCGACCGGCCGTTACATTGACAGATGCCATCCGGATGGGATCTGTGCCGCCCAGTTTCAGGTCTATGCAGTTTTCTTCTGCATTAGCCGACGCCTGCGCAGCCGAGGCTATCATCCCAGTGCTTCCAACCAGTGCAGCAACGCCTGCTGCAGCTGAAGCCTGAAGAAAATTACGGCGTGACAGTTTTTTCATGGTGGATCCTTCCCTTCTTCTCATTTGTACATCATCGTTTTTTGAACGCCGCAGCCCGGAGACTGCGGCGTTGCTTATTCTTTTTGGGGCAGCGGTCCGCTTATTCGCCTTCCTCCAGCTTGCCCTGTTTTTTCCACACGCCATACAGCACAAAGCTGACGACAAAGGAGACCACCATGGCGATCACAGTGCCGATGCAGGCGTTGATCAGGTTGGCCATGCTGTCACCGCCGATGTAAGCGGGCAGGACCAGCAGGCCGGGAGAGCCGGAAGCGTAGCGGCCGACACCGGTCAGGCCCAGGTACAGACCGCCCACACCGCCGCCGATCATGGCAGAGATCAGCGGATAGATGAACTTGAGGTTGATGCCGTACAGCACCGGTTCGGTGATGCCCAGCACGCCGGTCAGACCGGCGGACATGGCCAGCTGCCGGGTATCCTTGTTGCGGGTGCGCAGGCCAACCGCCAGACCGGCAGCGCCCTGGGCCACGTTGGAAGCCAGCATACCAGGGCCGACCACGGTGTCAAAGCCGGCAGTCGCCAGGTTGTTGACGCCAATGGGGATCAGGCCATAGTGGGTACCGGTCATGACCAGCAGCGGGTTGAGGGTGCCGACCAGGGTGGGCACAGCCCAGCCTGCGTTGACCTCCAGCCACTTGAAGAAGGCAGCGATGACATTGCCGATCCAGGTGCCGATGGGGCCCAGGGCCAGGATGGTGACAATGCCTGCGGCCAGCAGGCTGGCCAGGGGTACGGTGAAGAACTTGACCGCATTGGGGGAGATCTTCTGTACGGCGTGTTCAACGACAGACATGAACCACACACCCAGCAGGATGGGCACCACCGAGGAGCTGTAAGACGCCAGGGTGACCGGCAGGCCAAACAGGCTGACCGAGCCGCCCGCGTCCTTGGCCGCGTTGATCAGATCCACAAATCCCGGGTAGACCAGCACACCGCCCAGGGCCATGGCCACATACTGGTTGCATTTGAAGGTCTTGGCCGCAGAGCTGCCCAGCAGGATGGGCAGGAAATAGAACGCGGCGTCTGCAATGGCGTTCAGGATGACATAGGTCTGGGAGCTGCTGTCCAACAGACCGGTCACAGTGCCCAGCGCCATCAGGGCCTTGAGCAGGCCGGCGCCGGTGATGGCCGGGATGATGGGCTGGAACATGCTGGCAATGTACTCCAGTACGCTGCTCAGCTTGCTTTGGTTCTTCTTGTTTTTGCTGTCAGGCTTCTCATCCACCGGCTTGGCAGCCTCAAAACCGCCCAGAACCACCACTTCCTGATAGACCTGCGGCACGTCCGGGCCTATGACTACTTGGTACTGTCCGCCTGCATGGATGACGGACATGACCCCTTTGGTCTTTTTCAGGGCTTCGGTGTCAGCCTTGCTGACATCTTTCAGGGTGAAGCGCAGACGGGTGGCGCAGTGCAGCACCTTGTCCACGTTCTCTTTGCCGCCCACCTTTTGCAGGATGACTGCGGCCAGCTGTTTGTAGTCCATAGTGTTCCTCCTGATTCCTCTGTTTTTATCCAAGGTCCTCACCGTTGGTGGCGATGACTCTCTTGTACCAGTAAAAACTGTCCTTTCTGCTGCGGGCCAGTGTGCCGCCGCCCTCATTGTCCTTATCGACGTAGATCATACCGTACCGCTTTTTCATCTCGCCGGTAGACGCCGACACAATGTCGATGGGACCCCAGCAAGTGTAGCCCAGCAGGGGCACCCCGTCCAGGTTCACTGCATCCCGCATGGCCCGGATGTGCTCCCGCATGTAGTCGATGCGGTAGGGGTCGTGGATCGAGCCGTCCGCCTCCACCTTGTCGGTGGCGCCCATCCCGTTCTCCACAATGAACAGGGGTTTGCGGTACCGGTCGTACAGGACGTTCAAGGTCAGCCGCAGCCCCAGCGGATCGATCTGCCAGCCCCATTCGCTGGCCTTCAGGTAGGGGTTGACCACGCTGCTGACCACCGCGTTGCCCCGGGCATGCCGGGCCGCGATCTCGGGGTCCGCCGAGGCACAGCGGCTGGAATAATAGCTGAAGGAGACAAAGTCCACCCTGCCCTGCCGCAGTGTCTGCTCGTCCTCCGGCTGGGTCTGCAGCAGGATGCCAGCCCGCTCCATCCGCTTTTGGGCCCATACGGGATATTCGCCGTTGGCCTGCACATCGATGAAAAAGTAGTTGTCACGGTCCCGTTCCATGGCGAGGTAAACGTCCTCCGGCGCGCAGGTATAGGGATAGAATTGGCCTGCCGCCAGCATACAGCCCACCATGACCCCGGGGATCATCTCGTGGGCCAGCTGCACCGCCCGGGCGCTGGCCAGCAGCTCGTGATGGGCCGCCTGGTACTTGACCTGTTCCTTGTCCTCGCCCTCCTCAAAGACGATGCCCGCCCCCATAAAGGGCATATGCAGCAGCATATTGATCTCATTGAAGGTCAGCCAGTAGCGCACCAGGCTGCCGTACTGCTCAAACAGCACCCTGCAGTACCGCACAAAGGCGTCCACCATCCGACGGTCTTTCCAGCCGCCATATTTCTCGATCAGGGCGATGGGAGTGTCAAAGTGGCAGATGGTCACCAGCGGCTCAATGCCGTATCTGCGGCACTCCTCGAATACGCTGCGGTAAAAGGCGATGCCTGCAGCGTTGGGCTGCGCGTCATCCCCATGCGGGAAGATCCGGGTCCATGCAATGGACATCCGGTAGCACTTGAACCCCATCTCCGCAAACAGGGCGATATCTTCTTTGTAGTGGTGGTACAGGTCGATGGCCTGGTGGGAAGGATAGGTGTGCTGGCTGTCGCAGGCCAGCATCTTTTTCTCACCCCGCGCCACCGGGCCGCGGTCAGGCCCAAACGGCACTACATCCACGCTGGACAGGCCCCGGCCATCCTGGTCATAGGCCCCCTCGCACTGGTTGGCCGCAGTGGCGCCGCCCCACAAAAAGCCTTCTGGCATCTTCATAGCAGCATCCTCACTTTCCGATTTATCTCCGAGCTTTTCCTGCCGCCCTTGTGGCAATAGTATAGCGAAAATCTCTATGGCAGAAAAGGCCTTTGGTCAATTTGGGACAGCGCATTTTAAAATCCTGTAAAAACGTGGCAGATTTAAAACAGAGCGTTCACTCTGTCAAAAAATCTTTTCTGACATTGTGCAAAATGTGTATTTATCCGCCCGGCGTTTGACCTGCCTTTCCATCAATGATACAATAAGAAAGAACTTTGGACTTGCCATACATTGAGAAAGGAAAACGACATGGATCTCAACAAGCGACTGCGCGAGCACACGGGCCTGACGCCAACCGACCAGTGCCTGCGGGATTACTTTCTGCGCTACCCGGAACGCGTTGCCCGTATGAATACGCGCCAGCTCGCCGAGGCCACCTTTACCAGCCCCTCGGCTGTAGTTCGTTTCTGCCGCAAGTTCGGCTATCAGGGCCTGCAGGATTTCAAGGCCGACTATTTCAGCGCCATCCCGGACGCGCTCGCCTTCGACCTGCCGGACAGCGATTTTCCGTTCCAGGCCGACACCCCGCCCGATGTGCTGGTGCGGGACCTACTCAAGCTGGAAGCCGGTACCCTTCACCGCCTGTCTGCCTCTCTGGACTTCGACGCCTTTGACCGCGCAGCCGCCCTGCTGAGCGGCGCCAGCAGCATTGAGCTGTGCGCCGCCGGCTCGGGGCTTTATCTTTTGGAGGAGTTTGCTTTCCGGCTGATGAAGTTTGGTTTCCGGATCAATATGATCTCCAACAGCGTCAACCTGAGCTACATTGCAAACCAAATGGACTCCACCCACTGTCTGCTTGTCGTGAGCTATACCGGGATGAACGAATCCATCGGCTCAGCGATGCGATTCGCCCGCCAGCACGGCACCCCTATCCTGCTCATCACCGCCCACGCAGACAGTCCGGCAGCCAGGCTGTCCGACTGCGTCCTGCTTCTGCCCTTGCTGGAGTCCAACGACAACAAGATCTCGACCTTTTCCTCCTCCATCGCCGCCAAGGCCATGCTGGATCTGCTGTTTGCCCGGTTGTTCCAGAATGATTACGACGCCAACTGCGACTTTGTCCGCCGGGATGCCGCCTGGCTGAGCGTCCGCCGCCCGGTGGGCTTCCAGGACGGGATCAACGGCACTTCCAAGCCCCGCTGAACGCAAAAAGCGCCCTTCCGCTTCGGCAGAAGGGTGCCTTTTTTCGTTCAGGCTACTATGCGGATCAGCATCGAGACCAGCGGCAGGGTGATGACCGAAAAGACGGTGGAGAAAAACACGCCTTTGGAGATATAAGCGGAGTCCCGCCCCTGTTCACTGCAGATCATCACGATGTTGGAGGCGACCGGCATCGCTGAGACCAGGACCAGCACCCCCAGCAGCATCGGGTCGCCGATCAGCCATCTGCACGCCAGCAGAGTCACCGCCGGCAATACCAGCAGCCGCAGCAGAGTGAAGGGCAGCAGGCTCTTTTCCTGCAGCACCTCCTGGATGGGCTGACGGGACAGAGATGCGCCGATCACCAGCATGGCCAGAGGAGTGGTGGTACTGCCGATGGATGCCACCGGCTGCAAAAGCAGGTCGGGCAGCTGCACTTGCAGCAGATACAGCAGGATGGCTGCCACCGCCGAGACGGTGCCCGGGTTGATCATCTTGCGCAAGTCGGCTCTTCCTCCCCCACCCTGCTGGAGCAGCAAGGTTCCATAGGAGAACACTGAAATGTTGAACACCGCCATGAAGATGGAGAGATAGAGGATCGAGTCCTGCCCCAGCACGGCATTGGCCACCGGGATGCCCATAAAACCGATGTTGGAGTAGATCAGCATCCCCTCGTATTCGGCCGCCCGGCCGGCCGGCACCCGCAGCAGCCGGACAAGCCCCTTGGACAGCAAAGGCAGCAGGACATAATAGACGGCCGCCGCCGCAAAGATCACAAACAGCGCGCCCAAACTCTCCAGCCGCGCGCTGGTGGTGACGTTGTTGATGATCAGAGCCGGACAGGTAAGGTTGACGATCAGCCTGGAGAACAGCTGCTCCGACTCCCGGCTCATCACCCCGCACCGGCCGGCCACATACCCTGCCGCCATCATCAAAAACAAAACGATCATCTGCTGCAATACCAAAGCCGTTCCCATACGATCCCAGTCCATCCTTTCCGCAACATACAGACGCCGGCTACGCCTATGGACCCATCATAGCGTTGTGGCCTGCGCTTGGCAATCTAAAACGGAGCGACTGGTGATTTTTGATGCAAATAAATCTTTCTGCGCCTTTTTTTGAAACATCTCTGCCCCAAAGGAGGCAAAAGAATCCCCGCAGAGTTTTTTTGCTTCTCTGTGGGGGCGAAGGGACATCTGTCATCGTATCTGGTGCTTCTTTTTTGCAGCGGATCCTTTTTCCTCCAAACTTCCGCCTCTTCTAACGCGCTTCCTGCCGGAACCGCGCCGGCCGTCATCACCGGAAGTCAATACATCTGCTCGCAAAACTCTTCAAAAGAGTCTGTCTTAAGCAGACTAAGGGTGCGGCTGGTGGAGCTGAACAGCTCCACAATCAGATTGAAGGCATCCTTGAAATACTTCATCTCCTGCTGGGTAATACCGATCATCAAAACAAAATGGATTCGCTTGTCCTTCCATACGATCGGCATATCATTGTGCAGGACACAGATAAACGAACGTTCGGCGTACTGGCTGACCGCATGGGGCACTGCTAGGGCACTCGTGAACGCCGTGCACGACAGGGATTCCCGCAGCAGGACATCCTGTACGAACGCATCGGTGGCATAGCCGTTATCGATGCATTTCTGTCCCAGGAACTGGATGCAGTCGGTCTCATCTGCAAAGCATACATTCCGGAAATAGAGTTCCTTATGCAGCAGCTGTTTCAAAAAGGACCGTGCGCTCTCCAGCTCACGCTGACGGTCTATCGCATCCAGCATTTCACGGATAGCGGTGATGTTCTGCTTGGTCAAAATCGGGCTCACTTTTACCACTGGGCGTCTCTCCCCTTCCAGAGGCAGCGCTGTAATGATAAAGTCACAGGCGGGCCGGTACTGTAAATACCGGTTCAGGGGCATCACATCCAGAATCAACAGCCGGTCAGTGAAATTTTCGCCCACTTCCCGCACCAACGTCTGTGAGAGCGTATGGTAGCTTTCTGCAAGGATGATGCAGGTGATTCGTTCTGTGGTATGGGTAGTATTTTCCAAATAGGCCCCAATATGAAAAGCGACAAACGCTATTTCGTCCTCATTCAGTTCAATTCGGTAGATGCTTGCAAAGCGGTGGGTAAAATAAACTGCCATATCATAGATGGGCAATATGCTCTGCCGCCTGGAGAACTATGCCGAGAGTTCCAAACCCGAGGATCAGCTGCAGGTCATGTTTGAGGATCATTTCAATTGGTTCTTTACCGATGTACAGGCCACCGGTGCGTATCCCTATTACATGCAACGTTTCTTTGATGAGAACAACATCACAATCGAAATGGGTCCCGACGACCTCCAGATTCTGAAAGAAGGCGCTGTGGACTTCATCACCATCAGTTACTACATGACCTACATCATGCGGTACAAAGGCAGCCCGGTTCCCAAGCCCACCGGCCGCCTTGTCTCAGATATCAAAAATCCTCATCTGCCCAAGTCGGACTGGGGCTGGACCATCGACCCCATCGGCTTCCGCATCACTCTGAACCGGATCTACGACCGTTACCACAAGCCTATCTTTATTTCGGAAAACGGTCTGGGCGCGGTGGATCATCCTGACGCTGATGGCCGTATTGAGGACGATTACCGCATCGACTATATGCGCGCCCATGTGGAGCAGCTGCGGGAAGCCATTGCCGATGGTGTGGACGTTTTTGGTTACGCCTGGTGGGGCCCTATTGACCTAGTCTCCTCCGGCACTTCCGAGATGACCAAGCGCTATGGCATGATCTATGTAGATCAGGATGACTACGGCCATGGAACGGGTAAGCGCAGCAAGAAGAAGTCTTTCTATTATTACAAAAAGCTGATCGCTTCCAACGGAGCAGATCTGGAAAACAACGTTGCATATTAACCTTTCCAACCACTCATAGCCGCACATCCTTTGCTGCTATGAACCATCTCATATCACGCATAAACGCCGCCGCTCTTCTGCAAATCTGACCGGCGCACTTTGGTTCAGTCCAAACAAAAACCCACGGGAGACCTTACAGTTTCTCGTGGGTTTTTGTTTGTCGGAACTTGATCTTCAAGACTTCGGTATGGATTTTTTGTAACCGCCCCATCATCCCCCGTGAGGGATAAAGAAAAGAGCTCCCATGAGGAGCTCAAATCGGTTAAAATTATTTGAGTTTGCAATATTGGGGAAGGCATTCGGTCCAGGGGAGCAGCGGAAGCAGTTGGTCCTCGGAAGGATTTTCGCCCAGTTTGGGCAGCTCCTGAAGCAGGAACAACAGGTAACCAAAGGGATCCAGACCATTGCGCTTGGCTGTCTCGATCACGCTGAAACACAGGGCACTGGCATCGGCACCCTTTGCGGTGTCGCAAAACAGGAAATTCCTGCGCGCCATTGTTGAAAAGCGCTGCTTTTCAGGCAGAATATTCCCCGAAAAACGCCTCCCTGGTGGAATTATACCAGCTCTTTCGGACGTCCGGGACGGATCGCTCTGGGCTGCTCAATATTCAGCCCCTGCATGAGCCAGGTGAACTGCTCCCAAGTCAGCTGCCTGACCTCCTGTGCATTCCACGGCCACTGATACCGGCATTATCCAGCCGCTTATACAGCAGCACAAAGCCGTCCGGTTGCCACAACAGGGCTTTCAGCCGGTCACAGCGTTTGCCGCAGAACAGAAACAGGCTGCTGGGATAGTGATCTATTCCCAAAGTTCTGCTGCACAAAGGGAACCAGGCTGTTCAGCCCCTTGCGCATATCGGTATAGCCACACACAATATACACGTTCTTTGCCTGTCGGATATCGCCCAGCATCTTAAGCCAGCCCTTTCACCAGCTTGACCAGATATTCCATTGGCACATCTGCCGGCAGATAAATGCGAACTTCTCCCTTTTCGATGCAAATACCGGATGTTCCTGCCTCGTCTGCACAATAGTCTGAAGACGATGTAGATGCATGTACTTCTTCACCTGGCTTTTGGATCTGTACCGGAACAATCTCTTGTCCCGAAAGAATTTCTCCCGCCAGTTCATCCCTCAGCAATCCCTGCCATCTCATGAGCGTTGAATATTTCACGCCGGCCTGTGCGCACCATTCCCGTTTCTTCTTTCCGCTGCGGGCGCACTCCCGCAGCAGGCCAAGGTAGTGCTGCTTTTTTAGTTCCTGATATTGATTGCTCATTTTTACCCCCTGTGAGACTTCTAAGACTTCTATGATTTCTAAGACTTTTGATACTCTGTCTTATTTTCTCACAGATTGGTTTGTTTTTACAGTCGGGGGATTATGGAGCGGGTACCTTGTATTCCACACCTAGGGCTTTGCAAATCGGTTGCCCCCATAAGCCAGGCGGTGGACCGGAACAGGAGGTGGACTTGAACAAAAAGAAAAAAGTCGTCAACATTTCAATTTATCCCGAAGCGAGGAAGGCCAGCGGGCCTTCGCCGCCTGGCAGGCAGAACAGGCCAGACTCACATCCAAAGAAAAACAGGACGTTCCCTCCGGGGAACGCCCTGCTTTACATACAGACCGCAAGCGACTTTTTTCAGACGAAGCGCACCTTTCGGGGTGCGCCTTTCTTTTGGACTTCCAGGCAACCCGTCACCGCCTGGCCCGCCCAGCCTTCTGGTACGGCTTCGGGCAAGGAACTGTTCCGTGATTCAGCTCCCCGAAGAAAACGAAAAATCCGAACCCTTCTCCTATTGGAAAAAGGTTCGGATTTTGTGCTTGTGGTGCGGATAAGAGGACTTGAACCTCCACCGAGTTGCCCCGATTAGAACCTGAATCTAACGCGTCTGCCAATTCCGCCATATCCGCTCATCTTTGGTTTTGTGTCCCGCTGTCTGGCTGGGACGTGTGTTATTATACCACACTGGCGCGGATTGTCAAGCACTTTTTTCAGATTCTTTTTGCTCTCCTTGGGGGCGCGGGGTCAGCGATCCTCGGGGGGCAGGTCGTCCAGGCTCCCCTTGCCCGGTTCGGCACCGGTCCAGCCCAGGCGTTCTGCATCGGGGCTGGCGTCGCCCTCCCGCACAGCGGTGTCATAGGCCGGGGTGCCGCTGTAAGCGCTGGGCGGGCCCAGCTCCAGCCAGAACTGCTCCGCCTCGGGCATTTGCAGGTCCTTGGCCTGCGGCTCGGGGACCGGGGCGTGCTTTG
This sequence comes from Faecalibacterium sp. An121, assembly GCF_002160915.1. Taxonomy (GTDB): domain Bacteria; phylum Bacillota; class Clostridia; order Oscillospirales; family Ruminococcaceae; genus Faecalibacterium; species Faecalibacterium avium. Next base: position 75,525 of record NZ_NFLM01000005.1, read on the forward strand.
TATCCTTTTGTGCTCGTTTCATCTGACCGTCCTCCTTGGTTGGATGTGCTGCGGACTGTATACAGTCTGGCCCCGGGGCCTATACTTTATGCACCATCTGTCAAAGGAGGCTGTCCCTATGGAGACCAAAGGCTGGAAAAGTTTCTGGACCGCCCTGTGGGTGACTCTGCTGGTCCTGCTGCCCCTGGTGGCAGGCACGCTGGTGCTGGCCCAGCGCCAGGCGCTGCAGCGGGTGCGGGCATCCGAGAGCCAGAGCGGGGTGCCGGTGCGCCTGCCTCGGGAAGAAAACCACCTGACCCTGCTGGCCTGTGTGGCCGGAGAGGACCCGGCTTTTGTACTGCTGTACCTGAACGCCGACCAAAACTGCATCCACCTGCTGGCCCTGCCCAGCCAGTTGGCAGTGCCTTTCAGCGACGGGGAAGCCACCCTGGCCCAGTGCTACCAGGCCGCAGGCCCCGCACGCTGTCTGCAGGGTCTGGGGCAGGTGCTCAGTCTGCCCGAGGACGCCCATTATCTGGCGGCCACCCCCGAGACTCTGGCGGAGCTGTGCGGCGGCTATGGCAGCTTGCGGGTGGGCTTTTCGGGGGCGCTCACCCCCAGCCAGCTGGAACAGACCGGCCAGAGCGGGGTGAGCGACTGGACCGTCTCCTCTGCCCACGCTTTCCTGGCCGGGCTGGAGGGCGCTTTGCCTCCCGGCACGGTGGCTGCCGCCAGGGCCGCCGTGTGGGACGCCTTTTTCCGGCAGAACCTCGATGCCCTGCCCGCCGCTCTGCCCCAGGCCCTGCGGGACGCCAGCGGCTCCCTGCTCACCGATCTGACAGCCGGGGATCTGCTGACTTTGGAGGACACCCTGGAACTTCTGGCCAACGGCGGGGCCGCCGTGGAAAGCGGGGTCCTGCCGGGACAGTACCGCCCGGGCACCGGCTTTTACACCCTGGACGAGGAGGCGCAGGCCGCACTGATGGCTTTCTTCAATGTGGAGGCCAGCTCGGGGCAGAGGGAGTCCTCCAGCGCGCCGTACCCCAGCACCAGCGTGCCCGAAGGGCAGCGGACTGGGGACGCCATCGAGTAACCGCTCAGGGCGGCCAGGCGGATGCCTGCCTGCCGGGCCGCCCGGACCAGCGCCTGGTCTGAGGGCACCGGCCCTGCCAAATGGAGCAGCAGATGCAGGCCGGTATGCAGCCCGGACAACCGGGCCTTTGGGCCGAAAGCCTCCGTCAGCGCGCCGGCAAGGGCATTGCGCCGGGCCTTGTAGGTCATACGGCTGCGGGCCAGATGGCGGGTAAAATACCCTTCCTGGATGAAGCGGGCCAGGGTCTGCTGCTCGAACCGGCCCACCGTGGCAGAATAGAGGCTGTACCTCTCCTGCCAGGCGGGCAGCAGGCTGCGCGGCAGCACCATATAGGCGATGCGGATGCCGGGAGCCAGGCTGCGGGCCACTGTGGACAGATAGATCACCGGACCGTCTCCCCCGGCCATCCCCTGCAGACTGGGCAGAGGCCGGGTATCGAAACGGAACTCGGAATCATAGTCGTCCTCGATGATATACCGGCCGGGGGCGGCGGCCGCCCAGCCCAACAGTTCGGCCCTGCGGGGGGCGGGCATGGTCACACCGGTGGGGAACTGGTGGCTGGGGGTGACATAGCACACCGCCGCATCCGAGGCGGCCAGGTCCGCCACCGACAGTCCCCCTTCGTCCACCGGGATCAGCCGACAGGGCCGGCCGCTGTTTTCCAGCACCTGCCTGGCCCGGGGGTAGCCCGGGTCCTCCACCGCCGCAGGTCCCGGCAGCAGAGGGGCCAGCAGGCTGAGCAGGTATTCGATACCCGCCCCCACCACGATCTGGCCGGGGGTACAGCGCACCCCGCGGTACTCCTCCAGATAGCCCGCCAGGGCCTGCCGCAGCTGGATATCCCCCCGGGGGTCGCCCCGGGCCAGCAGCTGCGGGCTGGTATAAAGCAATTCCTTCTGGAGCCGCGCCCAGGTGCGGAACGGGAACAGCCGGGTATCCACTCCGCCGGTGGACAGGTCGAACCGCACCGGCGGGCCGGCGGGCGCAGCCGCAGGCGCCGGGGCTGCCGGCGGCTCGGGACGGCCCGGCAGGGCGGGATATTCCTGCACATAAAAGCCGCTGCGGGCCCTGCTGGCCAGATACCCTTCGGCGGCCAGCATCTGATAGGCACCGTCCACCGTGTTCACCGATACGCCCAGGGCCTCGGCCAGGCTGCGCTTGCCCGGCATCCGGGTCCCTGCGGGCAAAGCCCCCGAGCGGATCTCCCCTGCCAGGCTGCGGTAGAGCTGCTGGTACAAAGGCACCCGGGAAGCCGGGTCCAGAGCTGCGGTCAAATGGAGCATAACAGGCGCCTCCTCTCAACTGATACCATAAAAAAGTTGTATTCTGGGTATTTTCATGGAGCCAGTTTTGGCTATAATAGGAGCATACCCGCCGGGGACCCAAAAGTCAAGACCCCACGGGAATCTGTTGTTTGGAGGGACCGCCATGTCATCCACCGCCATGTGGCTGCTGTTGGCCGTCGTGGTCATCGGCATCTTGTTTGTCAGTGTGCTGTACAAGCGCACCTTTACCCCCCATGAGCTGGCCCTGACCGGCGTCATGGCTGCGCTGAGCTTTGTCGCCTACCTGTTTTTCCGCGTGCCCTTTTATGGGGGGTCCTCCTTCCATCTGGGCAACACCTTCACCGCCCTGGCGGCTCTGCTGCTGGACGGTGTGTCCGGCGGGCTGTCGGGGGCCATCGGCCTGGCCCTGGCCGACATACTGGCCGGCGACCCGGGCTATGCGGTCACCACCTTTGTGCTCAAGTTCATCATCGGGGTGGTGTGCGGCTTCACTGCCCACCGTCTTTGCCGCATCGATGCCGCCGCGCCGGGGCGCAGCCTGCCCTATCTGGCCCGGGTGACGGTGTCGGCCGGTTCGGGTCTGCTGGTCAATGTGTTCACCGACCCCCTGCTGGGCTATTTCCGCAACGTGTACATCTTCGGGCAGGATTACTCGGCAGCCCAGGTGCTGGCCTCGGTGGCGGGAGGCGTCACCCTGGTGAACAGCCTGGTATCCACCCTCTGTGCGGTGCTGCTGTACCTGGCCGTCCGCCCCGCTCTGGACCGGGCCGGGCTGCTGCCCAAACCCCAGGACCGCGGCCTGAGGCAGGCTCACCGGGCATAACACAGCCTTTTTTCGCATATACATCCAGGAGCTGCGCCGCCAGGCGCCGCTCCTTTTTCTGTTGTGCGGGGAGGTGTGGCCTATGCTGGAAGAACTGAACCGGGTGCTGTGGGGCCCTCTGGGGGTGGGCCTGCTGGGGGCCGCCGGCCTGTGGCTGACGGTGCGCACCGGCTGGTTCCAGCTGCGGCAGGCCCGGCTGTGGCTGGGCCAGACCCTGGGCGCCCTGCTGGCGGGCAGTCCCGAGCTGGACCGTCAGAGCGGGGACAACATTTCTCCCCTGCAAAGTCTGTGCACCGCCCTGGGGGCCACCATCGGGGCCGGCAGCGTGCTGGGTGTGGGGGCGGCCATTGCCAGCGGCGGGCCGGGGGCGGTGTTCTGGATGTGGGTGATGGCCCTGTTCGGGATGATGACCGCCTACGCCGAACATCTGCTGGGGCTGGCCTACCGCCGCCGGCAGGGCGGTATGTGGCAGGGCGGGCCCATGTATTATTTGTCGGAAGGGCTGGGCGCAAGGCCGGGCTGCAAGGCTCTGGGCAGGGCTCTGGCCGGGCTGTTCGCGGGCCTGTGCGTGCTGGCCTCCCTGGGCATGGGGAATCTGAGCCAGGTCAACGCCATGGCCGCAGCCCTGCAGGGGGCCTTTGGCACGCCGCCCCCGCTGACAGGGGCCGTGGTGGCCCTGGCCACCGGGGTGCTGCTGTGGCGCGGCCTGAAAGGGGTGGCGGCCGCCGCCGGGCGCCTGGTCCCGCTGATGGCGGCCTTCTATCTGGCGGGGGCCCTGCTGGTGGTGGGACTGCACGCCGCGCGGCTGCCGGCGGCGCTGGAAGCCATCGTCCGGGGCGCCTTCGGGCTGCGGGCCGCCGGGGGCGGCCTTGTGGGTTACGGCGTCTGGACGGCGGTGCGCTGGGGCTTTGCACGGGGGTGTTTTTCCAGCGAGGCGGGACTTGGCTCCTCGGCCATCGCCAGCGGCTCGGCCTCCACCCCCGAGCCGGTGCAGCAGGGGATGTGGGGGATGTTCCAGGTGTTCGTATCCACCTTTGTGGTGTGCACCCTCACCGCCCTGGCCATCCTGACGGCCGGTCTGGTGGATCTGGACACCGGGCAGGTGGCGTTCTCCGCGCCGGTGGAGCAGCTGGCCGGGGCGGCTTTCGCTTCCGCCTTCGGACCGCTGGGCCCGGTGTTTTTGGGCGTCACCGTGGCCCTGTTCGCCTGGTCCTCCATTTTGGGGTGGAGCCAGTACGGTGCGGCCTGCTGGACCTATCTGCTGGGGCCGGACAGCCTCTGGATTTACAAGCTGGTGTTCCTGGCCCTGACCGCCGCCGGGGCCTGCGCCGACTTCACTCTGGCTCTGGCCCTGGCCGACGCGGTGAACGGCCTGATGATGCTGCCCAACCTGGCGGGGCTGTTCGCCCTCTCGGGGGAGGTGGCCCGGCGCACCCGGCGCTATCTGGAAGAAAAGCGCATCGCCCCATGACGCAAAAACCGCCTCCCCTTCGGACGGTCCCGAAAAGGAGGCGGGATGTTATGGATTTAGACTTTGTCGATGGTGATGCTCCAGGTGCTGCCCAGGGCCTCGTCGGGCTCCAGCACCTCGTGCCGGCCCTCCTCGTTGACGCTGTTGGCCCAGCCGTTCCAGGGTTCCATGCAGACAAAGTTCTCGGCATCCTGCTGCCACAGCACGCCGTTGGTGAAGCTCTCGTCGGCATCCACCGTCACCTTGTGGCCGTTGCCCTTGTCGGTGAAGGACATGGGGAACTGCACCCCCGTCAGCAGCCGGATGCTGTCGGCGGCGCCCTCTTTGCGGGTGAGGGTGATGGTCTCGGGTGCGGCGGGCTGTTCGCCCTTGGCGTTTTCCGAGCAGGTGGCGCAGTGGATGTCAAACGCCACATTCTCCAGTTTGCTGGCCATAAAATAGGGATGATAGCCAAAGCTGAAGGGCATGGGCTTATCCCCGTCGTTGATGACGGTCAGGTCGATGGTGGCGGTCCTGCCCTGCAGGTTGTAGGTCACCAGCAGGGTAAAGTCGAAGGGATACAGGAACTTGGTCAAAGGCGAGGACTGCAGCATCAGGGTGACCCCGTCGGGTCCCACGCTGTCCACCTGCCAGGCGCACAGATCGGCCAGGCCATGGGTCTCCATGGGATAGGCCTTGCCCTCAAAGATGTGGACGCCCCCGTCGGGGTTGGAGCAGCTGGGGAACAGGATGGGCACACCAAAGCGGGGGCGGTTGCACTCGCTGAAGTTGGGGCGGCGCACCCAGATGTACTCCTCCCCGTTCAGGGTGAAGCCGGTGATCATCCCTCCGCGCTCGGGGGTGATGACCAGCTCGGTGCCTGCGGCGGGGTCGGTGATGACGTACTGCTCATAGCAGGCATCGCCTTCGGTGACATAACGGGTGGTGATCTGATTCATAGCGTATACCTCCTGTAAGATGGGGCGGGGCCGGCCCGTCCGGTTTTGCCTCTATTGTACCAGATTTTTCAAAAAAGGGCCATGCCTTTTGGCACGGCCCTTCTCTTTTTTCCGCTTTTACAGCACCACGCCGTCCTTGAAGATGGAGATATCCCGGAAGCCGTTGATCTCTGCCTTGGTCTGTTTGCCGCTGGCGGTGTCGATCACCAGCTGCAGCAGGTCCTGGGCGGTCTGGTCGATGGTCTTTTTGCCGTCGGCGATGACGCCTGCGTTGAAGTCGATCCAGCCGGGCTTCTTTTCCGCCAGGGGGGTGTTGGTGGAGATCTTCAACGTGGGAGCCGGCGCCGAGAAGGGGGTCCCCCGTCCGGTGGAGAACAGGATCATATGGGCCCCTGCCGCCGTCATGGCGGTGGCGGACACCAGGTCGTTGCCGGGTCCGTAGAGCATATTCAGGCCCTTGGTCACCACCGGGTCACCGTAGTCGATCACGTCCATGATGGGGGCGGTGCCGCCCTTCTGCACGCAGCCGCAGCTCTTGTCCTCCAGGGTGGTGATACCGCCCTGCTTGTTGCCCGGGGAGGGGTTGTCATACACCACCTCGTTGTGGCTGATGAAGTAGTGCTTGAAGCCGTTCAGCATATGCTCGGCCTTCTCGAACACCTTGCGGTCGATGCAGCGGTTCATCAAGAAGCCCTCGGCGCCGAACATCTCGGGCACCTCGGTCAGGACGGTGGAGCCGCCCCGCTGGCCCAGCATATCCGAAAAGCGGCCAATGGTGGGGTTGGCGGTGATGCCGGACAGTCCGTCCGAGCCGCCGCACTTCATACCCACCACCAGCTCGGACACCGGGATGGGCTGACGCTCAAACTGGCGGGCGTAATCGGCCAGCTCCTCCAGCAGCTTGCGGGCGGCGGCGAACTCGTCCTCCACGTCCTGGCAGACCAGGAACTTGACCCGGTCGGGGTCGTAGGGGCCCAGCTCCTCCTTGAACTGGTCGGGCTGGATGTTCTCGCAGCCCAGGTGCAGCACCAGCACGCCGGCGGCGTTGGGGTGGCGCACCAGCGCGGCCAGCAGCTTGCGGGTCTGGGCATGGTCATGGCCGGTCTGGCTGCACCCAAAAGGATGGGGGAAGGTGTACAGGCCTTCGATGCTGCCGGTCACCAGGTCCTGGTTATCCTGCACCATCTTTTTGGCGTTCTCGTTGACACAGCCCACCACCGGGATGATCCAGATCTCGTTGCGGATGGCTGCGCGGCCGTCCTTGCGGCGGAAGCCCATGAAGGTCTCGGGCTCCACCCTGGGCAGGGGGGCCAGATCGGGGGCGGGATCGTAGCTGTACTCCACCTCTCCCGAAAGGTTGGTCTTGACGTTGTGGGTGTGCATCCAGCGGCCGGGCTGGGCGTCCTCGGTGGCGTGTCCGATGGCAAAGCCGTACTTGACCACGTTTTCCCCTGCCCGGATGGGCCGCACCGCCATCTTATGGCCCTGGGGGATGTCCTCCAGCGCCGTCACCGACAGGCCGTCGGTCTGGACCAGTTCCCCCTTGGCGATGGGGTGCAGCGCCACCACCACGTTGTCGATGGGGCTGATGTGAATAGCCTGCGCCATAGTGTTCTCCTTTGCAAAGAAAAGGCCGGCGGGGCGCACGGGAACGGCCCCCGCCGGCAACGGTTCTGTTGATGCAGTCAGCGCCTTACAGGCAGCTCTTGTAGGCGGCTTCGGCGCCCTGGGTGCGGATCAGCTCCAGGTCGGCCAGCACAGCCTGCTCCACGCCGGGGATGGCGCTGAGATCCTGGTCCCACATCTGGGTGTTGCTCAGCACAGCCTTGACCAGCTGGGCGGCGGTGTCATCCTTGTGGGCATAGTAGAAGTCCAGCGCCCATGCGTCGTCCTGGATCTTGTAGGTGTTGCCCTTGGGGCGCTTGCAGATCAGGCCGTCGGCAGCGCGCTCCTGGATGTCATTGGAGTAGAAAGCGATATAGGCCGCCAGGCTCATGGTCAGGCACTTGGGCAGCGCGCCGGTCTCCTTGATATACTCCAGGAAGGAGGGCATATTGCGGGCCTTCCACTTGGAGGTGGAGTTCAGGGAAATGCTCATCAGCTCGTGGTTGATGAAGGGGTTGTTGAAGCGGTCCTGCACGGCGGCGGCAAACTCCTTCAGGTCGTTCTTGTCCAGCGGCAGCGTGGGGATGACTTCCTCATACAGCATCTTGTTCATGAACTCGCGGATGGTATCGTTGTGCATGCAGTCCCGCACGATGTCATAGCCCGCCAGGTATGCGCCCAGGACAAAGCCGGTATGGGCGCCGTTCAGGATGCGCACCTTGCGCTTCTTGTAGGGGGTGACGTCAGGCACCACCATCACGTTGACGCCGGCCTTCTTGAACGGCAGCTTGTCCTCCAGCCAGGCCGGACCCTCGATGACCCACACGCCGAACACTTCGCCCACGTCCAGCACCTGGTCGTGGTAGCCGTTGGCCTCCTCCAGGGCGGCCAGCTCCTGGGGATCGCGGATGCGGCCGGGCACGATGCGGTCCACCAGGGTGGAGCAGAAGGTGTTGGCGGTGTTCATCCAGTCGATAAAGCCCTGCTCCAGGCCCCAGTCGGCGGCATAGCTGTTGCAGCACTTCTGCAGTTCCTTGCCGTTGTTGTCGATCAACTCGCAGGACAGGATCACCAGGCCCTTGTCCGCCGCGCCGTCAAACGCTTTGTAGCGCTCGTACAGCACCCGGGTCAGCTTGGCCGGGAAGCTGTTGGGGGGCACCTGGTCAAATGCGCTGTCCCCTTTTGTATAGGCGATGCCCGCCTCGGTGGTGTTGGAGGCGATGATCTCCAATGCGGGGCTGGCTGCCAGGGCCAGCACCTCGTCCCACTTGCCTTCGCTGTAAGGGCACACGCAGTTGGCCACGCAGGAGATCACCCGCTTGTCATCCACCTTCTGGCCCTTGTCGCTGCCCCGCAGATACAAGGTGTACAGGCCCTCCTGGGCGTTGATCCAGTCTGCCATCTGGGGGAAATTGCCGATGGGCTGCACCAGGCTGACCTTGCCGTTCCAGCCCGCCTTCTCGTTGGCGATATCAAAGAAGTAGTCCACAAACGCCCGCAGGAAGTTGCCTTCGCCAAACTGCATCACCTTGACGGGGGCGTCCTTCAGCACATACCCCTTGTAGCCGGACTGCTCCAGCACCTTATAATTCAACGTTTCCATCTCAAGATCTCCTTTTACAACGTACTCTAGCCAGCGCCGGCAGGCCGGTTTGCCGCCGGGGTTCCTTGTTTCATTTTAAGCTCTTGTATACAAATAAGTCAAGCCCTTTCTTGCAGATTTTCCGTTGAAAACAGGCCCTATTCACAAATTCCGGCGGTTTACACAATCAATTCTAGGAAATTTCGGCAATTTTTCAGTTGTATACAATTGCCCTTTTAAGGTATACTATACATAAGTGAGATTCTGTCCATATGCTCTGCGGACAGAGGCACACCCGAAACACGCGCTGCAAACAAGCGGAGAAAAGGAGTATCCAACCATGAAAGCATTTATGGATAAAGACTTCATGCTTCAGTCGCCCACGGCCCAGCACCTGTACCACGATTACGCGGCCGGGATGCCCATCTGCGACTATCACTGCCATATCCCGCCCCGTGAGATCTACGAGAACCGCAAGTTCGAAAACATCACCCAGGTATGGCTGGGCGGCCGCAATCCCGACGGCAGCTATTTTGGCGACCACTACAAATGGCGCGTGATGCGCTCCAACGGTGTGCCCGAAGAATACATCACCGGGGACAAGCCCGACCGCGAGCGCTTCCAGAAGTTTGCCGAGGCCCTGCCCATGGCCATCGGCAACCCCATGTACCACTGGACCAACCTCGAGCTGCACACCTTCTTTGGTTATGACGGCGTGCTGAACGGGGACACCGCCGAAGAAGTCTGGAACCTGTGCAACGACAAGCTGCAGAACGATCCCAAGCTGACCGTCCGCGGCCTGATCGAGCAGTCCAACGTGGCGTTCATCGGCACCACCGACGACCCCATCGACAGCCTGGAGTGGCACGAGAAGATCAAGAACGACCCCACCATCAAGTTCACGGTGGCTCCTTCCTTCCGTCCCGATAAAGCCATCAACATCAACAAGCCCGGCTTTGCGGAGTACATGGGCCAGCTGGCCAAGAGCGTGGGCAAGGAAAAACTGGCCTGCATCCACTGCGTCATGGACGCCCTGACCGAGCGGCTGGAGTTCTTTGTCAAGATGGGCTGCCGCGCTTCCGACCACGGTCTGGACTATGTGCCCTACCGTGAGGCCACCCTGGAGGAAGTGGACGCCATTTACAAGAAAGCCATGGCCGGCGAAGCCGTCACCACCGAGGAGGCCGAAAAGTACCAGACCGCCATCCTGATCCATCTGGGCCGCCTGTACCACAAGCACGGCGTGGCCATGCAGCTGCACTATTCCTGCCTGCGCGGCGTCAACCGCAAGATGAACGCTCTGCTGGGCCCCGACACCGGCTTTGACATGATCAACCAGAACACCTGCGGCGGCAACATCGCAGCCCTGCTCAGCGCCCTGAACGACACCGACGAGTGCCCCAAGACCATCATCTACAGCCTGAATCCCATCGACAACGAGCAGATCGGCACCATCTGCGGCTGCTTCCAGAACGATGAGATCCCCGGCAAGATCCAGGCCGGCTCTGCATGGTGGTTCTGCGACCAGAAGGTGGGCATGGAGAACCAGATGAAGTCCCTGGCCAACCTGGGCCTGCTGGGCAACTTCATCGGTATGCTGACCGACAGCCGCAGCTTCCTCAGCTACACCCGCCACGACTACTTCCGCCGCATCATGTGCAACCTGATCGGCCAGTGGGTCGAGGACGGCGAATATCCCGCTGACGAGAAGGCCCTGGAGAAGATCGTCAAGGGCATCTGCTTCGACAACGCCAAGCGGTACTTCGGCCTGTAAACCCCGCGCCTCAAGGTACTTATAAGCCCTTCCGCCCGTACCGGCGGGAGGGCTTTTATATATCTTTCCCCTTTTGCAGCCAACTTTGACAAAGGATAAATAAAAAAGCGGGGAGGCCCTTTGCAGCCTCCCCGCCTTTTGTCTCCCTTCCGATGCGCGCCCGGCAAAGGCGGGCCTTATTCCGCCAGCCTGATTTTCGGATCCTGATACAGCGGATTCGCCGCGATTTCGGACGCATCTCCCCAAAAGGCTTTTCCCGCTTCCCGATCGGCCTGCAGCCAGTACATAAACCAGGCTGTCACATAGCCATTCGCAGCATACAGCATTTCGCCATGCGGGGTATCCTTTCTTCGCAGCATGACTTTGCTGCCGCTCACATCGTTGTAGATTTCTTCCAGCTGCTCTCCCGTCACCACCCAGTCATCGCCGCCGCCTGCGCCGGAAAGCAACAGGACAGGCGTATCGATCTGCGCGGCGTCATAGTCCCATTCCAGATCATGCGCCAGTTTTTTGTTGGTGGGAGACAGACTTACGGCAGCCTTGTATAGATTTCCGTGCCTTTGCTCCGTGATGGCATTGAACACGCCGACGCCGCCCTGCGAGTGGCCAACAATGCCCACCTTTTCAAAATCCACCTTCTGATAGAATCTGTTTTCGTTCTCTCCGATCCTTTCGTTGTCGTTGAGTTTCTGCAAATGCCGGATGCACATCTCCGCACCAAAGCCATTCCAGTCATACGCTTCTTCCGTCCCTATCACGATAAAGCCCCACGAAGCAAAATGTTCCGGCACCGAAAGATACTTTGAAACCGGCGTCCCGCTGCCATTGCAGAGGACGATCACAGGGTATGTTTCATCCGTTGTCTCCAGGTCGGACGGATAGCAGATGGTGTACCTGGAAAATCCTTGCAGCACGGGTTCCTGATAGACCGACACTTCATGGCCGCCTTTTCCCATATATTTTGCCTCAACAGGTCCGGCGGTCTCGGTTTTCTGCGTATAGTCGGCAGGCGCAGCGGGACGGCTCTCCAGCAGCTTGGGCACCGCAAGGCCACCGGCCGTCAGGATCAAAGCAATGATACCGATCGTTTTCAGTGTTTTGTTCATGGGTCGCCGTTCTCCGTTTCCTGTTTCAAAAAGATTTGCTCCATCTTCTCCGGGCTGTCTTTCATCCCCTGCAGCACCCATTCATTTACCAGCCCGCACAGCGCGCCGGACAGAAAGGCGGTTTGATAGGTGTTTTTCCATTCGCCGGTCCGGCTCTGCTTTCCGCACCGGACGATATGCTCCATCAGCAGATGGGAAAGGCCTGTGCGATAGAGCAGTTCGATCTCCTCCCTCATGTCCAGAAAATGCTGGAACATTTCCGAGATCACGTGCGGGTAGCGGTCCGGGCAGGCGATCAATCCATCCCACCACCGGGAAGTTCTTTCCTCCAGAAACTGGCGGATGATCTCCTCGATGCTTTGATAATTCCGGTAAAAGGAGTTGCGGCTGACGCCGGCTTCACGCACCAGGTCGGTCACAGTGATCTTATGATACGTTTTTCTTTTCATCAGACGGAACAGAGACTGCGTGATGCATTCGCAGACAAACGCATTGGTTGGGTGGGTCCTTTTCATTCCTTTGCCTCCTATCCTGCGGCTCCAGGACAAGTGTACCAAAGCGCGCACCCAAGCGCAATATCCGAAGGCTCCACTGGTACAAAGCCGATGCAATTGCTCCAGCCGAATCAAAAAACGGGAAAGGGACCCGTCCCTTTCCCGTTTTTCCGTTTCAGCCCATCGCCGCCGCAAAGCTTCCCTTACTTCCGCACAACGCGGCGGCGGCACATACCGGTCTTGCCGCAGACGGGGCATTGCAGCCTGCGCCTGGTAAGGGTATGATAGCCCTTCACATAATCCCGCAAGCTGGGGACGAACAGCGCCCCGCAGTCAGGGCACTCGTAGTAGCCCGCCCGGACATCCAGCACGGCGGCGGCGCCTATCCCGGCTACTGCTGTCGCCACCGCCAGTACCACCAGAGCCACCCGGACCGCCGCGGGCATCTGGATGTACGACGCCAGGGTCACCAGCGAGACCACTGCGATCACGGTGATCGTTCCACAGATGACCGTCAGGACCATATACTTTTTGTTTTCCTGATTTTCCTTCATGAGATCCATCATATTTTCCTCCGCTTTCTTTTGGTAATCTGCGGGCTGCACCTTCTCCCCCGACAACAGGTCATTGACGGTGATGTGCAGCGCCTGGCACAGGGGCAGCATCAAGGAGACTTCCGGCAGGCCCTTGCCGGTCTCCCATTTGCTGATCGTCTTGTCGCTGATGTCCAGCTCTCCGGCCAGCTGGCGCTGGGTGAGCTGTCGGGCCTTTCGCTGTTCCGCGATGAATCTGCCGATCTTCACCTGGTCCATCGCTCCACCTCCTTTCTGCCTCCATTTTACCGAACGGACGGCCTGTTTTGCAACACACGCTGCGTAGATAAGCGGAACTCTGCGCTGCGTAGACCTCACAAATAGCGCCTGACCCTCTGCATATAGTCCCGGTAGGCCGCGCCGAACCGCACCAGGCACTCCCTCTCCTCGGCCAGGATCACCCTATGGCCTGCCGCCCCTTTCGGGCCAGCACCCCAAACCGGATCGCAAAAAATGGCACCAGCAGCAAAAACCCGTTCATCCGTCCGCCTCCTTTTTTTCAGTATACCATTTCGGAGGCGCTTTTTCTACTGCCCAGACCCAGCGGGCGGCCAGGCACGCCGCCAGCACCGGCGCCGTCAGCTGCCAGGGGGCGCGGCCCGCCAGAGCTACAAACGCCGCAGCCAGACCCGCGTCCCACAGGCCCCGGGCGGGGCCGCCCAGCGCTTTGCGCAGGGCCCGCTGGGCCAGGAGGCAGCGGCAGGCCGATGCCAGACTCATGCCGCAGGCCACTCCATAGACGCTGTCCAGGCCCCAGGCCGCCGCCAGACTGCACAGGATGCACACACCCACAGCGGTCAGGTTGATCCACAGCAGCTGGTCCTGCCGGCCGAGCACCTTGAGGAAGGTGGCCCCCACCAGATGCATCTGGCAATCAAAATAGCATATGGGCATGAGGGCGGGCAGGCAGGCAAGGCTGGCCGCATAGTCCGGGAGCCACCGTTTTAGGAAAAATGCGCAGGGAAAATACAGAATGTAGACTGCCGGCAGCAGCAGGAACAGTCGTTTCTGCATCCGCCGGAAGGCGGCCGCGCACCCTTCCGCCTCCATCCGCCGCAGCGCCGGGAACAGCACCAGCCCCACTTGGGCCAGAAAAGCCAGTCCGGCATTCACCAGGCTGAGGGCAAAGGACAGCTGCCCAAAGGCCTGCACCCCCCACCGCAGGTCTGCCACCTGCCGGCCTGCGCCCAGCACCAGCATCGAGCAGAGATTGGCCAGCATCAGGCTCCAGCCTGCCCGGACGCTGCGCCGCCATTCGGCCCGGCCCACGGCCAGGCTGCATTTCGCCCGGACAAAGGCCGGTCCCATCCGCCCAATCAGATAAAGGGCCGCGCAGCCCTGGGCCGCCAGGTAGCATCCCAGCAGCTGCCACAGCCCGGCGCGGCCCAAAGCCAGCAGCGCCCCCAGCGCGGCCAGGCAGAGGCCGCGGTCCAGCAGCAGGGATTTGGCCCAGACCTCCGCCTCCCCGCAGGCCTGGAACAGATAGCCCAAAAAATTGTGACAGGTGTACAGCAGATAGTAGACCAGCGCCGCAGCGGCCATCCCTTTGCGCCAGGGATCGCGCAGCAGGGCCAGGGCGCACCCGCCTGCCGCGGCGGCCGCGCAGCCCTGGGCCAGCAGCCCTGCCGCCAGCTGGCTTTTCAGTGCCGCCAGATCCAGCCGGGCCCGGTCGCAGCCGCCATAGCGCAGATAGACCCCGTCGTTCAGGCCCAGAGCCAGACAGGGCAGGTAGGACGCATGGAACAGGAACAGCTGCCAATAGCTGAACGCTTCCGCCCCCAGGGCTTTGGGCAGCACCAGGCTGCCCACCCCGCCCGCCGCCAGGGCCGCTCCCTGCCCCAGCAGGACAAAGCATACGTTCCGCCTCAGCCTGCGGTCCATGGCCGGCCTCTCCTTTTGCCCATCAGCGGCAGATACAGCGCCGCCGTCATTCCCAGCCGGATGGCGAACCCGAAGGACACCAGATTGGCGTAGAAGAAATTGGAGATCATGTAAAAGGCCAGCGCGTAGTACATCATGGCCAGCACGATCAGCCCGAGGTCGGAGCGGCGCCGTTTCTGGTACTCGTAAAAGACCGAGAAGAACAGCACGAACACGATGTGCAGCAGGTACATCCCCACCAGTCCAAAGTCGTAGTGGTAATCCCGCAGCGCGGTGTAGACGTTGCCGATCGAGCCGCCCCCGCTGCGGCGGAACTCATGGTGGACCAGATAATAGGGGATCTCCAGAAGCCCCAGCTTGCGCAGGCCCTGGTTGAGGGAGTAGAAGGTCTCCTTGCCCCAGATGTCCGAGGGAGGCGGCGGGTCCTTGAAATAGAGGTCCAGCCCGGGCAGGCTGCCCCCCGCATAGTGTGTGATGTATTCCAGCATCCCCTGCTCCGACTGGCGGCCCACAAAGACCCTGACCCCGTAGAACAGGTACAGCGCCCCCAAAGCCACCAGGGCCGCCTGAACCATCCGACCGGGGCGCAGCGCCCGCGGCCCGTCCGGCCCCAGCATATACCACAGCACAAAGGCGGCCACCAGGGCGGTCATGGCCGAAAAGCGACCTCCCGTCAGGAGACTGACCAGGGTAGCCAGGGCCACCACCCCCAGGTTGAGCGCCCGGTCCAGCCGGCCCATCCGCTTGCCGTGCTTGAACAGGTTGAACAGGTACAGCACCTCCAGCACCGCCGCCAGGCTGAGCAGCTGGCGCACCCACAGGGGCAGCTGGTCGGCCAGGTCGGTGCCGTAGGAATTGCGGGTCCGGAACCGCACCATCACCTCGACAAAAAAGCCGGTGCCGGCGATCTGACGGATCTGGCTCAGCATGATCCCCGCCACCACCGCCAGTACGGCCAGCACGGCCCAGGAGGCCCCGGCAGGGATGGGCCGGCTCTGCCCCTGCCAGGGGATGATGCGCACCCGCCGGGCACAGGCGTGCACCAGTCCGTTGAGCACCACCCCCACGGCCAGGGTGCTGACCAGCAGCCACACCGTCCAGCCCGAGAGCTCGAACTGCCACAGGGGCATATTGTACAGCGCGCATCCCGTGGTGAAAGCCGTCACCAGCACCAGCATCATGCCCGGGGCAAACAGATCCCTGCCGCAGGCCCAATAGCCCAGCAGTCCCAGGGGGACCAGCGCTGCCAGCAACATATAAACCACCCTATCCCCTCCCCATCCCGCCCCGGCGGCGGTCATCCAAACCGCTCCACCCACCGCTCCAGCCCGTACTGTGCCAGGATGGCCGGACGGACCGGACGGCAGGCGCTGTGCAGGAAGCTGCCCAGCCGGGCCGGGTCGTCCTGCCCCCAGATAAAGATATTGTCGGGGTGGTAAAACGCCTCCCCCGCCAGCCGGCTGTCGTTGGTCAGCAGCTTTTTGCCGTAGAACAGCGCCTCCAGCGGACGCAGGGTCATCCCCTGCTGGCCGCTGCACTTGCAGTCCACCAGTACCCGGCAGCCCGCGATCCCCTGCAGCACCTGGGCGTAGGTCAGCCGGGGGCTGTTCACCCCCGCGATGCAGAACCGGGTGCTGCACCCCTGGGCCTGCAGGGCCGCCTCCATCCGGGCCAGCAGCTGCCGCCGCCCTTTGTCCCGCCCCACAAAAAAGGCGTCCCATGGCCCGGACGCCCCGGCACGGCAGGCGGGGCTGGGCACATAGAACTGGGGGTTGTACCCAAGGCCATAGGCCCGGCAGTCCCCCGGGTCAAAGGACCACACCTCGCAGCCGGGCGGAGCCTGACCGGGAGGCTGGGACGCCTGCACCAGGTTGCGGTACCACAGGATCAGCCGTTTTTGGGGCCAGCGTTCGCGGATCAGGCCCGCCACCGCAAAGCTGTTGCCCGCGTCGGCCAGGATCACCTGGCTGCATTCCCCGATCCGCTCCATCCAGGGGGCCAGCCAGCGGTCCGCCCAGGGCGCCCGGACGGACAGTTCCAGCTTGCGGGCCGCCCGGACGGCCAGGCCGGGCCGCGCCGGACGCAGCATGGGCAAACACAGGATCCTCGCTTCCTCTTTGCCCCGCAGCCCGTACTGGTAATAGAGGTCGTCGATGAGGACCAGCGTCCGTTTCATGTTCCCTCCTGCATAAAGGCCAGGTAAAAGGCTTCCCGCAGCGGATCCAGCCGGGCCTTGGCATAGTCCTGGGCCCGGGCAAAGCAGGCCATGGCCTGTGCCTGCCTGACTGCGGGGCTGCTCATCTTCTGCAGCAGCCGGGCGGCCTGGCGGAAGTCCCCCGGCTCAAACAGGCAGCCGGGGTCCGTCAGCTCCCCGGCGCCTCCCACCGCCGTGGAGAGCACCGGGCAGGCCCGGGCCATGGCCTCCAGGATGGCCCGGCTCAGCCCTTCGCCATAGCTGGGATGGATATAGACGTCCAGCTGGTCGTACCACTGCCGCATGGCGTCGTGACGGATGCATCCTGACAGCTTCACCTGCTGCCGGACGCCCCACCTTTCCGCACAGGCCAGCAGTTTCCTGCCGTCCCCGCCCCCCGCCAGCCGGTACTCTATGGGCGGCCAGCCCTGCCGGCGCAGCAGCCCCAGGGCGCGGATCACCACCTTCTGGCCCTTTCCGCCGTTGTCCAGAGAGGCTGCCGTCCCGATCACCAAAGGCCCGCTTTGGGCCGAAGTGCGCCGCAGCCGGCTGCTCAGCACCCGGGGGTCCAGGCCGGTCAGTTCCACGTCCGAACAGCCGATGCTGGCCCCCGCCGTGGGATACCGCTTCTGGAGGGCCCGCCGGGTCACATACACCGCCCAATCGGCCTGCCGCAGGCTGCGCCTGCATTGCAGTTCCCGCCAGGGGGCGGCCAGCTTGCCCGCCGGCCCGTGGTACCAGGCTCCCTCCCAGACCAGGCCGGTCACCTCGATCAGACAGGGCTTGCGGCAGCGGCGCGCCCACCGCAGGGCGGTGTCGGCATAGACGTTCCCCGGGCCCCGCACGATCACCCGGTCGGCCAGGCGCACCTGCCGGGCGATCTCCCTTTCCACCTGCCAGCGCAGCCGGGGGCAAAACCAATGCGATGCCGGGCGGTACAGGTCGGGCAGGGCCACCCAGTCTGCCCGGGATCGGTCAAAGGCGTTGAACCGGGCCGCCGCCGTCTGGGGCGGGTAGACGCCGGGGTCCCGCCGCAGCACCACCGTCAGGCTGCCGCAGCGCAGATACCGGTCCCATACGTCCTGGTTGGAGCTGGTGTCGGTGTAGAGTCCGCCCTCGGTGTCAAACTTCCAGCGGGAGCCCCCGTGGACGTACAGCAGGCGCATCCCTATCCCTCCCCTCCCAAGCGGTAGATGGTCCGGCCCACCCAGCCGGCCTCCCGCAGGTCCTCCTCGGTGTTGATGTCCACCGCCTGATACCGGTCCACCAGATGCGCATAGGGCCGCCGCCCGATGCGGCAGCGGTACTTTGCCAGCGCCTGGCGGCGGATGCCGTACAGCCCGGTGGTCTCCTCCAGCAGGGGAGCCAGGTCCTGGCTGCGGGGCAGGATGCCGGGGCGGTAATTGACCGGCGTGCCGCCCATCCAGTAAAAGCCCTGCCGCCGCACCGCCGTGAAGCAGGAATCGCAGCCCCCGTCGCTCTCCAGCCGCCCCACGCAGGCCCGGATGGCCTCCGGCTGCAAAAAGGGCGCCGTGGCAAACAGCTGGAAATAGCAGTCATATTCCGGGTACAGCTGCCAGTGATGCACCAGCAGGTCGTTGCCGTTGGCGTCGTCCCGGGCCAGTTCCGCCGCCCGGGGGATCACCGTAAAGCCCATGGACCGGGCATACTCGGCCACCTCGGGGCTGTCGGTATCCACATACAGCCCGTCAAAGACGTCCGCCTGCCTGGCGTGGATGCAGATGTACTCGTACAGTTTGCGGCCGCACAGCAGGCGCAGGTTCTTTTCGGGCACCCGCCGGGAGTGGGCCTTGATGGGGATAAAACAGGCAGTTTTCATGGTTTTCGCCCCTCCCTGGCGGCGTGCCGGACGGCTTGTTCCAGCGGGATGCGGGGGTAGACTTCCAGCGCGCCGCCCCGGGTGCAGTTGTACACCCGGAGCCCCCGCTGCCGGGCAAACGCCCGGAAGGCGCGGTGTCCCTGGATGATCCGCTGCCCGCTGTCCCTGGGCTGGGGGATGCCGCAGGGGATAAAGTGGGTCCGGGGCTGGGCATAGTCGCAGTCGCACCCCAGCAGAAAGATGGGTCCAAAGCCCAGGTAAGCGGCCAGCTGCAGCGCCGAGAACACCACCGAATAGCCGTCGTAGACGCAGCGGTAACAGTCGGCTGAACAGCGGAACGTCCCCCAGCCCCGCCGGTGCAGCAGCCTGTGGTCCAGCAGGTGGAGCGGGTAGGTTTTATACCCCACCGGCAGCGGAAAGCGGCGGGCGATGTTCTGCCCCACCCACACCGCTTTCAGCTGGCAGGAGGACGCCGCCAGGGCCAGCGCCGCTTCCAGGCGCTGGTAGACGTATTCGTCCTGGATCAGATAGAAGTCGGGCCGCCACCCGGTCTGGCCCAGGGCCAGCACGGCGGCGTTCACCCCAAAGGAATAGGCCGGGCGGATCCGTTCCAGGTCCTCCAGGCAGAGACTGGGACCGGTGCCCACCACAAAGCAGCTGCGGCCCCGGTACTTGCCCTGCAAGGGCGGCAGCCAGGCGAATTCCGGGTCGTAAGCGCCCCGGCCCCGGCGCCAGGCCGCCCAGGCCGCACCCAGGCGCTGGGCCTGCAGGACAGGCCAGGCCGCGCTGCGCAGCGCGGCGTCCACGGCGGGCCGGCGTTTCAGGGCCAGTTTCAGACGGATGGGGTCCACAGGGCATCTCCTCCTTCGTTCCGGATGCAGGCGTCGTAAAAGCGTTCCAGCAGCCCGGCATCCTGCGCGATGTCGAACCCTGCCGCGGCCACCCGGGCCCTGCCGTCCTGCCGGGGCAGGCTCCTGCACCCGGCCACCGCCCGGGCCCAGGCCCAGACCGGGGCCGCCAAAGGCAGCCGCCGCACGGCCGGCAGGATGTCGGCCTCCCAGGGCACCCCCTCCGAAAAGACGCAGGGCAGGCCGGCGGTCTGGGCCTCCACCGCCACCACTGGCAGCCCCTCATACCGGGAGGGCAGCACAAAGCAGTCCATGGCCTGGTAGAGAGGCGCCGTATCCTCCACCACCCCCAGAAAGCGCACCCGTTCCTCCAGCCCGGCGGCCCGGACCCTGCGGCGGATCTCCCCCTCCAGCGACCCGGTCCCGGCCAGCAGCAGCACCGCCGAAGGCTCCTCCCGGCACAGCCGGCCAAAGAGTTCCAGCAGAAAGCCGTGGTTTTTCTGTGGACAGAACCGCCCGATGTGTCCCACCACGAACCGGTCCTGCAGGCCCAGCCGGCGCCGACAGGCGGCGCGCAGCTCCGGGCAGTAGCCAAAGCGTCCGCAGTCGATGCCGTTGGGCAGGATGGTCACCTCTCCCCGGGCCATGGCCCGCCGGCCAAACAGCCATGCCCCCGCGTGGGCCGAACAGGCGCACCGGTGGGTGGCGAACACCCCCGCCCAGGGCCGCAGCAGGGTTTTGAGAAGGTTCCTGGCCGGCTCGCCCGGGGCCGAGGTGCTGTGGCTGTGGCAGATGCGCACCGGCACCCCGGCCGCCCAGGCCGCACCCAGGGCGAACACCGACAGGCTGTTCATCCCCGCATGGACGATTTGGTAGCCCTCCGCCCGGAAATGCCCGGCCAGGGCCGCCATGTACCGGGGCAGCTGCTGGTAGGGCGGGATGACAAAGTACCTCGCCCCCAGCTCCATCAGGCGGCGGGAAGGCGGGATCACCGAGTCGGCATCGATGTAGAAATCGAACTGGTAGCGGCTGCGGTCGATGTGCTGGTAGTAGTTGCTCACCACCGTCTCCACCCCGGCCGCGCTCAGCTTGCCGATCACATGGGCCACCCGCACCGGCTGTCCCGCCCCCTTCATGCCAGGCCTCCTGCGGACCTTTGCGGAATCCGAACGTTCATAAGATGCCCTCCCCTTTCCTCTCTTTGCCGGTCTTATGCGCCGTACATCCGCCCCACCGCCCCGAAGGTCTTGAAGATCAGGACCCAGTCCAGCCGCAGGCTGCGCCGCCGGATGTACTCCAGGTCCAGCTCCACCCACCGGTCAAAGGGGATCTGGTTGCGGTCGGGCTGCACCTGCCACAGACAGGTCAGCCCCGGCTTGACGTACAGCCGCTGGCGCTGATAGGGGGTGTACCGGTCTGCCTCCCGGGGCAGGGCCGGCCGGGGGCCCACCAGGCTCATTTCCCCTTTCAGCACGTTGAGCAGCTGGGGCAGTTCGTCGATGCCGGCCCGGCGCAGCCACCGTCCCAGCCGGGTGACCCGGGGGTCCCGCTGCATCTTGAAGACCGGGCCGTCCATCTCATTGCAGGGCAGCACCTGTTCCAGGCGTGCCTCGGCATCGGGCACCATGGTGCGGAATTTGTACAGCCGGAACAGCCGGCCGTTCTGCCCCACCCGCTGCTGCACAAAGAAAGGGCTGCCGCCCGGACTGTCCAGCCAGACCGCCAGGGCCACCGCCGCCATGGCAGGCCACAGGACCGCCAGGGCCGCTCCCGCCAGCAGGACATCCTGGAAGCGCCGGGCCGCACGGTACAGCCGCCGGCCCTGCTGCACCTGCCGCCGGTCCAGCCAACCGTTCCGGGGCGGCCGGGCTGCCGCCGGCCTCATCTCTCTACCCCTTCATACACAGCGCCCCTTTCCTGCGATAAAGGGCCGCCTTCCTCCCCTTGCCGGCGAAAAAAGCGGCCCTCGGCCTTCCGGTGTTACCGGGCGCGCACCAGGATCATCACCGGGCCGGAGGTGATCACGTTCAGATAGACCACGCTGCCCGCCACGGCCGCCGGCACCACCCGGGAGTTGCCTGCCCGGTCCCAGCAGACCGCCACCACCAGGGCCCCGTTGGTCACCCCGGGGACCGACAGGGGGATGGTGGCATTGCCGCCCTGGGCGATGATCCTCTCCGCCCCCGCCGAGACCCCTATGTCATACAGGGCCAGAGGGGTATAGGCGTCCGCCGGGGCGCCCGCCACCTGGGTGAAGTTGGCCGCAGCCGCAGGGGCGTTGGCCGCCAGCAGAGCCCCCACCGAGGTGGCCGCATTGACCAGGTTGTAGAGGTTGTTCAGCTGGCCGTTGGCCGCATAGCTCAGGCCGCTGGCGGTGGGGTTTGCGGACAGCTGCCCGGCAGACAGGCCGGGGTTGGCGGCGTTGATGGCGTTGTTGACCGCCAGGGTCTGGGACACCGGCGTCACCTGGATCACCGCATTCTGGGACTGCTGCACCTGCAGGATGCTGCCGGTGGCGGGGTTGATGCTGGGTCCCGCGGTGACTGCCACCTGCGCCCCGATGCCGGTGGAGACGACGCTCTCCACCACCTCCACCTCGTTCTGGGTGCGGCTGGGCTGCCAGCCCACCGCCAAAGCCTGACTGCCCGCCGTCGCGGCCACAGCCGCCGCCAGAGACACGCTGGCCACCCTTTTGACCATTCGTTTCATATCATTTGCCTCCCTCTTTGCCGTTTGTATCGTGGGTATGGTCGTAGCTGCCGCCATAATAGCGGTAGTAATAGCCCCCTGCCCCGCCGCCGGCATTGGCCCGGTTGAGGGCCACCCCCAGCAGAGGCTTGCCGGTGCGGCCCAGCAGCTGCACCGAATTGTGCACCAGGCGGCGGGGGGTGGATCCGCAGCGCACCACCAGGACGCTGCCATCGCAGTAGCGGGCGATGTTCAGACCGTCGGCCACGCTGCCCAGAGGAGGTGTATCCACCAGCACGCACCCGAACCGTCCGGCGCAGTCCTCCAGCATCCGGGCAAAGCGGGGGCTCTCGAGCAGGATGGTGGGGTTTGCGATGGTGGACGCCACCGGGATCATATAACCCTGGGGAATATTGGTGCTGTAAATCACATCTTCCAGCTGGGCCTGGCCCGCCAGGCAGTGAGCCGCACCCAGCAGCTTGCCGCCGTCCGTGCTGCGGATTCCGTATTTACGGCGCATCTCGGAGTTGCGGAAGTCGCAGTCCAGGAGCAGCACCGGGGTGCCCACCTCGGCCATCCGCTTCCATAGCTGGATGGTCAGGAAGCTCTTGCCCTCGTTGGGCACGCTGCTGGTGATCATGATGGTCTTGATCTGGCTGCCGCAGAACCCCAGGTTGATCCGCAGCTGGTTGATGGCCTCGGACACCTGGAAGGGCAGCTGGGGCATCTGGTCGATCACAAGGGTCTTCATGACTGGTCTTTCCTCCATCTGGGCAGGGTGCGGCCGGGCCACCCGGCCCCGCCTTCGGGCTGGGCCTCGGGGATGGTGGCCAGGGGCTGCAGCCCCAGGCTGCCCGCCACCTCCTCCGGGGTGACGAAGGTATCGTTGAGCAGGCGGCGGCACAGCAGCACCCCGCAGCAGAGGACTGCCCCGGCCAGACCTCCCAACGCTCCGTTGAAGGCGTAGCTGGGGCTGGAGGGCCGCTGGGGTGCCACCGCCGTCTCCACCAGGTTGGGCTGGTCGGTCTCCATGACTTCGGGCAGGTATACCCGGGCCAGGTCCACCAGCTGGTTTGCGATCCGGGCGGCCATCTGCGGGTCGGGGCTGGTGACGGTCACCTTCAGGATACGGGTGTTGGCAGCGTTGGTGATCCGGATCTGCCGGGCCAGCCGCTGGGGGGTGGTGTCCAGTTCGAGACGCCGGATCACGTCCTCCAGCAGGGGGCGGCTGCGCATCAGTTCCTGGTAATCCGCAGTCAGCTGGGAGCCGATCTGCAGGTCGCTGAGGTTGACCACAGAGTTGTTGGAAGCCGACACGATGTAGATGCTGGACACCGCCTGATAGAGGGGTGTGACCAGAAGCCGGGTGGCGCACAGAGCCAGCAGGGCTCCCGCCGCAAGGCAGGCCAGGATCTGCCGACCCTGCCCCCAGAGCAGGTAGAAGATCTCCACCAGATCGACGCCGTCCTCCGCCGGGCGGCCGGGCTGCCAGGCCGCCGCGGCCTGGCTGTGGGGTTGGTTCTCCATAACAGCGCTCCTATCCTACCTTATATCTCGGTGTAAAAAAGCTGCAGGATCACCTGCTGCAAACTGTCCTGGTCCAGGTAATAGGCCCAGTAGCCGTCTTCCACCCGGTTTTCCCCCGCGATGGTCAGCAGGGGCAGCCGGGTATAGTCCCGCAGGCACTGGGCCGCCCGGGCCGCCGTACCGCTGGGGATATCGGTGACCACATAGTCGGCCAGGGCCTGCCATACGCGGGCTGCAAGATCCGCGTCCAGCGTGCGGGCCTTTTGTTCCAGTGCAGCCAGGAACTGCCGCTGCCGCTCCATCCGGGCCAGGTTGGTCTGGTCGTCCACGTCCTTGCGGGTGCGGACATAGGCCAGGGCCTGCCGGCCGTCCAGTGTCAGCGTCTCGCCCTCGGTCAGGGTGGGGTCCACGGCGGAAAAGTCGGACTGGACCGTCAGGGTCACCCCGCCGATCTGGTCCACCAGCACCTCCACGCCCCCCATATTCATGGCGAAATAGCCGTCGATGGGCTGATCCTCCAGCATCATCGAGACGGCGGCGGCGCTGTTCTCACAGCTCTCCTCCAGGCCGTTCCCATAGGCGTGGGCCAGGGCGATCTGCTGCACCACCGTGTAGGGGGATCGGCCCATCATGCCCAGCACCGGCACTTCCACCATACTGTCCCGATTGATCTGCAGCAGCTGCCAGGTCCGGGCCTGATGGTCCAGCACCAGCAGGATCTGGGTGTCGGCCTGCCCTCCGGCAATGTAGCTGTCCGCCCCTGTGGCGGGGCCCATCACATCGATGCCGAGAAAGAGATAGCTCTCCACATCGCTCTTTTGGCGGTAGGTCCTGCCGTCCCAGACCCGCTTTTTGCAGGCGGGCTGCGAGGACGGCACGCCGGCGTCCCCCGATGTCTCCGGGCCGGGCGGGATCGGACGCTGTTCCCATCGGCGCAGCAGGGCTACCCCTGCCCCAAAGGCTGCCAGCGCTGCCGTCCCCTTGAGCACCTGCCGCCGGGTGATCTGCACCGGGGCCCTCATAAGGCGGCCTCCCCGGGGCGCGGCCGGGTCAGGCGGGCGGCCTGCCGGTCCATCCGGGCCAGGAAGTCCGGACCCAGCCTCCGCCGGATCACGGTCCTTGCCTCCTCCAGACGGGGCGGGCGGCGGGCCAGGTCATGGCAGTCGCTGCCCAACAGGGGGATGGCCGCGCCCCGCAGCAGTTCCAGCGCCAGGCCCCGGAGCGGGCGGCGCAGAAGGCTGTCGGCGTTCACCTGCAAACCGACGGGCAGCGCCGCCAGCCGGGCCAGCTGCCGCCGGTTGCCCTGGCTGAAGCAGAACCGCTCCGGATGGGCAAGCACCACATCGTACCGGCAATCCAGCGCCAGGGTCGTGACCGTCTCCACCTGCAGGTCGGTCCAGTCCGCAAAGGGCATCTCCAGCAGCAGCGTGCGGGTGCCCTCCACACACAGCAGACCCAGAGGCTGCTGTTCCATCTGGGGGAAATAGGCCACCTCCGCCCCCAGCATCACCCGGGGCAGGCCCGGAGGCGCGGCGGCCAGCAGCCGGCCCAGAGCTTCGGCCCGGCGCAGGCAGAAGGCTGCGGGAGCGTTCTGACGCCGGTAATAGTGGGGCGTCGCGCAGACGGCCGTGACCTTCTGGGCCTGCAAACGGCGCAGCATGGCCACCGATGTTTTGACGTCGGGGCTGCCGTCATCCATGGCGGGCAGCAGGTGGGCATGCAGGTCTGTCACAGCAGCCAGCCTCCTTTCGAGTCTCTGCCATTGTATGTGTCAGAGCTCCGGAACATACCGTCCCGGCGTGCAATCCCTCTACATCCCCTTCCTATGCAGCGGGCCGCCGGGATGTGCGGCCAAGGACCGGCAAAAGAAAAGTCCCGGCCGTACGGCGCACGTACGGTCGGGACACAAAAAACCCTCCGCCTGTTCTTCACAGGCAGAGGGACTGGTTGAGGAGGAACCAGAGGGATCATGAAACTCGTTCAGGAGGCAGGGGCCTCCCTGGGGCGCAGGCTCAGTCGCGGCTGTGGCTGCTCAGGCCCAGCAGACGGACCACAAACAGGAAGATGTTGATGAAGTCCAGATAGAGGGTCAGAGCCCCGTAGACGCTGGCCTTTTCGGCCAGTTCGCTGTCGGCGGCGTAGTAAGCGTACATCTGGTGCAGCTTCTGGGTGTCATACGCGGTCAGCAGCATGAACACCACCAGGCCGATGCCGCTGTACAGCAGCGACGCGCCAATGCCAAATCCGAACAGGGTGCCCACCAGGCCGGTGATGATCATGGCGATCAGGCCCATCATCAGCTTGGGGCCCCAGCTGGTGAGATCCCGGTTGGTGGTGTGGCCATAGAAGGCCATCAGGCCGAAGTAGACCGCCGTAGCCAGGAAAGCCATCACCAGGGTGCCCACCGAGAAGGCCACGAAATAGAAACTGAGCACCATGCCGTTGAGGGCCGAATAGGCGAAGAAGACCGCCCGTGCCGTCCCCACCGACATCTGCTGGATCCGGGCGCTGAGGAAGAACACCAGCGCCAGCTCTGCGATGGTCAGCACCAGATACAGGGAGCTGGCCACATAGAGCAGAGGCGTAGTGGCCGTCAGGAAGGCCACCGCAAAGGTCACGATCAAGCCGCAGGCCATC
This sequence comes from Faecalibacterium sp. An121, assembly GCF_002160915.1. Taxonomy (GTDB): domain Bacteria; phylum Bacillota; class Clostridia; order Oscillospirales; family Ruminococcaceae; genus Faecalibacterium; species Faecalibacterium avium. The sequence goes on from NZ_NFLM01000005.1 coordinate 101,884, forward strand.
CAGCGGTAGGTCCGGGCCATATAGTCAGCCGCAGACATCATCGACTCGGTGTAGCCGCGGTCGTAATCATTGTTGTAATAATTCATAACAGACACTCCTTTTCCGCCAGGCGGGGGTGTCACGGCCTATTGCCCCGCTCTGATGGTTTTAGTATACTATATAGAAATGAACGATTCATGAAAAGGCTGTGACTGATTTTGTCTTTTGGACTCTATTATCATATTCCCTACTGCTTTTCCCGCTGCCGCTACTGCGATTTTTACGCCGCAGGGGCCTGGCGCGGGGTGCCGGACGCCTACATCGACGCCCTTGTGGCCGCTCTGGGCCGCCACGTCCTGCCCGGCCGGCCCGACACCCTGTATTTTGGGGGCGGCACCCCCAGCCTGCTGACGCCTGCCCAGTGTGCGCGCCTGATCCAGGCTGCGGCGCCCAAACCCGGCGCCGAGATCACCCTGGAAGCCAATCCCGAGACGGTGACCCTGGCCTCTTTGCAGGGATACCGGGCCGCCGGCGTGAACCGGCTCTCCATCGGGGTGCAGTCGGCCCGGGACAGCCAGCTGCGCACCCTGGGCCGGCCTCACACCGCCGCCCAGGCCCGCCAGGCGTTTGCCCTGGCCCGGCAGGCCGGGTTTGCGAACATCAGCGGGGACATCATGCTGGCCTTGCCCCATTACACCCGGGCCGAGTTCGACGAGACGCTCGAGCTGATCCGGCAGGGCGGCGCCGGGCATATCTCGGCGTACCTGCTCAAGATCGAGCCGGGGTCCGCTTTTGGCCGCCGTCCCCCTGCGGGCCTGCCGGACCCCGACCAGGCCGCCGGTTTTTACCTCTATGCGGTGGAGCAGCTGGCCCGGGCCGGCTACCGCCAATACGAGATCTCCAGCTTTGCCCGCCCCGGTTTTGAGGGCAGGCACAACCGCCTCTATTGGGACTGCGAAGATTACCTGGGTCTGGGGCCGGCGGCCCACAGCTGCCTTGGGGGCAAGCGCTTTTTCTACCCTGCCGACACCGCCGCTTTCATCGCCGGCGCGGACCCTGTCCCCGACGGCGGGTGCGGCGCCGAGGATTACCTGATCCTGCAGCTGCGGCTTTCCACCGGCCTGGACCTGGCAGAATACCGGCGGCGCGGCGGCGCGGCCTTCACCCCGCACCAGCTGGCCTTCCTGGAGCGGTGCGCACAGGCGGGCTATCTGACTTTGACCCCCCGCCGTCTGACACTGACCCCGCTGGGCATGATCGTCCAGAACAGCATCCTGGAAGAGCTGATCTGACCCCCGCCCCCGCAAGGGATGGCGGGGGCTTTTTTGCGCCGCCCGCACGCAAAACAATGCGGGGGCCGGCCAAATGGCCGACCCCCGCAGAGGGACCCTATCTTTCGTGACGCAAAAGTTCTTTTGTTTTGGTGCGATCAACAACAGAAGGAATATGGTTCTATTCCTCTTTGCCGCCACATCGGATGGGTGTTTTACCCGAGCGTGCAGGTGGTCTCTGGCACCTGCCCGCCCCTTATATCATCTCCCGGTATGGTGCCCCGGGGGTGTTATAAGTAAAATTTAGGCCAGAGCGTTAGCAGCCTCAGTGACATTCTGTGTCACGGCGATTGCAACAACCCAAGCGCTCTCAACAGTCAGGCTACTGTTGGTTACTTTCACAGCGCTAATAGCCAAATCGTAAGTGCAATCATACTTATCAGAATCCAAAGTAGGAACAGCGCCGCCGTCATTTACCATCCAGTCGCTCATCGTATTAGCCACGCTTGTAACTGCCATTCTCTCATCCAGAGCACCAGAAACAGTCTCAACCCAGACAATAGTCTTATCAGTCTTATTAGCGGGCATCATGCCAAAGCTATGAAGTTTATAGTTATTCTTAGTATAAGCTTCTTTTCCGCTCATGGAATCAACGATCTTTTCGGCCATGGTGTTTTCCCAAGAGTCATCCCAAAGACTAAACTGCTTATTGTTCTCAAAAACATCCTTAATCTCGACCGCGGAGAAATCACCCTTATTTGTCGCAGTTTTCTCCAGTGCTTCGTCCAGCCAGCTTGCACTCACATATTCCATATAATCTTTAGAAACGGAATTAAGCGTCTGGTTTGCGTAGTTCACAGCATTAGAAGCCGGAGTAACGGGATTCTCAGGCTCAGTATTGCCGCTGTTGCCGCCCTCACCGCAAGCGGTGAGCATGCTGACGGCCATGATGCCGGCCAGCGCCAGAGAAGCAATCTTCTTGAGTTTCATAATGAATTTTTCCTCCTTATGGTGTATAAAAGATAGAGACCCAAAACAGGTTCAAAGGAAGGTCCTTTCCTTTGTGTGCCTATCATAACATACCCCCCCCCGGTGTCAAGACCCAATTTCAAATTTTCCCATTTTTTCTTTATTTTCTTTAGTTTAGAGTATCTAACCTCGAAAGCAGGAGGAGTTTGGGGCAAACGAAAAGCGCACGTTTTCGCGTGCGCTTTTTGTGTCGTGAAGGGCTCGATCTCACCGGCCGGCCAGCTCATCCAGGCGGAGCACCGGCCAGCCCAGAGCCTGGATGGCGGCGCGGTCATGGGTGGCCAGCAGGGCGGGCGCGCCTGCACAGCGGCGGACCAGCAGATCCGCGGCCTTTTCTATAGCGGCGGGGTCCAGGCCGGTAAAGGGCTCATCGAATAGGCGGGTGTCCGCTCTGGCCCACAGGGCGCGCAGCAGGGCGGCCCTCCGCTTCTGCCCTCCGGACAGCCGGGACGCGGGCAGGGTCAGGGCCTCCTCTTCCATCCCCAAAAAGGCAAAATCCGCCTGCACGTCCTGCCGCTGCGCCCTGCCGTCGGGCAAAACCAGCAGAACGTTGTCCACCGCCGTCAGCTGGGGGCAGAGGCGGTCCTCCTGAAAGACGGCGGCCACCCGCCCCACCCCGTCGGCCCGTCCGCTGTCGGGCTGTTCCAGCCCCATCAGGATCCGCAGCAGGGTGGTTTTGCCCCAGCCGCTGGGCGCCCACAGCACCGCAGGCCCGTCGATCGTAAAACGCAGCTGCCGGAACAGCAGATGCTCCCCAAAGGCTTTGGTCAGGTTTTCTACACGCAGGCTCATGGCTGTTCCTCCCCGCAGACCCGGCGCACCGCCGCCCCCAACAGGGCCAGAAATCCCTTTTCAAAAGCGGCGGACAGGCATATGATGACAAAGGTCCAGGCAAACAGTTCCCCGGTGGAAAGGGTGATCTTGGCCCTGTACAGCGCATCCCCGATGCTGCCGTCGGGCAGACCGATCACTTCGGCGGCCACACCGCTTTTCCAGCACAGGCCCAGGGCGGTGCGGCACCCTTCCCGGAAGGCGGGCAGCACGGCGGGCAGCCAGATGGCCCGCAGCCTGCGGCCCCAGGGCAGCCGGAACACCCGGGCCATCTCCAGCAGCTGGGCATCCGCGCTGGCCATGCCGGTGCGCAGGGCGCTGTACAGGACCGGCACCGCCATCAGGAAACTGATCAGGATGCTCAGTTCCCGGCCCCGCACCCACACCAGGGCCAGGATCACAAAGCTGGCCACCGGGGTGGCCTTGACCAGCTGGATGATGGGCTCCAGCAGCACCTCCACGGCGCCGGACAGCCGGGCGGCCACCGCCAGAGCCGCGCTGCACAGGCACCCCAGTCCAAACCCCAGCAGGATGCGCCCGCTGCTGAAGGCCACCCGTCCCCAGAACGCCCCTGTGGGCAGCAGCCCCACCAGGGTAGACAGGGCCCGTACCGGGGACACCAGGAACACCTCCTGTCCCACCGCCGCCGCGGCCCACTGCCACAGCGCCAGCCAGAAAGCCACCGCAGCCAGCCGGGCCAGCCAGGATCTCTTTTTCGTTTTCACCCCAGCACCTCCTTTTCCAGTGCAGTATAAACCAAAAGGCCCGCCCGTGTAAAGCAAAAATCCGGCCCGGACGCAGGGCGCATCCAGGCCGGATGGGATTTGCCGGGGTTCAGGCCGGTCTCAGCCCAGCCAGTAGAAACCCTGGTCGGGCATGGCGCCGCCCACCGAGGCGGGGTCAGCGTCGTAGAGCACCTGCAGGTAGCCCTCCACATCGGCCTGCATCTCGTCGCCGGTGATGCAGACGATGTTGCAGGCGGGCAGGGCCGCTTTGGCGATGGCCGCCTTGGCCACCACGCCCTGCTCCTCACAGAGGGCAGCGGTGCCGTCCAGGTCGTTGTTGGCGGCGTCCACGCTGGCCGCGTATTCCTCCAGGAAGGCCGCGACCACATCGGGGTGCTCCTGCGCAAACGCAGTGCGCACCACCGTCACGCCGGTGATCAGCTGGGTGTCGCACACCTTGTCCCACTCCTCTGTCAGGTCCAGAGCCACCCGCAGAGTATCGTCCTGCATCGAGGCGCTGGTGACATAGGGCTGGGGCAGCACCGCGACGGCGTCCTCCGCCACCGCCATCTGGGCGGTCACTTCGGTGGCCTCGCTGTAAAATTCGATGGTCACGTCGGTGTCAGGGTCCAGGCCGTTCTGCTCCAGCAGGTAGCGCAGCACATATTCAGGGGTGGTGCCTTTGCCGGTGGACAGGATGGTGCGCCCGGCCAGGTCAGCCACCGAGTGGATGGTATCGCCCTTTTCCACCACATACAGCACCCCCAGGGTGTTGACCGCCATCACCTGGATGGCGCCCTCGGTCTTTTGGTAGAGGGTGGCGGCCAGGTTGGCGGGGATGGCCGCCATATCCAGTTCACCCTTGGTCAGCAGCGGGACGATCTCGTCAGCGGCGCCGTAGAGCTGCAGGTCATAGTCCAGAGCGGCTGTGCCCGCCTCCTCCATGGGCAGCAGATTGACAAGGCCCATGGTGGTGGGGCCCTTCAGGCCGGCGATGCGCACCGTCTGGGCCGTCAGCGGCTGGGCCGCCTGGCTGGATGCGGCCTCCGGGGAAACCGCCTGGCTGGACGGGGCCGGCGCGGCCTGGCTGGACGCCGCACCGGAAGACACTGCGCCGGAAGATCCGCCGCAGGCGGCCAGGCCCAGCAGCATGGCCGCAGAAAGCAACAGGGAAACGATTCTTTTCATGATCTGGTTCCTTCTTTCCTTGGGACGGCCGGCACGACGGGACGCGCCGGAAGCCCGGGGATTTTTACAATTTTCAAAAAATGCACAAAACCATTTGCTTTGCAGCCATCATTTTACTATAATAAGAGGGAAATTACCGTTGCACACGCAACAGAAAGCCTGCAAGCGCCTTCCATCCGGGGGCAGGCACGGCTGGTGGGAAAAGCCTATGCAAAACGAACTGACCCTTTTACAATCGACCCCGCTGTTCAGCGGGCTGGAGGCCGAGGCCCTGACCGGGCTGCTGGCCCAGATCGGCGCGGTACGCCGCAGCTACAACCGGGGCGCAGTACTGGTGCAGGCCGGCGTGCCCAACCACTGCGTGGGGGTGATCCTGTCGGGATGGATCGAGGCGGCGCGCCTGGCCCCCGACGGCAGCCGCCTGCCCATCACCCAGATGGGCCCCGGCGGGATCTACGGAGACGTACTGGGCGGCTCCAGCCTGTGCAGCCCTGTCACCGTCATCGCGCGGGCCCCCTGTGAGGTGCTGCTGATCCCCTACCAGCGGCTGCTGCACCCCGACGGCAGCGCCGCCCAGCAGCTGGTGCTGCAAAACCTGGTGCGCACCATCAGCGACAAATATTTCATGCTGGCCCGCCGGGTGGATCTGCTGCTGCTGCGCAGCCTGCGGGCCAAGGTCTCGTCCTACCTGCTCAGTGAAGCCGAGCGGGCGGGGCAGCTGACCTTCCGCATCCCCTTCACCCGGGCCCAGCTGGCGGACTACCTCAACTGCGACCGCAGCGCCCTCAGCCGGGAACTGGGCCGGATGCAGCGGGAGGGCCTTCTGGACACCTACCGCAGCAGCTTCAAGCTGCGGGACCCCGACGGGCTGCGCAAGCTGTCGCAGTGAACCTGCACGAAAAGGAGAATATCTGTCATGAGCGGAAAACCGATCCTCTGGATCATCATTCCTTGTTACAACGAAGAAGAAGTGCTTCCCATCACCGCGCCGCAGTTTCTGCACAAGATCCTGGATCTGACGGCGCAGGGCCTCATCAGCGACAAAAGCCGGGTCTGCTTTGTGAACGACGGCTCCAGAGACCGCACCTGGCAGCTGATCTGCCAGTTCGCACAGCAGGACCCCCACTACATCGGCATCAGCCAAAGCCGCAACCGGGGCCACCAGAACGCCGTGCTGGCCGGGCTGATGGAGGCCAAAGACCAGTGCGATGTGACCATCTCCATCGACTGCGACGGCCAGGACGACATCAACGCCATGGACGAGATGGTGCGCAAATACCTGGCCGGGGCCGAGGTGGTGTATGGGGTACGCAGCCGCCGGGATACCGATACCTTTTTCAAGCGGTTCACCGCCGAGGGCTTCTACCACCTGATGAACCTGCTGGGCGCAGACATCGTGTTCAACCACGCCGACTACCGGCTGATCAGCGCCCGGGTGCTGGAGCACTTTGCGGATTACCACGAAGTGAATATCTTTTTGCGCGGGATGGTGCCGCTGGCGGGCTTCCCCAGTGAGACGGTGGCCTACGAGCGCCATGAGCGCCTGGCCGGGGAAAGCCACTATCCCCTGTCCAAAATGCTGGGCCTGGCGTTCGACGGCATCACCAGCCTGTCCAACAAACCCATCCGGCTGATCACCGGGGTGGGGCTGCTGTTCAGCATCCTGAGCTTCATCGGGGTGGTCTGGGCGGTGGTGCTGGGGGTGCTGGGCAGCACGGTGGCAGGCTGGGCCAGCACCATCTGCATCGTCTGTCTGATGGGCGGCATCCAGCTGGTGTGCCTGGGCGTGATCGGGGAATACATCGGCAAGATCTATATGGAGACCAAAGCCCGGCCCCGCTATATCATCAGCGAGCGCACCTGGCAGCCCTATGAAAGGAAGTATCACGGATGAGCAAACAGAGCTGGAAGGGCGCGGCCCTTCTCAACCCGGTCCCCCCGGTGCTGGTGTCCTGCGGCAGCATCGAAAAGCCCAACCTGATCACAGTGGGCTGGGCGGGCACCATCTGCACCCGGCCCGCCATGGTGTCGGTGAGCATCCGGCCCGAGCGGTACAGCTACGGCCTGATCAAAGACAGCGGCGTCTTTGCGGTCAACCTGCCCACCGAAGGGCTGGTGCGGGCGGTGGACTGGTGCGGGGTCAAGAGCGGCCGGGATGTGGACAAGTTCGCCGCCCTGGGCCTCCATGCCGAGCCGGGGACCGTCCATCCCGATTGCCCCATCCTGGCCGAAAGCCCTCTGGCCCTCGAGTGCCGGGTGACCCAGACCATCCCCCTGGGCAGCCACGAGCTGTTCCTGGCGGTGGTGGAAGGAGTGTGCGTGGACGAGAGCCTGCTGGACAGCGAGGGCAAGCTCCGGCTGGACCGGGCCGGCCTGATCGCCTACAACCACGGAGAATACCGGGCTTTGGGCAAGCGCCTCGGCACCTTTGGCTATTCGGTGCGCAAAAAGCGCCCCGCCCACCCCAAAAAGCGATAAGACCACTTATCATGCAAAAAGCAAAAGCCGGCAGGGACCTGCCGGCTTTCATCGTGTCGAAAACGGCACGCTTTTCTATGTGTGGATCAGAAATTTTGACAGCCTGCATCCCCTTTCATTTGTCCTTCCGGGCTTTGGGGCCGGGCAGGGGCAGGCCCAGCACCAGGGAGATGCCGATGGCCAGGGCTGCGGCGATCTTAACGGTGTCGGCGGCGCTGGCCGCCATCTGGAGGTTGTCGTTCTGGATGAAGTAATAGGCCGTGTAGTAGATGTCGGCGCCGGGCACCAGGGGGAAGATGCCGCACAGCAAAAACACCGTCACCGGGGCTTTGAGGGTGATGGCAAAGATGCGAGCCAGCAGCGTCAGGGGGATGGCCGCCAGCAGGTTGGCGGTGACTGCCCCGATCCCCAGCATGACGGCCAGCTCATAGGTCAGCCAGCCTACCGCGCCGGTGGCGGCGCAGGCCAGGTAGCATTTGCGGGGGATGCCGAACAGAATGCCAAAGCACAAAGTGCCCACCCCGCCCAGGAACAGCTGCCGCACCAGCTCCAACACTTGCTGCGCCGTCATACGACCACCATCCCTGTCAGCATGGTATAAGCCCGCAGCACAAGGCCGGTGCCGCAGGCCAGGCACGCGGCCACCAGCACCGCGTCGATCATCCGGATGGTGCCCGAGAGATAGTCCCCTTTCACAAAGTCCCGGATGGACATGGTAAAGGCCACGCCGGGGGTCAGGATCATCAGCGCGCCGATGGCCGCATGGTTGACGCTGGCCCCCAGCGCCCCGCACACCGCGATGCACACCAGAGTGATCAGCCCCGACCCCGTCAGTTTGAGGAACAGCGCCGGCAGCCGCCGGCAGGTCCATAAGTAAAGGCTGACCAGGCAGCCCGCAGCGGCGGCGGCCGCAGCTTCCCCCAGCCCTCCGCCGAACATCAGCGCAAAGGCCGCCGATCCCACGGTGCCGCTGAGCACCTGGGCCTTGACGTTGGGGAAGGGGATCCGCCGCGCGGCCACCAGGCGCCGCTCGGCTTCGTCCAGGCCCACCTGTCCTGCCGCCAGCTCCCGGGACAGCTCATTGACGGCGGCCACCCGTCCCAGATGGATGGTGCGCTGGGGCACATTGCGCACCTCGCTGATCTCGGCGGTGCCGGCGCTGGCAAAGATGCCGTTGGTCAGCACATAGACGTGGAACTCCCGCAGGTGCAGGCTGCGGGCCATGATCTGCATGGTCTGCTCGGCCCGGAACACCTCCGCCCCGTTCTCCAGCAGGGTCTGCCCTGCCGCCATAATAAAATCCATGATCCGGCGGCGCTCCTCGCCGTCGGGATAAAGCTGAATGGGCTGCGCCATACGCTCCTCCTATCGTTTTGCGGGGGCGCATAGCTCCCCTCGCGTCGTCTGCCTATACTTTACCACGAAGGCCGCCGCATCTCAAGGGCAGGAGTTGGCAAAAAAGATTTGCTCAGCGTGTCGAAAAACGACACGCTCCAAGGGGAACCCATTTCTGCCCGCAGTCGCGGGGCAGAAATTCCTTCCCCCTGGTGGTTGCGGTTCCCTGTTTTCGCGGCGCGCCACGGCGGGCGCTTGCGAAAAGCAGACCGCGGCCCCTGCTCCGCTTCGGCTGTTTCGTCCGCAGGACGCGCCTCAGCTTCGCAGTCCCTGGGGACAAAATTTGGCGCTGAACCGCGCACTCGCCGCAAAGCGGCTCGCACACTCTCAGCGCCAAATTTCCCTGTATGTGTCCTGTCCATCCGCACATGTCGGCTGGACAGGACTTTTTTGACAGTCTGGGCAAAAAAGATTTGCTTTTGCCTGTTGACAAAACAGCCCGACGCGGCTACAATAAAAACGATATCATAAAATTGGCTGTGAAGAGAAGAGTAGGCCTTCGCATTGACCTCTACCAGAGAGCCTGAACGGTGAGAGCAGGCGGGGAACAGGGGGCTGAAAATGGTCTCGGAGCCGCGCGGGCGAGGGGCAAGAGCGCCAAGCCTGCGACGGGTGCGCCCGTTACAGCGTCCGGCTGTCGCGCCATGGGTCCGCCCTGCCGCCGCAGCATCGAGGCCGTACCCCGCAAGGGGGCGGTAAACCAAGGTGGTACCACGGAAGCATTCTGCTCCCGTCCTTGCAGGTTTTTTGGACCTGTGGGGACGGGAGTTTTTCTTTTCCGCCCCGGCCCATCATCCAACTTTATGAAAAGAGGAGTTTCATTATGTCCAAGATCACTCGCCGCAATTTCCTGAAAGTCACCGGCGCGGCTGCCGCAGCCGCCGCCCTGGCCGCCTGTGGCGCAGGCGGCTCCGCCAACGGCACCCAGTTCCACATCGCAGTGCCCAACGACACCACCAACGAGGCCCGCGCCCTGCGGCTGCTGGAGAAGAACGGCTTCTTCACCCTCAGCGAGGACGCCGGCATCACCGCCACCAAAAACGACATCGTGGAGAATCCCTACAATGTGGTGATCGACGAGGTGGAGGCCGCCCAGGTGCCCAACGTGCTGCAGGATGAGGACTACGCCGTCATCAACTCTAACTATGCCATCCCCGCCGGGCTGGACCCCATGACCCAGGCGCTGGCCATGGAGGACGGCACCTCCGACTACGTCAACGTGCTGGTGTGCAAGGAGGGCAACCAGGAGCTGCCCCTCATCAAGGCCCTGGCCGCCGCCCTGCAGAGCCAGCAGGTGAAGGACTATATGGCCGAGCAGTACAAGGGCGCCGTGGTGTCGGTGGTGGAAAACCCCACCGACGGCTACGATCCCACCGTGGACTACGAGGCCCTGAACGGCCAGACCATCAGCTGCGCCGCCACCCCCGCCCCCCACTGCGAAGTGCTGGAGGTGTGCGTGCCCATCCTGGAGGCTAAGGGCATCACCCTGGATATCCAGGAGTTTGATGACTATATCATCCCCAACACGGTGGTGGAGGACGGCCAGGTGGACACCAACTACTTCCAGCACCAGCCCTACCTGGACGACTTCAATGAGCAGAACGGCACCCACCTGGTGACGGTGGCAGGCATCCATGTGGAGCCCATGGGCATCTACGGGGGCAAGCAGACCAGCCTGGACGCCATCTTTGGCTGATAACGCGAAGGAGCACTTGTCGTGATTGAGATCAAGCATCTGTCCAAGACCTTCCAGATGAAGGACGGCGCCGTGGAGGCGCTGCAGGATATCGACCTGACCATCCCCGACGGGATGATCTACGGCATCATCGGTATGTCGGGGGCGGGCAAAAGCACCCTGGTGCGCTGCATCAACCTGCTGGAGCGGCCCACCCAGGGTTCGGTGGTGATCGACGGCACCGCGATGGAATCCCTGACCCCTGCCCAGCTGCGCCAGCGCCGCCAGAAGATCGCCATGATCTTCCAGCAGTTCAACCTCCTGATGCAGCGCACCTGCCTGAAAAACGTCTGTTTTCCCATGGAGCTGGCCGGCGTCAAAAAGGCCGATGCTGAAAAGCGCGCGCGGGAGCTGCTGCAGACGGTGGGCCTGCCCGACAAGGCAGAGGCCTACCCCGCCCAGCTCTCGGGCGGCCAGCGTCAGCGGGTGGCCATCGCCCGGGCCCTGGCCACCGACCCCAAGGTACTGCTGTGCGACGAAGCCACCAGCGCCCTGGACCCCGACACCACACGCTCCATCCTGACCCTGATCCGGCAGATCAACCAGAAACTGGGCATCACGGTGGTGGTGATCACCCACCAGATGAGCGTGGTGGAGGCCATCTGTGACCGTGTGGCCATCCTGGACCACGGCCGCGTGGTGGAAGAAGGGTCGGTGCAGGAGATCTTTGCCCGGCCCAAGACCCCGGCGGCCCGCCGTCTGGTGGCGCCCGGCGGGGGCAAGGCCTCCCGGGAGCTGGCTTCCTTTGCGCCCGACGACCATGTGGTGCGCCTGACCTTCAACGGCTCCTCCACCGAGAAGCCCCTGGTGGCCAGCCTGGCTGCCGATACCGGCATCCTGGTCAGCGTGCTCAGCGCCGATACCCGCGACCTGAACGCCCAGTGCTTTGGCAGTATGCTGCTGCGTCTGCCCCGGGACGTGGAGGCGGCCCGCCAGGCCGTTGCCTATATGAAAGCCCAGCCCGGTGTGACTGTTGAGGAGGTGTCCGGCCTGTGACCGTCTATGATTTCGCTTTTGCCGTGTGGGAGACCTTTTATATCACGGTGCTCTCCACCGCGTTTGCCCTGGTGCTGGGGCTGCCCTTGGGCGTGCTTCTGGTGGCCGGGGACAAGGACGGCGTTCTGCCTCTGCCCGGCTGGCTGATGCACGGGCTGAACATCGTCATCAACATCCTGCGCAGCATCCCCTTCCTGATCCTGATGATCTGCGTGTTCCCCCTCTCCCGGCTGATCATCGGCACCACCGTGGGCACCAACGCTACCATCGTGCCTCTGGTGGTGGCCTCCTTCCCCTTTGTGGCCCGGCTGGTGGAGACCAGCCTGCGGGAGCTGGACGCCGGCGTCATCGAGGCGGCCCAGAGCATGGGGGCCACCCCCTTCCAGATCATCACCAAGGTGATGATCCCCGAAAGCCTGCCCGGCCTTGTCTCCAGCATGACCACCGCCCTGACCACCATCCTGGGCTATTCGGCCATGTCGGGCGCCATCGGCGGCGGCGGCCTGGGCAAGATCGCCATTTCCTACGGCTACTACCGCTACCAGGCCGACATCATGCTGATCGCCGTGGTGCTGCTGATCGTGCTGGTGCAGCTGTTCCAGACCGTGGGCACCGCCCTGGCCAACCACAGCGACAAGCGCCTGAAAAAATAACCATCCGTTTATAACGTCGTCTATAAAACGATCCGACAAGATTTGTCACGAAAGGAGTCTTTGCCATGAACCGCGATACCATCTGCGTGCAGGGGGGCTACACCCCCGGCAACGGCGAGCCGCGCCAGATCCCCATCATCCAGTCCACCACCTTCAAATACGACACCAGCGAGGATATGGGCAAGCTGTTCGACCTGGAAGCCGACGGCTACTTCTATTCCCGGCTGCAGAACCCCACCTGTGACGCGGTGGCCCGCAAGATCGCCGCCCTGGAGGGGGGCACCGCCGCCATGCTGACTTCCAGCGGGCAGGCGGCCAACTTCTTCGCCCTGTTCAACATCTGCCAGTGCGGGGACCACATCGTCTCCTCCTCCACCATCTACGGCGGCACCTTCAACCTGATCTCGGTCACCATGGCCAAAATGGGGATCGATGTGACCTTCGTGTCCCCCACCTGCACCGAGGAAGAGCTGGACGCCGCCTTCCGTCCCAACACCAAGGCCGTGTTCGGCGAGACCATCGCCAACCCCGCCCTGACCGTGCTGGACATCGAAAAGTTTGCCCATGCCGCCCATGCACACGGGGTGCCCCTGATCGTGGACAACACCTTCCCCACCCCGGTCAACTGCCAGCCCATTGCGTGGGGCGCCGACATCGTCACCCACTCCACCACCAAGTATATGGACGGCCACGGCGCAGCGGTGGGCGGCGCCATCGTGGACAGCGGCAAGTTTGACTGGATGGCTCACGCCGACAAATTCCCCGGCCTGTGCACCCCCGACGAGAGCTACCACGGCATCACCTACGCCGAGCGGTTCGGCCGGGAGGGCGCTTTCATCACCAAGGCGACCGCCCAGCTGATGCGGGACTTTGGCTGCTGTCAGTCCCCCCAGTCGGCCTTCATCCTCAACCTGGGCCTGGAGAGCCTGCATGTGCGGATGGCCCGTCACTGCGAGAACGCCCTGGCGGTGGCCCGCTTCCTGGAACAGCACCCCAAGGTGGCCTATGTGGACTACTGCGGACTGGAGTCCAGCCCCTACTATCCCCTGGCCCAGAAGTACCTGCCCCATGGCAGCTGCGGCGTGGTGTCCTTTGGGCTGGCAGGGGGCCGCGAGGCAGCCAGCACCTTCATGAAGTCCCTGCGGCTGGCCGCCATCGAGACCCATGTGGCCGATGCGCGCACCTGCTGCCTGAATCCCGCCTCCAGCACCCACCGGCAGATGAACGATGAGCAGCTGAAGGCCGCCGGCGTCCCCGCCGAGCTGGTGCGGATGAGCTGCGGCCTGGAGGCCAGCGAAGACCTGATCGCCGACATCGCCCAGGCTCTGGACAAGGTCTGAGCCTCCAGCCCGCACAAAGGAGGCTGCGCCATGCCCCTGATCATCCCCAAATCCCTGCCGGCCTACCAGGCCCTGTATGCCGAAAATATCTTTGTCATGCACCGGGAGCGGGCCCTTTCCCAGCACATCCGGCCGCTGGAGATCGCCATCCTCAACCTGATGCCCACCAAGATCGCCACCGAGACCCAGATCGCGCGGCTGCTGGCCAACAGTCCCCTGCAGGTCCACATGACCCTGCTGCAAACGGCCAGCCACTCCGCCACCCATGTCTCCCCCGCCCATCTGGAGGCCTTTTACAAGACCTTTGACGAGGTGCGGGGCCGGCGGTTCGACGGCATGATCATCACCGGCGCGCCGGTGGAGACCATCCCCTTCGAGCAGGTGGACTACTGGCCCGAGCTGTGCGAGATCATGGAGTACAGCAAGACCAACGTTTATTCCACTCTGCATGTGTGCTGGGGGGCCCAGGCGGCCCTCTACCACCACTACGGCGTGCGCAAGGAGCTTTTGCCCCAAAAGATGTTCGGCATCTTCCCCCACCGGGTGCTGCGCCCCGCAAATCCCCTGGTGCGCGGCTTTGACGAGGTGTTCTACGCGCCCCACAGCCGCCACACCGGCATCTGCGTGGCCGATGTACAGGCCCGGCCCGAACTGCGGGTCCTGGCTGCCAGCGACCAGGCCGGCCCCTACCTGCTGAGCACCGAGAACGGGCGGCAGATCTTTGTCACCGGCCACCCCGAATACGACAAGCTGACACTGGACACCGAATACCGCCGGGATCTGGCCAAGGGCCTGCCCATCGCGGTGCCCCAAAACTACTATCCCGGCGACGATCCCAGCCAGAGCCCCCTGTTCCGCTGGCGGGCCCATGCCCACCTGCTCTACTCCAACTGGCTGAACTACTACGTCTACCAGAACACACCCTACGACCTGGACACCATGGACAGCGTCTGAAAACGGCCCGGTTTCCCGACCGCCCTGTTGGGGCCGGGCCTGCTTTGTGCAGGAGGTACTTTTATGGGTATAGAAGCCCGTTGGGGGTTCCGTGTGGGCACCATGCCCCATGGCCCCCGCAACAAGATCAGCGACGTGCCGGGGGTGACGGTGGGCCACTGCACCCTGGCACAGGGGGAGGTGCAGACCGGCGTCACCGCCCTGCTGCCCCACCCCGGGGACACCTTCCACCAAAAGGTAGCGGCGGCCAGCTGCGTCATCAACGGCTTTGGCAAGACCATCGGCCTGGTGCAGATCGACGAGCTGGGCACCCTTGAGACCCCCATCCTGTTCACCAACACCCTCAGCGTGGGCACCGCGGCCACCGCCCTGGTGCGGTATATGCTGGAGCGCTGCCCCGACATCTGTGAGAGCACCGGCAGCGTCAACCCGGTGGTGTGCGAGTGCAACGACAGCGGCCTGAACGATATCCGGGGCCTGCACGTCACCGAGGCTGACGCCCTGGCCGCCCTGGCTGACTGCCGGGCCGACTTTGCCGAGGGCGCCGTGGGCGCCGGCCGCGGGATGCGCTGCCACGGGCTGAAGGGGGGCATCGGCTCCTCCTCCCGGGTGGTGGAGCTGGACGGCCAGTCCTTCCATCTGGGGGCGCTGGTCCTCTCCAACCATGCCCGCTTTGACGACCTCATCCTGGCGGGAGTGCCCATCGCCCAGCGTCTGGGCCAGCTGCCCCAGGTGGCGCCCCACCAGGACAAGGGCTCCATCATCACGGTGCTGGCCACCGACATCCCCCTCACCTGCCGCCAGCTGGGCCGGGTGGCCCGCCGGGCCATCGTGGGCCTGAGCCGCACCGGTTCCTACTGCGGCAACGGCAGCGGCGAGATCGTCATCGCCTTTTCCACGGCCAACAAGATCCCTCACTACCCCCAGCAGAGCCTACTCAGCCTGCAGGCGGTGGGGGAAACCAAGATCGACCTGCTGTTCCGGGCGGCGGCCGAGTGCGTGGAGGAGAGCGTGCTTTCTTCCCTGCTCCACGCCGAGACTGTCACCGGCCGGGGCGGCCTGACCGTCCGCAGCCTGGCGGACCTGTTGCAGGAAGCCGGGCACTGAATTTGTGAAAGGAGACCCATTATGGACATCATGCAGCTTCTCGCCACCCGCCGCACCTACCGCCGGTTTGATCCAAAGCCGGTGCCTGCCGACGTGATCCACGATATGGTGGAGGCGGTGCGGCTGTCCTCCTGCGGGGCCAACCGCCAGGCCGTGCGGCTGGTCATCGTGGCCCGGCCCGAGGATGTGGCCCGGGTGCAGCCCCTGGTCAAATGGGCGGCCTACCTGCCTGCCGAACAGGGCGTCCCGGCCCCCGGCCAGCAGCCCACCCTTTTTGTGGCAGTGGTGCAGGACACCACCATCCCCGGCGACCTGGATACCGACACCGGCATCGCCCTGGCCAACCTGACCCTGGCCGCCTGGGCCAAAGGGGTGGGCAGCTGCATCATGGGTGCCATCGACCGGCCCCGCCTGGCGCAGCTGCTGGGTCTGGCCGAGACCGAAAAACTGCACTCGATGGTGGCCCTGGGCTACCCGGCCCACGCCAGCCATGTGGTCCCCATGACCGAGAGCACCGGCATCAAGTACTACCTGGACGAGAACCGGGATTACTGTGTGCCCAAGCGCAGTGCAGAGGAGATCGCACGGTATCTGTGAGCGCAGCTCAGCTTGGCTGTCCGTCCCGTATATGTCCCGTCCATCCGCACGCGTCGGCCGGACGGGACTTTTTTGACCGTTGACCGACCGGCCCAGCATCGCTGCCGCAGGTCATGCACTGCATATATTCGCAGTTTTTGGTCGAACTTTGCATAAGTTATCTCAAATCGGTTTCAATTCTTCCTCTTTTCTGCACAAGGCTTGACATTTGATTTTGTAAAAACTATACTACAAATTGTTGCCGGGAAGATGCCCGGTGTTGTCGCCGCATCGTCTGTTTGCGGCCTGCGGGCCCAGTGCCCGTCTTATGCTTTAGGATAACAAGAGGAGTGTATGAATATGAAGAAGATCTCTCGCCGCAGCTTCCTGCTGGCCGCAGGTATGTCCGCCGCCCTGGTGCTGACCGCTTGCTCCAGCACCAGCTCTTCCACCGCTTCCAGCACCGCCAGCTCTGCTGCGTCTGCTGCATCCGACGCCGCTTCCGCTTCCACCCAGGCCATCCAGAGCCTGGAGGATCTGGCCGGCAAGACCGTTGGCGTCCAGCTGGGCACCACCGGCGACCTGCTGATGAGCGAGGAAGTGGGCGAAGGCGAGGACAAGCTGGGCATCGCCGGCGTGGAGCAGTACAACAAGGCCGCCGACGCCGTGCAGGCCCTGCTGACCAACAAGATCGACGCCGTGTGCATCGACGACCAGGTGGCCAAGAACTTTGTGGCTGCCAACCCCGATGAGCTGACCACCCTGGACACCGCTTTCGCCGAAGAGAGCTACGCCATCGCCGTCAGCAAGGACAACGCTGACCTGACCGAGCAGCTGAACGGCGCCATCGCCGAGCTGAAAGAGGACGGCACCCTGGACGCCATCCTGGACAAGTACATCGCCAAGGTGGAGGGCGCCGAGGGCTATGTCTCCCCCGAAGGCACCGAGTACCCCAACGGTACCCTGGTGATGGCCACCAACGCCACCTTTGATCCCTATGAGTACATCGAGAACGGTGAGATCGTGGGCATCGACGCCGAGTTTGCCAAGGCTCTGTGCGACAAGCTGGGCTATGACCTGCACATCGAGGATATGGAGTTCGACTCCATCATCGCGGCTGTCAACAGCGGCAAGGCCGACTTCGGCATGGCCGGCATGACCGTCACCCCCGAGCGTCAGGAGCAGATCGACTTCACCGATACCTACTGCACCGCCGCCCAGTCCATCATCGTGCTGAAGTAAGCAGCCGGACGATCTGCGGCTTAAAAAGAGAAAAAACTCTTTACAAACTGCGGTTTTTGTGGTTTTATAAGAGATGCAGTGGACAGAGCCCAGGTGCGAATCCCGGCTCTGTCCCTTCTCTTTATGTATATATGCATAAAAATTCAAAAAATATGCATATTCACCCCTGTCCGCCCCGCCAAGGAGGGAAGTTCATGGCATTTTTCCAAAACCTATGGGAGGAACTTTCCAGCGAGTTCGTCTCCACCTTCATCGAGGAGCAGCGCTACCTGCTCTTCCTGAACGGCCTGAAAACCACCCTGATCGTTGCCTTTGCGGCAGCGGCCCTGGGCGTGGTGCTGGGCTTTATCATCGCGTACATCCGTACCACCCATGACCAGACCGGCCACCTGCGCATCCTGAACGGCGTGTGCAAGCTGTATCTGACTGTCATCCGCGGCACCCCCACCATGATCCAGCTGTTGATCATGTACTTTGTCATCTTCGGCTCGGTGAACATCGGCAAGGTGCCGGTGGCCATCCTGGCCTTTGGCATCAACAGCGGCGCCTATGTGGCCGAGATCTTCCGCAGCGGCATCATGAGCCTGCCTCCGGGACAGATGGAGGCCGCCCGCAGCCTGGGCCTGAACTACACCCAGGCCACCTGGAAGATCATCCTTCCCCAGGCGGTCAAGAACGTGCTGCCCGCTTTGGGCAACGAGCTGATCGTCCTGCTGAAGGAGACCTCCATCAGCGGCTATATCGCCCTGCAGGACCTGACCAAGGCCGGCGACATCGTCCGCAGCCGCACATACAGCACCTTCTTCCCCTACATCTCGGTGGCTCTGATCTACCTGGTGATGGTGCTGTTCCTGGAGAAGCTGCTCAACCACATGGAAGGGAGGCTGGCCCGCAGTGACCGGTAAATCGACCGAAAAGATCATCGAAGTACGCGGCCTGAAAAAGACCTACGGCGGCGAGAAAAAGCGCGGCTACAAGGGCCTGACCCCCACCCTGGACGTGCTGAAAGGCATTGACATCGACATCTACCGGGGCGACGTGGTCTGCCTGATCGGCCCCTCGGGCTGCGGCAAATCCACCTTCCTGCGGTGCCTCAACCGGCTGGAAAAGCCCACCGGCGGCTCCATCAAGTTTGAGGGGGTGGAGGTGGACGAGGCCCACATCGACAAGCTCCGCCAGAAGATGGGGATGGTGTTCCAGCACTTCAATCTTTTCCCCCACATGACGGTGAAAGAGAACCTGTGCATGGCCCCCACCCTGCTCAACCTCAAGACCAAGGAGGAGGCCGCCAAACGGGCCGACGAGCTTCTGGCCCGGGTGGGCCTGTCGGACAAGGCTTCGGCCTACCCCGCCAGCCTGTCGGGCGGCCAGCAGCAGCGCATCGCCATTGCACGGGCCCTGGCCATGGACCCCGACGTCATCCTGTTCGACGAGCCCACCAGCGCCCTGGACCCCGAAATGGTGGGCGAGGTGCTGGCCCTGATGAAAGAGCTGGCCCACACCGGCATCACCATGCTGGTGGTCACCCACGAGATGGGCTTTGCCCGGGAGGTGTCCAACCGGGTCATCTTCATCGACGAGGGCGTCATCCAGGAGGACGAGCCGCCCCAGGAGCTGTTCGAGAACCCCAAGAACCCCCGTCTGAAAGCATTCCTCTCCAAAATGCTGTAAAAAGGTCAAAGCCCCGGCGTTCCTGTGCGTGTTGCACAAGAGCGCCGGGGCTTTTTGGTTCATTTGCTGCGCAGGTATTTGATGCAGGCCAGGATGACGGCCAGGTAGCAGCCGCAGCGCAGCAGGTTCATGACGACGTTCAGGACCACGCTGGCCCCGACCATGATGGTGGGTGACATCGCGTTTCACCTCCTCCCTGCCCTCTCCGTCCCGCCGCCTCTCCTGCACACGGGAATGGGACGGCAGACTCCTTCGTCCGGCCGGCGGGTTGGCCCGGCGTGTTTTATTTAGTATAGCATACTTCTAAAGCATAAAGCAACCGGTCCGCAAAAATGCCCGGCCGCCTGTTTGGACAGGCGCCGGGCCTTCTTTTGGGCTTGTCGCTCACAGACTCTCGCCGGAGCCTGCATTGCCCTCGCCGGTCTGCTGGGTGTAGAGGATCATCAGATGGCTGGCGCTGGCCTCCAGGGTCTCCTTGGCCTGGCGCAGGGAAGCTTCCTCGTTGTCGTTCATCTTTTCGGGGTGGTCCTTGCGGATGCAGCGGCGGAGGTTGGAAAGGTCGGTCTTGACGCGGTTCTTTTCCTCCTTGTCGATCTCCTTTTTGCACTTGGAGAGGGCCTCGTCCACCTTGTAGGCCAGGATCTCGGCCTGGTTGTGGAGTTCCAGACGGCCCTTGCGGCGGCTGTCCTCGGCCTCGTAGGCGGCCGCGTCGGCCATGGCCCGCTGGATCTCGCTCTCGGAGAGGTTGGTGGAGCCGGTGATGGTGATGTTCTGCTCCCGGCCGGTGCCCAGGTCTTTGGCCGAGACCTTCACCACGCCGTTGACGTCGATGTCAAAGGTGACCTCGATCTGGGGCTTGGAGGAAAAGCCCGCCCGGATGCCTCCCAGCTTGAACTTACCCAGGGACTTGTTGTCCTTGGCAAAGCGGCGCTCCCCCTGCAGGACGTTGATCTCCACCGAGGTCTGCATGGGCCGCGCCGTGGTAAAGATCTGGCTCTTGCGGGTGGGGATCATGCTGTTGCGGGTGATGAGGGGGGTGGCGACCCCGCCCAGCGTCTCGATGGACAGGGTCAGGGGGGTGACATCCATCAGCACCAGGCCCTGGGCTGCCGCGCCGGTGGCGCCGGCCAGCTTGCCGCCTCCCTGCAAAAGGCCGCCCTGGATGGCCGCGCCCATGGCCACACACTCGTCGGGGTTGAGGGTATGGCTGGGCTCCTGGCCCAGCAGCTCCTTGACCTGGCGGGCCACCGCGGGCATCCGTGTGCTGCCGCCCACCAGCAGCACCCGTCCCAGGTCGGCGGCCGAAAGGCCCGCATCCCGCAGGGCGTTGTTCACCGGCTCTACCGTCCGGGCCAGCAGGTCAGCGGTCATCATCTCGAACTGGGGCCGGGTCAGGGTGGCGTCGATGTGGTGGGGGCCGTCCCGGCCCACCGCGATAAAGGGCAGGTTGATCTGGGCCGAAGGGGCGCTGGACAGCTCTTTCTTGGCCTTTTCGGCCTCCTCTTTCAGGCGGCCCATGGCGGCGGGGTCCTTTGTCAGGTCGATGCGGTCGCTCTTTTTGAACTCCTGCACCAGCCAGTCCACGATCCGGCCGTCAAAGTCATCGCCGCCCAGCCGGGTATCGCCGCCGGTGGCCAGCACCGTAAAGGTGCCGTCCTCGATCTCGATGATGGAGACGTCGAAGGTGCCGCCGCCCAGATCGTAGACCAGGATCTTCTGGGGCGCCTCGTTGTCCAGACCATAGGCCACGGCGGCGGCGGTGGGCTCGTTGATGATCCGCAGCACGTTCAGCCCCGCGATGCGGCCTGCATCCTGGGTGGCCTTGCGCTGGCTGTCGTCAAAGTAGGCGGGCACCGTGATCACCGCCTCGGACACCTTCTCGCCCAGATAGCTCTCGGCGTCCCGCCGCAGCTTGGACAGGATCATGGCGCTGATCTCCTGAGGGGTCAGGTCTTTGCCGTCGATCCGGACCCGGTAGTCGCTGCCCATCCGGCGCTTGATGCTTGATATGGTGCGGCCCGCATTGGTGGCCAGCTGGCGCTTGGCCGCGCCGCCCACCAGACGCTCGCCGTCCTTGGTGAAAGCCACTACCGAGGGGGTGGTGCGCTCTCCTTCCGCGTTGGTGATGACCACCGGCTTTCCCCCTTCCACCACCGCCACACAGGAGTTGGTGGTGCCAAGATCGATCCCGATCACTTTGCCCATATGTGCAATCCTCTCTTTTTCTTCCTGGGCCGCAGGCTGCGCCCGCAGCGCCCGATCAAATATCCTGTTCTATTGTACCGTAGGATTGTGGCTGTTTTTCAGCTGAAATGTAAAGAATCTGTGTTCGCCTGCTCGGCCAGGCGGGCCAGCATCTCCTGCAGGCCGGCCGCTCCGGCGTACATCTTGCGGATGTACCGCTCCATGGCCTGTGCGGCGGCGTGCAGCTCCCGGCAGGCGTCGGGGTCTTTTTCTTCCCGGCAGAGCATATGCAGCCCGTGCACCGCTTCGGCCAGCAGACAGCCGGTGTGCTCCAGGTCCACCCCGCACTCCTCCGACTGGGCCAGGCGCAGGCAGACCACCGGCCATGTGGTGATATCCAGTTCCAGCTCGGCCATGGACCGGGCCTTGCGGTAAGCCATCAGGGCCTTGCCCGGGTCGGCGGGGATGCGGGCCGTCCCTGCGCCATACCGGTCCCCCAGGGCGATCTGGGCCAGCACGTCCCCTGCGGCGGCAGCCTTTTTCCACAGGGTCATGGCCCTGCGCCGGTTCCGGGGGCCGCCCAGGCCCTGGTCGCAGCAGTTTGCCAGACGGCGCACCCCCTCGGTGCAGCCGGCCGCGGCAGCTTCCTCAAACAGGGCACGGGCCGCTTCCCACTGGCCCTGGGCCGCCAGCTGCACCCCCTGGCGCACCTGAGCTTCCCCGGGGCTGTCCTCGGGGTCGGAGGCCCGCAGCAGCCCTTTCAGCAAACCCTTTTCCAGAGAGGCCGAACGGCCCCACGGGTTGACCACCAGCCCGGTCAGGTCCTGACGGGCCAGGGTCTCCTCCATCACCTGCTCCAGGGGCAGCTCCGCCATGGGCAGTCCCAGGGTGGCGGGGTTGGCGTCCGCTTCCTCGGGCCGGGTGAACACCGGCAGCATCTTGATCTTTTTGGGGGTGGTCAGGGTCCAGTAGGACAGGCCCCGGGCCTTCTCGGGCGGGATGGGGTCCTGGGCCCAGCTGAATTCTCCCTGCGGCTTTGCGCCCGACAGCTGCACCGGCACCAGCACCCGGGTCTGCATCTGCAAAGCGTAATTCAGCCCCCGCACCAGACCCCAGAACCGGGTCTCCCGGTGTTCATCGTCGGACTCGTACAGCCGCCGGATGGCCAGCTCCACCGCCGGGCATCCGGTGAACACCGGGCTGTATTGCAGCATCGACGCTGCCCCCTTCCTGTTTCGTTTGACCGGCCTGTACCGGATATGCTTCTTTCCGCTTGCCATCCCTTGGGTGACCTCCTGCCTGTATTTGTTCCAGTATAGCAGGATTTTCCCGTTTTCTCAACAGGGTGGGGCGAGCGCCGGCGGGCCTTTATCCCCTCTTTGGCCAAAAACCTCAGAAAATGCGGTCCTGTGCGGTGACATTTGGCGCCCGCCGCGGTATAATAGAGCAGTATCATAAAGTGCGACCGCACAGGAAAGCCCCGGGAAAGGAGCGTTTATCACTTGAATCGGATGCTTGTTTATCTCAACGGCTACAAAAAGGAGAGCGTCATCGCCCCCCTTTTCAAGATGCTGGAGGCCTGCTTTGACCTGCTGGTGCCTCTGGTGATGGCCGACATCGTCAACGTGGGGATCGCCGCCCACGACAGCCGCTATATCCTCACCCGCTGCGGCCTGCTGCTGGCGCTGGCCCTGGTGGGCCTGGCCTGCAGCGTCACCGCCCAGTATTTTTCGGCCAAGGCGGCGGTGGGTTTTGCCACCGCCCTCCGCCATGCCCTGTTCGCCCACATCCAGTCGCTGGGCTTTTCCGAGATGGACACCATCGGAACCAGCACCCTCATCACCCGGATGACCAGCGACATCAACCTGGTACAGGGCGGGCTGAATATGTTCCTGCGGCTTTTCCTGCGCAGCCCCTTCGTGGTGGTGGGCGCCATGGTGTGCGCCTTCACCGTCAATTTCCGGGCGGCCCTCATCTTTGTGGTCACCATCCCGGTGCTGTCGGTGGTGGTGTTCTCGATCATGGCGGTCACCTCCCCCCTCTACAAAAACGTACAGGCCCGGCTGGACCGGGTGCTGGGCCTGACCCGCGAGAACCTGACCGGCGTGCGGGTGGTGCGGGCCTTCGGCAAAGAGGCCAGCGAGACGTCCCGCTTTGAGCAGACCAACGGCCAGCTGACCGACCTGCAGCTGCGGGTGGGGCACCTGTCGGCCCTGTCCAACCCCCTGACCTATGTCATCATCAACCTGGCCATTGTGGCCCTGCTGTACACCGGCGCCATCGAGATCGACGCGGGCGGCATGGCCCCGGGCGATCTGATCGCCCTGGTGAACTATATGAACCAGATCCTGGTGGAGCTGGTCAAACTGGCCAACCTGATCGTCCAGATCAGCAAAGCCCTGGCCAGCGCAGCCCGGGTCCAGGCGGTGCTGGACACCAAGCCCGGCATGGCCTTCCCCCAGATGCCCGAGGGCCGCGTGGATCCGGCCCGCGCCGCCGAGGCGGTCCGCTTCGACCATGTGGGCCTGACCTATGCAGGGGCGGGCGCCCCCAGCCTGACCGGCATCACCTTCACCGCCCGTCAGGGAGAGACCATCGGAGTGATCGGAGGCACCGGCGCAGGCAAATCCAGCCTGGTCAGCCTGATCCCCCGGTTCTACGACGCCACCCAGGGCCAGGTGGACCTGTTCGGCCGGCCGGCCGCCGCCTGGCCCCGGGAGATGCTGCGCCGCCGGGTGGGGATCGTGATGCAGAAGGCCCAGCTGTTCACCGGCACCATCCGCTCCAACCTGCTGTGGGGCAACCCCCAGGCCACCGACGAGCAGCTGTGGGCCGCGCTGGAGACGGCCCAGGCCGCCGACTTTGTCCGCGCCAAGCCCCTGGGCCTGGACGAGCCGGTGGAACAGGGCGGCCAGAACTTTTCGGGCGGGCAGCGCCAGCGCTTGACCATCGCCCGGGCCCTGGTCAGCAGCCCCGATATCCTGATCCTGGACGACAGCGCCAGCGCCCTGGACTTTGCCACCGACGCAGCCCTGCGCAAGGCCATCGCCGCCCTGCCCGGCTCGATGACCGTTTTTATCGTCAGCCAGCGTGCCGCCAGCCTGCAGCACGCCGACCGCATCCTGGTGCTGGACGACGGCCACATGGTGGGCTGCGGCAGCCACAAAGAGCTGCTGGAGCGCTGCCCCGTCTACCAGGAGATCTACGAGAGCCAGTTCAAGCGGCCCTCTGAGCTTGTGAAAGGAGGCGTACAGGGATGAAGCGGCCCAAAAAGAAACCGGTCCTCTCCTCGGCGGAAAGCCGGGCGGCCCTGCGCCGGGTCCTGGCCTACATCCGGCCTTACAGCCTGTTTGTGGCGGCCAGCCTGTTTGTGGCGGCGGCCAGCGTGGCGGCCCAGCTGTATATCCCCCTGCTGTGCGGCGACGCCATCGACCGGATGCTGGGCCCCGGCCAGGTGGACCGCAGCGGCGTGTGGGGGATCATCCTGCAGATCCTGGCGGTGATGGTCCTGGCCGCCCTGGCCCAGTGGGTGCTCAGTGTCTGCAACAACAAGATCACTTTCTCGGTCACACGGGATCTACGCAATGACGCCATCCACAAGATCCAGTCCCTGCCCCTGTCCTATCTGGACAGCCACCCCGCAGGGGATATCGTCAGCCGGATGGTGGCCGATGTGGACACCTTCGCCGACGGCCTGCTGATGGGCTTTACCCAGCTGTTCTCGGGGGTACTGACCATTCTGGGCACCCTGCTGTTCATGTTCCGGGAGAACGTCCTCATCTCCCTGGTGGTGGTACTGATCACCCCCCTCAGCCTGGTGGTGGCGGCCTTCATCGCCAACCACTCCTATGGCTACTTCCACCGCCAGAGCGCCGTCCGCGGCGAGCAGACCGCCCTGGTCAACGAGATGATCGAGGGCCAGAAGGTGGTACAGGCCTTTGGTCATGAGGCCGACAGCCTGGCCGCCTTCGACGAGGTGAACCAGCGCCTGGGAGAAGTCAGCCTGAAAGCTACCTTCTTTTCCAGCCTGACCAACCCTGCCACCCGCTTTGTAAACAACATCGTCTACGCAGGGGTGGGCCTGGTGGGCGCCTTCTATGCGGTGGCCGGGGGCATCACCATCGGCCAGCTCAGCGTCTTTCTCAGCTACGCCAACCAGTACGCCAAGCCCTTCAACGAGATCTCGGGGGTGGTCACCGAGCTGCAGAACGCCCTGGCCTGCGCGTCCCGGGTCTTTGCCCTGCTGGACGCGCCCGACCAGGTCCCCGAGGCCCCCGGCGCCGTCACCCTGGCGCCCGACGGCCGCGTCAGCCTGAAAGACGTCTCCTTCCGCTACCTGCCCGACCGTCCCCTCATCGACCATTTCAACCTGGAGGTGCAGCCCGGCCAGCGCATTGCCATCGTAGGCCCCACCGGCTGCGGCAAGACCACCCTCATCAATCTGCTGATGCGCTTTTACGATGTGGACGGGGGCAGCATCGCGGTGGCAGGCACCGACATCCGCCAGGCTACCCGGGCTTCCCTGCGGGGCAGCTACGGCATGGTGCTGCAGGATACCTGGCTGCGGGCGGGCACCGTCCGGGAAAACATCGCCTACGGCAAGCCCGACGCCACCTTACAGGAGATCGAGGCGGCGGCCAAAGCCGCCCACGCCCACAGCTTCATCTGCCGGCTGCCCCAGGGCTACGACACCGTCCTGGCCGAGAACGGCGGCAACATCAGCCAGGGCCAGAAACAGCTGCTGTGCATCGCCCGGGTGATGCTTTGCCTGCCCCCCATGCTGATTTTGGACGAGGCCACCAGCTCCATCGACACCCGCACCGAGGTGCGCATCCAGAAAGCCTTTGCCAAAATGATGGAGGGCCGCACCAGCTTCATCGTGGCCCACCGCCTGTCCACCATCCGGGAGGCGGACGTCATCCTGGTGATGCAGGACGGCCACATCGTGGAACAGGGCACCCACGATCAGCTGCTGGCCCGGGACGGCTTCTATGCCAGGCTGTACAACAGCCAGTTCGAGCAGGCCGAACGCCCCGCCACCTGACGTTTCTCGTTTCCGCCCCTGCTGCTGTTTGGCCGCGGGGGCGGTTTTGTTATCACATTTTTTACATTTTATCCATCCTCCTGCCGTATGTCGGGATTAAACTTAGACCGTAACCAAATTGTACGTTAGCGTACAATCAACGACAGAGGAGGAGACATACCATGAAAGAAGTCAAGAGCCCCAAAAAGCCCCTGATCTACTACTATGTCCTGGTGCTGGCCATCCTGTTTCTGTTCAATCTGCTGGTGCCGCCCATTCTGATGCAGCCCCAGATCGATACGGTGGATTACGGCACCTTTATGGATATGATCGAGGACAAGGACATCGGGCAGGTGGAGATCACCGACACCGAGATCACCTTCACCAACAAAGACAACACCCAGCTGTACCAGACCGGCGTCATGTACGACCCCACCCTGGCCGAGCGGCTCCACGATGCGGACGCCGTCTTTGCCACCAACCTCGGCAGCGACGGTTCCCCGGTGCTCAGGTTCCTTTTGACCTTTGTGCTGCCCCTGGTCATCTTCATCGGCCTGGGCCAGTACATGGGCAAAAAGCTGATGGAACAGATGGGCGGCAAAAATTCCATGTCCTTCGGGATGGGCAAATCCAACGCCCGGATCTACGTCCAGTCCTCCGACGGCATCCGCTTTTCGGATGTGGCGGGCGAGGATGAGGCCAAAGAGAACCTGGCCGAGATCGTGGACTACCTGCACAACCCCAAAAAGTACACCGACGTGGGCGCATCCATGCCCAAGGGCGTGCTGCTGGTAGGCCCTCCGGGCACCGGCAAGACCATGCTGGCCAAAGCCGTGGCCGGCGAGGCGGGGGTCCCCTTCTTCTCGATCTCGGGTTCGGAGTTTGTGGAGATGTTTGTGGGTATGGGCGCTTCCAAGGTGCGCGACCTGTTCAAGCAGGCAAAAGAAAAAGCCCCCTGCATCGTCTTTATCGATGAGATCGACGCCATCGGCAAAAAGCGGGACGGCCAGCTCAGCACCAACGACGAGCGGGAGCAGACCCTGAACCAGCTGCTGACCGAGATGGACGGCTTTGAGGACAACAACGGCGTGATCATCCTGGCGGCCACCAACCGCCCCGAATCCCTGGACCCTGCCCTGACCCGTCCGGGCCGGTTCGACCGGCGGGTGCCGGTGGAGCTGCCCGACCTGCAGGGCCGTGAGGCCATCCTGAAGGTGCACGCCCGCAAGATCAAGACCGCCCCCGACGTGGACTTCCATACCATTGCGCGGATGGCCGCCGGCACCTCGGGCGCCGAACTGGCCAACATCATCAACGAGGGCGCCCTGCGGGCGGTGCGGGCCGGCCGCACCACCGTCACCGAGGCCGACCTGGAGGAGAGCATCGAGGTGGTGATCGCGGGCTACCAGAAAAAGAACGCCATCCTCTCCGACCAGGAAAAGCGTGTGGTGGCCTACCATGAGATCGGCCATGCCCTGGTGGCCGCCAAGCAGACCAACTCCGCCCCGGTGCAGAAAATCACCATCATCCCCCGCACCTCGGGCGCGCTGGGCTACACCATGCAGGTGGAGCAGGCCGACAAGAACCTGCTGACCAAAGAAGAGCTGGAAAACAAGATCGCCACCCTGACCGGCGGCCGGGCCGCCGAGGAAGTGGTCTTTGGGCAGATCACCACCGGCGCGTCCAACGACATCGAACAGGCCACCAAGCTGGCCCGGGCCATGATCACCCGCTACGGCATGAACAGCGACTTTGACATGGTGGCCTTTGAAACGGTCAGCAACCAGTATCTGGGCGGGGATACCTCCCTGGCCTGTTCGGCTGAGATCCAGAAGGAGATCGACCACAAGGTGATCGGCCTGGTCAAAGCCCAGCACGCCAAGGCCAAAAAGATCCTGGAGGAGAACCGCTCCGCCCTGGACCGCCTGGCCCAGTACCTCTACGAGAAAGAGACCATCACCGGCGAGGAGTTCATGCAGCTGCTCGGCCAGGACAACGAAGGAGGCGCAGCGCAATGAGAGGGCGTTCCGGTTTTGGCTGGAGCCAGTTCATCATGGGCATCTGCCTGATCCTGCTGGGGGTGTTCACCTTTATGAATCCCCGCAGCATATTCACCGGCATCGCTGTGCTGTACGGCGTGGCGGCGGTGATCACCGGCATCTGCGACATCATCCTTTACATCAAAGAGGAGCGGTTCACCGGCTTTGGCCCGGCGGTCTCTCTGGTGTCGGGCATCCTCAGCATCATGACCGGCATCGTGCTGCTGGCCTTTCCGGGCATCGCCGAGTGGATCGTGGCTCTGCTGTTCCCCCTGTGGTTCATCACCCACTGCATCTCCCGCCTGACCCATACCGGCCTGATCCGCTTTATGGCCGGCGAGTTCTATTACTGGTTCACCATGATCGTCAACATCCTGGGCCTGGTGCTGGGCTTCCTGATGCTGTTCGAGCCCTTCCTCACCTTCTTCACGGTGGGATATCTGGTGGCCTTCTGCCTGATCGCCTTCGGCATCGACAGCATCATCATGGCCTTCACCAATATGGGGTCGAGGTGGTAAAGCCCGGTTTTCCCGTTTCTCATGCAAAAAGGAGCGCCCTCTGCCCATGCGGAGAGCGCTCCTTTTCCTGTATTTTAGAGAGTCTCCACCACCGTGGGCTCCGCCGGGGGCGGCAGCAGGGTGGAGCGGGCCAGGATGAAATCCGACGCCCGCTGGCGGGCCAGCTTGAGGGCGGCCTTGTTCCGGTCGTTGGCGGGGAAAGTGCGCTCCCCGTCCTTCTTTTCGTCCCAGGCGGCCAGGGCGGCGTCGATCTCGGCATCGGTGGGCCACAGGCCCTCCCTGCGGGCCACCAGCAGCAGGCCCAGCTGGCTGCGCAGCTTGCGCTCCGAATCGGCGTGCAGTTCCGCGCGGAACTGCTCCACCGTCTGGCCCCGCACCTGCAGGTACTGGTCAAAATTGACCCCCTGGGCCTGCAGGCTCAGGTTGAAGCGGCGCTGCTCGGCAAAGTAGCTGATCCCCGCCAGCTTCTTGGGCAAAGCCCCCTTCACCTGGTCCCCCAGCTGCACCAGCAGTTTGCGGCGGGCCAGTTCCTCGGCCTGCCGGCAGCGCTTTTGGTAGATCTCCGCTGTCACGCGGCGGCGCAGCGCAGCCTTGCCCGCCTCGTCGGCCGCCCGGTCTTCGGGACCGTGGTGCTGGTTGATCTCCAGCTCGATGGTCAGCCGGCGGATGGGCCGTGGCTCAACAGCCTGGACAAAGCCGGTGTACCGCCCCAGCTCGAGCGGCGGCAGGGCGAAAAAGGTGGCCGACGCCCGGAAACCTTCGTCCTTGTTCAGCGCCTGCAGACTGAAATCCGGGTCGGTGACCGGGGTCAGGCCGGCTTTTTCCACCGCCTTGGTCCATATGGTGGAAAACCCATCCGGTGCCAGGATCGCACGGTTGACGGCGTCCGCCAGGCGGTCCTGTTCGGTCTGGCCCTCGGCCTCCTGCAAAGCCCGGGCCAGTTCCTGGGCGCTGGCCCGGAAGGTGATCTTCCAGGCCCCGGGTTCCCCCTGATAGAGATGTTCCAGGATCATAGCATTCCCTCCTTACTGCATCATCTGCAGCACCACGCCCAGGCCCAGCAGCAGCGCCGCCAGAGCGTAATAGATGATCTCCGCTCCCAGCACCGATTTGTCCCCCTGGACATACACCTTTTCGGGTTTGAGCGGGTCGTAATAGAGGGTGACGCGGCTGCCCTGGGCAAAGCCTTTGGCTTTTTGCGGCACAGGATAGGGCAGCCGCCGGGTGCTGCCGCCGGGCGTGGTGAACTCCAGCGCCAGGGACACCCCGTCCCGGGTATGGACGGTGCCGGCCACCAGGGCCTCCACCTTTTCCCCTTTTGTAATAAGGGCGCGGCGGGCTTTGGTGGCCCGCAGGCCCATGACCAGCATCAGCACAGCGCCGGCCATAAAGATCACAAAGTTCATGCGTTGCTTCTCCTTCTGTTTGAAATACAGGTTTTATTGTACCATATTTGCGGCGCGCAGAGTGCAGCAAATTCGTCCGAAAAATTTGTCAAAAAAATCTGGAAGTTCCTGTTGACATTTGCCCCGCTTTGCGCTATAATAATCAACGTTCCCGGCAGCGGGACGCAAGTGAATAAGCGGATATGGCGGAATTGGCAGACGCGTTAGATTCAGGTTCTAATCGGGGCAACTCGGTGGAGGTTCAAGTCCTCTTATCCGCACCACAAGCAAAAGATCCGGATTTCTTCCAATGGGAGAGAGTCCGGATCTTTTGTTTTTCCGTGCACTGTGGTCGATATCGCCGCCTTTTGCCCAAATTTCCTCTTGACAGCCGCGCGCTTCTCCGTTATACTATGATAAAGTTCAGAACAATGAGCTTGCAAAACCGTTGAGAAAGAGTAGTAACCCGGGACCAAACCCTCTCAGAGAGCCGCAGGCGGTGGGAACGCGGCAGGCAGCGGCCGGGCGAATGGACTTTCGAGGGCACAACGAGGGGCCGCCAGCCGGCCCGATAGCGCGACGGGGACTCCACCCGTTATCAGGGGAGCGCGTGTTGTCAGACATGCGAAAGCGAGTGGGCCTGTGCGTAGGGTACAGGTCAATTTGGGTGGCACCGCAGAGGTTACAAGCCTTTGTCCCAGAGGAATTTGGGACGAGGGCTTTTTTCTATGCCCTCTCCCGCAAGGAAATTGCAAAGGAGTGCAAGAAAATGAGCATGACCAAGATCCCCCACCGCCTGTACCTCACCGAAGACCAGATGCCCAAGCAGTGGTTCAACCTGCGGTCGGCCATGCCTGAGCAGCCCGACCCGCTGCTGAATCCCGCCACACTCCAGCCCCTTGCAGTGGACGACCTGTCCCCCATCTTCTGTGAGGAACTGGCCCGCCAGGAGCTGGACGGCACAACAGCCTATGTGGACATCCCCGAGCCCATCCAGGAGGTCTACAAGATGTACCGTCCCTCGCCGCTGGTCCGCGCCTACGAGCTGGAAAAGGCTCTGGGCACCCCGGCCCGGATCTACTACAAATTTGAGGGCAACAACACATCCGGCTCCCACAAGCTGAATTCCGCCGTGGCCCAGGCCTATTACGCCAAAAAGCAGGGCCTGACCGGCGTCACCACCGAGACCGGGGCCGGGCAGTGGGGCACCGCCCTTTCGGAGGCCTGCGCCTACTTCGGGCTGACCTGCGACGTGTATATGGTCAAGTGTTCCTATGAGCAGAAGCCCTTCCGCAAAGCGGTGATGGGCGTGTTCGACGCCCAGGTGACGGCCTCTCCGTCCAACACCACCGAGGTGGGCCGGAAGATCCTGGCCGAAAACCCTGACACCACCGGCAGTCTGGGCTGCGCCATCTCGGAGGCGGTGGAAGCTGCACTCGCCAGCGGCGGGACCAAGCGGTATGTGCTGGGCAGCGTGCTGAATCAGGTGGTGCTGCACCAGTCCATCATCGGGCTGGAAAGCAAGCTGGCTATGGAACAGCTGGACGAATACCCCGACGTGGTGGTGGGCTGTGCCGGCGGCGGCTCCAACCTGGGCGGCCTGATCGCCCCCTTCATGGCCGACCGGCTGCAGGGCCGCAGCCGCACCCGTTTTGTGGCGGTGGAGCCGGCCTCCTGCCCGTCCCTGACCCGCGGGCGGTACGCCTACGACTTCTGTGACACCGGCCGCGTCACCCCGCTGGCCCGGATGTACACCCTGGGCAGCGGGTTCATCCCCTCGGCCAACCATGCCGGCGGCCTGCGCTACCACGGCATGAGCCCCATCCTCTCCAAGCTGTATCACGACGGCTACCTGGAAGCGGTGTCCTATGAGCAGACCAAAGTATTCGAGGCCGCGGTCTTTTTCGCCAAGCACGAGACCATCCTGCCCGCCCCCGAGTCGGCGCACGCCATCCGCGGGGCCATGGACGAAGCCCTGAAATGCAAGCAGACCGGCGAGGCCAAGACCATCCTCTTTGGCCTGACCGGCACCGGCTACTTTGACATGACCGCCTACGAGAGCTATCTCTCGGGCCGGATGAACGACACCATCCCCACCGACGCCGACCTGCAGCGCGGATTCGATTCGCTGCCGGATATCCCGCAGAACCGGACCTGAATCGGTCTGCCTTTTGCCGCACATCTGTCCCCAGCCGCCCTGGCTGGGGGCTTTCTGCGCCGGCCAGAGGAACCGCAAAGAAAAAAGCCCGTCCTTGCGGACAGGCACCGGTTTGCGGCAGCTGCTTCTCCCGTTCATGGCCGTATGGAACGGCGGCGTCCGGCCGCATCCATCCGAGCGCTTACAGGAAGATCTCGCAGTCGCTCTCCACCCGCTTGCAGTTGGCGAGCACCTGCTGCATCACGGCCTTGGGGTCCTGGCCTTCCTCAAACTCCACGCTCATTTTCAGCGTCATAAAGTTGACGACGGCGGCCTTGACGCCGGGGGTCTTTTGGGCGGCAGCCTCCATCTTGTTGGCGCAGTTGGCGCAGTCCACGTCGATCTTATAGGTCTTTTTCATGGGCAAGGGCTCCTTTCCGGTCATTCCGGTCCACACACAGGTGAGACCTCTTTTCTTTCATTATAGGGCCTTCCCCCGCCCTGTCAAGGGGCGCGGATGGTTTTATCCGGGCGGTTTAAGTATGACTTCTGTCCGAAAATCCACTTTATTTCCCCAAGCTTCTTGCTTTTCCGCCCTCAAGTGATTACACTTGGTCTGTTGGCCTGCGCGCATTTTGGCAGGCCGCTGCGGCATATCGTCTGGCTGCCCGGGCCCTGTATCCGCCCTGGCGGCCCCTTGCAAAAGGAGGATCATCGTACAATGGAAAAATTCTTTCAGCTGAAGGCGAACGGCACCACCGCCGGACGTGAAGTGGTGGCCGGCCTGACCACCTTCTTCGCTATGGCGTACATCATCGCCGTCAACCCCACCCTGCTCAGCCAGTCGGGGATGGAATGGGGCGCCGTGTTCCTGGCCACCATCATCGCCTCGGTGATCGGCACCCTGGTCATGGGCCTCGTGGCCAACGTGCCCTACGCCCTGGCCCCCGGCATGGGCCTGAACGCCTTTTTCGTCTACACCGTCTGCTTCACCCTGGGCTTCACCTGGCAGCAGGCGCTGTCCATGGTATTCATCTGCGGCCTGCTGAACATCTTCATCACCGTCACCAAGATCCGCAAATACATCATCAAGGCCATCCCCCGCAGCCTGCAGAATGCCATCGGCGGCGGCATCGGCATCTTTGTGGCCTACATCGGCATCCTGAACGTGGGCATCGTCACCTTCGGTTCGGGTGTGCCCGCCCTGGCCACCCTGAACCAGCCCTCTTTCTGGCTGTTCCTGATCGGGCTGGCCCTGACCATCATCCTGCTGGTGTGCAACGTCAAGGGCGCCATCCTGATCGGCATCGTCGTATCCAGCCTGCTGGGCATCCCCATGGGGGTCACCGTCACCACCGAGACGGTCAGCTTTGCCGAGGCGTGCAGCCAGCTGCCCACCACCTTTGGCGCCATCTTCACCTCCGCGGGCCTGCCTTCCCTCTTTGCCGACCCGGCCAAGGTGCCTCTGGTCCTGATCACCATCTTCTCGTTCAGCCTGTCCGATACCTTTGATACCATCGGCACCTTCATCGGCACCGGCCGCCGCACCGGTATTTTCAGCGACGAGGACGAGCACTCGATGGAGACCACCCCCGGCTTCAAGTCCAAGATGGACCGCGCCCTGTTTGCGGACGCCACCGCCACGTCCATCGGCGCTATCCTGGGCACTTCCAACACCACCACCTATGTGGAGAGCGCCGCCGGCATCGGCGCCGGGGGCCGTACCGGCCTGACCAGCGTGGTGGTGGCCATCTGCTTTGCGGTCAGCGCATTCCTGGCCACCTTTGTCAGCGCCATCCCCTTTGCAGCCACTGCACCCGCCCTGGTGGTGGTGGGCATCATGATGCTGTCCGCCTTCCGGGAGATCCAGTGGGACGACTTCAGCGAGGCGGTCCCCGCCTTCTTCGCAGGCATCTTCATGGCCCTGTGCTACAGCATCTCTTACGGCATCGCCGCCGGGTTTGTCTTTTACTGCATCACCAAGGTGTGCAAAAAGCAGGCCCGGGAGGTCCATCCCATCCTGTGGGTCGCCACCGTCCTGTTCGTGCTGAACTTCGTGCTGCTGGCCACCCTGTGACCCGGCATCCTGCACGCATCCAAAAAAGACCTTCCGGCCCACAGGCTGGAAGGTCTTTTTTTGTTTGATTTTTCTCAGCGGGGACCGCCCACCCAGAACAGGGCCACCGTGCCGGGGCCGCTGTGGGTGCCGATCACCGGGCCGATGGAGCCCTCCTGCAGGTGGGTGACGCCCAAAGCGCGCAGCTTGTCCATCACATAAGCGCAGTCCTCCGGGCAGTCTCCATGGCTGATAAAGACGGTGCCTCCGGCCGGGTCCTTGGCCGTGGCCTGGAAGTGCTTCACCAGGGCGTCCAGGCTGGCCCTGCGCCCGCGCACCTTTTCCATGGCCACCAGATGGCCCTCGTCGTCCACATGGAGCACCGGCTTGATGCCCAGCAGGGTGCCTGCCACCGCGGCCGCGCCGGACAGCCTTCCGCCCCGCTTGAGGAACATCAGGTCATCCACCGTGAACCAGGCGCACACCTGGGGGGCCAGTTCCTGGGCATAGCGGGCGGCCTCCTCAAAGGAGGCGCCTTCCAGACGCCTGCACCCTACCAGGTAGGCGAACAGGCCCTCCCCCATACTGGCCTGGCGGGAATCCACGCACTGGATCCTGCGGCCGGGGAAACGCGCCCCCAGCAGCTCGACCGCAAGACGGCTGGTCTGGTAGGTGCCGGACAGTCCGCTGGAAAAGGACAGGTAGAGGATATCCATTCCAGACGCCAGCACCGGGGTAAAGGCGTCCTCGTATTCCGCCAAAGAGACCTGGCTGGTGGTGCACATACTGCCCGCCCGCAGTTTATCATAAAAAGCCTTCGAGCTGATCTCCCGCCCGTCGGGATAGTCTTTATAAGCAGTGCCGTCCAGATTGAAGGTCATGGGCAGCACGTTCAAGTCCGCCTGCTGGATGAGAGCCGGGGTCAGATCGCCGGTGGATTCGGTGAAAATGGCATAGGATCGCATGGTAGACACTCCTTTCTGACTGGAGCCCGCAGCCAAAAGCGCATCCGCACGGGGCACAGCTTCCAACGGGCAGCGGGCCTTTTTCTATTTTCATATCATTGCTGTGGGCTAAACTGAATATAGCACGGATCCTGCGCCCCGTCAAGCAAAAACCGGGCCGACCCAAAGTGTACTCAGTACAAGGACAATTTCTTTGTTTTTTGCCTCCGCGCCCCCTTGCCTCTTATTCCCAGGCATGATAAAATAGCCCCAAACAACGCCGCAAAGGTCACACTTTGCAGTCAGGAGGAATCATCATGTCAATGCATCTGGATGGATTTGGTCTTTTTGTGGAGGACATGCCCCGCATGGTGCGGTTTTACAGGGATGTGCTGGGGTTTGCGATCCGGGAGGGCGAAGACGCCCAAAACGTTTACCTCATCAAGGACGGGACGCTGTTCATGCTGTATGGGCGGGACAACTTCGAAAAGATGACCCGCCGGCACTACACCTACCTCAAGGGGCCCAACGGCCACTTCGAGATCGCCCTCTACGTGGACACCTTTGAGGAAGTGGATGCGGCCTTCCACAAATTCGTGTCCCAGGGCGCGGCGCCGGTCCTGGAGCCCACCACCGAGCCCTGGGGCCAGCGCACCTGCTACATTGCCGACCCCGAGGGCAACCTGATCGAGATCGGTTCCTTCGGCCATCCTTTCCGGCTGTGAAAGCCCCGGGACGCTTTTCCGGCCGTGCATATAAAAGGTCAGTATACAAGCATTTTTTCCATTGGAATACATGGCAGAATATGGTATGATTTTTATGAGGTGATTGGATGGAAAGGGTAACCATACGCGACGTTGCCAAGAAGGCCGGCGTCTCGATCACAACGGTATCCAAAGCGCTGAACGACTATACCGATGTGAATCCCGATACCCGCAAACACATACAGGAGATCGCCCGCCAGATGAACTATGTGCCCAACGCGGCAGGGCGCTGCATGGGCGGGCGGGTGGACAAGGTGATCGGCCTTTTGATCAATGACCTGCGCCCCATGGACCCCTCCGGCGCGGTATACGGCGTATTGAGCGGCGTGTGCCATGCCTGCCAGGACAACAACATCGAGTTCATTCTGGTGACCACCGACAGCGTCCAGCAGACGCAGCGCCCTCTCAAGGTCCTGTGTCTGAAAAAGCAGCTGACCGGTCTGGTCTGCACCGGCTTCCGCCTGCACGATCCCTATTTGCAGCAGCTGGATGAGATCGACATCCCCTGCGCTTTCATCGATATCCGCACCAGCAGCCCCGATGTGCTGAACATCACCATGGACAACGAGCGGGCCGCCTACGAGGCGGTGTCCTTCCTCATCAAGAACGGGCGCCGGAACATCGCCCTGGTCAACGGCAGTTCGGAGGCCGACGTGGCCCTGCTGCGCGGCAGCGGGTATCGCCGGGCCCTGACAGAGGCCGGCCTGGTATTGCGGCCCGACCGGATGCTGATGGCCGACTTCGACTCCAGCCTGGCCTACGCCAAGGTCAAGGAACTGCTGGAGCGGGACGGCGCCGTGGACGCCCTGTTCTGCGCCAGCGACGTGATGGCCCTGGGGGCCTGCAAGGCCATCGAGGAACTGGGCCTGACGGTGGGGGACCAGGTCGCGGTGGTGGGCTTTGACGATATCCCCGAAGCGCGCTATCTCTATGGCGGCCTGACCACCGTGCGTCAGGACTTCTACCTCACAGGCTATATGGCGGGCAAAGCCATCTACGAGAAGATCGAGGGCAAGGCCGACGTCCATGTGGACAACATGATGTATGAGTTGGTCATCCGCGGCAGCGCGAAAGGGAAACTTTGAAACTGGATACATTGTACAAAAGCTCCCTGGCAGGTTTGTATAATCTGAGGATGTAC
This sequence comes from Faecalibacterium sp. An121, assembly GCF_002160915.1. GTDB lineage: Bacteria > Bacillota > Clostridia > Oscillospirales > Ruminococcaceae > Faecalibacterium > Faecalibacterium avium. The sequence continues at coordinate 139,245 of NZ_NFLM01000005.1, forward strand.
AAACGCTGGGGAGTATGTTATTCTAGGGCTGTCAAAAACGTTTTCGCACTTGCGGATGGGAGGTCTGCGCCATGGACAAACACCGGCTCCTGCGCGGGGTACTGCGGCTGCTGTGCGCGTTCATCGATTACCTGCTGCTGATGCTGCCGGTGCAGTTCGTGCTGCTGTTCTGGATCAAGACAAACGCGCTGTCAGCGGATTTTCTGTTCCGGCTGCTGTTCGCCGTCTATGGCGTGCTGATGATCGAATACAACAGCGGCGCCACACTGGGCAAGATGCTGGGCAGGCTGAAAGTGGTGGACCGGGCCGGAGGCAAGCCCACCGTGCTGTATGTGGGCCTGCGGGAGCTGATCCGGGCCATGTACCTGATCCCCGTTGCGGGCTGGGCCGCAGGTCTGGTCAGCGCCATCCTGCTGTTCGTCCGGGGCACCACCCTCCATGACATGGCGGGCAGCACCCGGGTCATCTTCCGCTGGGAGGACCAGGAGCAGCCCAAACAGGAGGATCAGCCATGAATCTGGACGAGATCTTCCACCTGGAGGCCACCGACCCTCTGGTGGCCACCAGCCCCCTGCTGCTGGGCGGGTGCATCCTTGCAGCCATTCTGGCAGGCTGGTTCTGTGCGCGCCGGTACGCCAACACCAACGACATCGAAAAGAGCGTCCGGCTGTATCTGCCCCTGGGCGCGGCCTGCTGCCTGGGCTTCTGGCTGGCGGGCGGGCTTCCCCTGCTGTACGCCGTGGGGGCGTTTTTATGCGGGTTGGTGGTCATGGCATGGATCTCCAACTACTATTTCTATCACTGACTTACCGGGGGCAGCCCCGTAAGTGCCCGCAGGGCGGGCTATTTTTTGACCTGGAATCAAAAACGTTTTCGTTCCAAATGGAGCGAAGCCGTATAAGGAGGAACTTTTTATGGGTATGGATTATTCCCGCGCAGCGGACTGGATCGTAGCAGAAAACACCTTTGATCCCGAGCATCTGGGCAAATGCGAGTCGGTCATGTGCCAGGGCAACGGCTATCTCTGCCTGCGCAACGCCACCGATGAGTTCAACCCCGGCGAACAGCGGGATCTGTTTGTGGCAGGCACCTTCAACAAATTCGATGACAACGAGGTGACCGAGCTGCCCAACGCTGCCGACATCTCCCGGCTGGACCTGCGGCTGGACGGGGTGCGCTTCAGTCTGCTGACCGGCAAGGTGGAATCCTATGACCGGGCCCTCCACCTGAAAAACGGCGAGACAGTCCGCCGGGTGGTGTGGGCCGCCCCCAACGGCAAGCGCTATCAGCTGGTGTTCAGCCGGTTCGTTTCGATGGAGCGCCTGCACCTCATCGCTCAGAAACTCAGCGTCACCCCTCTGGACGGGGCGATGACGCTGGACATTGCCGGCGGCATCAACGGCCAGATGAACAACGGCGGCAGCCAGCACTTCTCCGAAGGGGACAAGCGCCTGTTTGAAGGCCGTCATATGCAGTACATCCAGACCACCGGGCAGTCGAACATCGACTTTGTGTTCAACACCACCTTCTCCTTTGCCATGGACGGCGTGCCCCAGGAGGAAAAGGGCTTCATCGTCATGGACCGCCGGATCATCAAGCAGGAGTACCAGGTGGCCATCCCCGCCGGCAAGACCCTGACGGTGCAGAAGCTGTCCACCGTCTACACTTCCCGCGACCGGGACAGCGAAGGTCTGGACCTGGCCGCCTTGCAGAACAAGGCGCTGGCCGGCCAGGAGGAAGCCTGCGCCCTGGGCTACGACGCCCTGCTGGCGGAGAGCGCCAAGGCCTGGGCCGCCAAAGTGTGGGACAATGTGCCGGTCACCATCCACGCGGCCGACCCCTTTGACCAGCTGGCCATCCGCTTTGCGCAGTACCACCTGTATGTCATGACCCCCGCCCACGACAACCGGATGAACGTGGGCGCCAAGGGCCTGTCGGGCGAGGGCTACAAGGGCCACACCTTCTGGGATACCGAGATGTTCGTGCTGCCCTACTTCATTTACAGCGCCCCCGAGATCGCCCGCAGCCTGGAGGAGTACCGCTGGCTGAGCCTGCCCGGCGCCCACAAGAAGGCTGCCGGCAACCACTACGAGGGCGCCCAGTTCCCCTGGGAGTCCGCCTGGATCGACGACGGCGAGGTGACCCCCGTGTGGGGCGCGGCCGACATTGTCACCGGCCTGCCCACCAAGATCTGGTCCGGCTTCATTGAGCAGCACATCACCGCCGACGTGGCCTACGGCGCCTGGGAATACTACCAGGCCACCGGCGACCAGGATTTCATGGACCGCTGCGGCTACGAGCTGATCCTGGACACCGGCAAATTCTGGGCCAGCCGCCTGGAGGAAGGCCAGGACGGCAAGCTGCACATCAACGACGTGGTAGGCCCCGACGAGTACAAAGAGCACGTGGATGACAACGCCTTCACCAACTACATGGCCGCATGGAACATCCGCAAGGCGCTGGAGTACAGCCGTATGCTGAAGGCCAGCCGCCCCGATCTGTACCAGGCCCTGGACACCAAGCTGGGCCTGACCGCCCTGGAGCCCCAGTGGGAGGACAAGCTCTCCCGCATCTACCTGCCCCAGCCCCGGGAAGATCTGGTCATCCCGCAGGACCGCACCTATCTGACTTTGAAGGACATCGACCTGACCAAGTACAAGAACCAGCAGAACGTGGGCAGCATCTACCGCGACTACAACCAGGAGCAGATCACCCATATGCAGGTATCCAAGCAGGCCGACATCCTGATCATGTTCCTGCTGCTGGAGGACGAGTTTAGCGCGGAGGTCAAGCGGGCCAACTGGAGCTATTATGAGCCCCGCACCCTCCACGACTCCTCCCTGTCCCTGTCCACCCACTGCATCCTGGCCAACGACATGGGCAACCGGGATCTGGCTTACAGCCTGTTCCGCAGCGCGGCGGCCATCGACGTAGGCCCCAACATGAAGACCAGCGACGCGGGCATCCACGCAGGCTCGCTGGCAGGCATCTGGCAGTCGGTGGTGTTCGGCTTTGGCGGCGTGCGTATGCTGGACGGCAAGCTGCGCATCGACCCCGCCCTGCCCGACGCCTGGACCGGACTGGACTTCTTCCTCCACTGGCACGGCCAGAAACTGCACGTCACCCTGACCCATCAGGCCGCAGAGATCCAGAATCTGACAGCCACCGCCCCGGTTACCTTCACCGTCCGCGGCACAGAATACCATGTGCAGGACACCATCCGGGTGGAGCTGTGAGCCGGCGGGCAACCTGTCTAAAATATCGTGCTTGGTTTTGGTAAAAGCGCGAATTGTATTCGAAAACGTTTTCGTATACAATGAATGCAGCGAAAACGTTTTTGCGCCATGCAAAAGCGTGAAGGTAGAATTTGAAGGAGGCTATTATTATGAAGAAGATCAATCGTCGTTCTTTCCTGGCTGCCTGCGGTGTTGCTGCCGCAGCCGCTGCGCTGACCGCCTGTGGCGGCTCCTCGTCCAGCTCCACGGCAGCTTCCACGGCTGCCTCGCAGGCCGGTTCTGCTGCCAGCGGTTCGGGCTCGGCTGATTTCAGCGGCCGCACCCTGACGGTGGGCATCTGGGGCGGCAACGACCAGGAGACCGCCGCCATCAACCAGCTGAAGGACAACTTTGAGGCCGAGCACGGCTGCACTGTGGAGCTGAAGGTCTACACCGACTTCAACACCCAGTTCCAGGCCGACCTGATCGGCCAGACCGCTCCGGACTGCTTCTACATCGACGGCGTCATGTTCCCCTTCTACGGCTCTCTGGGCGTCATGGATCCCCTGGACCCCGCCGAGTACGAGCTGGACGCCTTCTACCCCAACCTGGTCGAGGCTTTCACCAACGACGAGGGCACCCTCTGCGTGCCCAAGGACGTCTCGAGCCTGGCCACCTACTACAACATCGACCTGCTGGAAGCCTGCGGCTACACCGGTGACGACATCCCCGACGACTACGATGAATACATGGCTTTCCTGACCGACCTGCAGGCCAAGCTGGACGAGGTCTACGGCCCCAACCAGATCGCCGCCATGACCTACAACCAGGATCTGTCCCGCAACCTGTGCATCCTGCAGGACGGCGGCAACAGCCTGATCGACGCCGAGGGCAACGCCACTCTGACCAGCGAGGGCATCGTGAACAATATGCAGTTCATCCTGGACTTCGTGGACGCCGGCGTGTGGAAGACCCCCGCTGACATCGGCCTGGGCTGGAACGGCGAGGCCTTCGGCACCGGCAAAGTGGCCATCATGGAGGAAGGCAACTGGGTCTACGGCACCCTCCGGACCGATTACAGCGACATCAACTTCGGCGTCAAGCCCATGCCCATCTACAACGGCACCCAGTACTCCATGAGCTTCACCGTCGGCTACGGCATCTATGCCCTGAGCGAGAACAAGGATATGGCCTCCGCCTGGATCAAGTATGTCACCAGCGTGGACGGCGAGACCATCTGGTGCACCGGCGCAGGCTGCCTGCCCCCGCGCGGCGACGCCGCCGAGGCCATGGATGTGGAGAGCGATCCCGTGTGGGCCGTCCACTCCGCCATGATCGACTGCGCTCTGCCCTGGCAGCTGGGCAACAACGCCTCCATCATCAACACCGCCTACCAGAACTACTTCCCCCTGGCCGTCAACGGCGAGATGACCGCGGCCGAGTTCCTGCAGGCTGCTCAGGATCAGGCAAACCAGGAGATCGCCAACGCCGGCTGATCCCTGCGGTGAAACGCTGAAACTGCAAGGGAATGGAGGAATCGCGTATGCCAAAAGCATCCAAAGCGCAGACGCCTGACGCTGCTGCGATCCAGTTTGATAAACGCCCCAGCAAACGCAAGCTGCAGGAATGGCGGCAAGGCTACCTGTTCCTGACGCCGGCAGTGATCGTTCTGGGCATCTTCATCGGCATTGCCGCCCTCTTCGTGGTGTACCTGTCCTTCCACAAGGTCAACCTTTTTACGGACAGCTATACATTTGTGGGGCTGGAGAACTACGCCCGCCTGTTCACCGACAACATGGCCCGCACAGCCCTGCTCAACACCCTGTCCTTCTCGGTGGTGGTGGTGCCCTGCCAGACCATCATCGCACTGGTGATCGCCAGCGTGCTGAACAGCAAGATCCGCGGCAAGTACTTCTTCCGCACCGTCTATTTTCTGCCCACCCTGACCTCCAGCTCGGCGCTGACCATCATCTTCATGTTCATGTTCAGCGTCACCGGCCCCATCAATATGATGCTGATCAATGCCGGCATCCTGCCGGCGGGCGGCGGCATCAACTTTTTGGAGAACCCGGACTTTGCCCTCAAGGTCATCATGGTCATGAACATCTGGTCCACCGTGCCCCAGTACACCACCATGTACCTGGCCAGCCTGCAGGATCTGCCCACCTCCCTGTATGAGGCTGCGGAGATCGACGGCGCCAACACACTGCAAAAGTTCACCAACATCACCGTTCCCTACCTCAAGCCCATCACCACCTATGTCCTGCTCACCGGCATCATCGGCACGTTGCAGATGTTCGATCAGGCCTACATCTTCTCCAACGGCTCGGGCGGCCCGGCCAACAGCACCCTGACCGTCTCCCTGATGGTCTACCGCTACGCCTTCGGCACCAACAACGCCATGGGCTACGCCGCGTGCATCGCCATCATCCTGGCCCTGGTCATCATGGCCGTGTCGATGATCGCCGAGAAGCTGAACAACTCCGAGAGATGGTATTAAGGAGGCAGGAACGATGAAAAAGAAAATGACAGTGGGCCGCGGCCTTCTGTATGCGGTCCTGATCGTGTATGCAGTGATCACGCTGTATCCCTTCCTGTGGATGGTGGCGGCCTCGTTCAAGCCCCTGCGGGAGATCGTGGGCGGCAACATGGCCCTGATCTCCGAGAACATGACCCTGGACAACTACGCCACCATTTTCGGCCACAGTTCCCTGTTCCCGCGGTGGTTCCTCAACTCGCTGTTCGTGTCGGTGGTGGGCACCGTCATCAACGTCTACATCAACTCGATGGCGGGCTACTCCCTCAGCCGGCTGAGCTTTCCCGGCCGGGACAAGATCTACCACGGCCTGCTGCTGCTCATGATGATCCCCGGCCAGGTGCTGCTGATCCCCAACTACCTTTTGTTGAAAGACTTCGGTATGCTGGACTCCTTCACGGCCCTCATCCTGCCCTCGGCGGCCAACATCGGCAACATCTTCCTGATGCGGCAGTTCTTCATCAACTTCCCCCGGGACGTGTGCGAAGCCGCTGAGATCGACGGCCTGAGCCGGTACGGTGTGTTCTTCCGCGTGGCCATGCCTCTGGCGCGGCCCACCATCGCCACCACCGCCATCTTTGGCTTCATGGGCTTCTGGAACGCCTTCACAGCTCCCATGCTGTACATCAAGACCGCGTCCAAGTACACCTTGACCCTCGGCTTGCAGAGCTTCCAGTCCCAGAACGCCGGCACCATGTGGAACCAGGTCATGGCTGCGGCCTGCATCTCGGTGCTGCCCATCATCATCCTCTATTTGATCTTCAACAAGTTCTTTATGGTTGGCCTCCGTATGGACGGCGAAAAGTAAAACCACAGGGGACCGGTCACAGGCACGGTGTGCGCCACCGGCAGGCCGGTCCCCTTTTTATGCCCAATTTTCCCTGGGCGACAAGGAGGACCTATGAAAAAAGCATGGTGGAAGGAAAGCGTGGTCTACCAGATCTACCCCCGCAGCTTCCAGGATTCCAACGGCGACGGCGTGGGCGACCTGCCCGGCATCCTGCGCCGTCTGGACTACCTGAAAGAGCTGGGCGTGGACGTGCTGTGGATCTCGCCCTTTTACAAGTCCCCCGGCGGGGACAACGGCTACGACATCAGCGATTACCAGGCCATCCAGCCCGAGTTCGGCACCATGGAAGATTTTGACCGGCTGCTGGCCGGGGCCCACGCCCGGGGGATGCGGGTGGTGATCGACCTGGTGGTCAACCACACCTCCAAAGAGCATCCCTGGTTCATCGAGAGCCGCTCCAGCCGGGACAACCCCAAGCGGGACTATTACATCTGGCGGGACGGCAAAAACGGCGGCCCTCCCAACAACTGGGGCTCCAACTTTTCGGGCAGCGCCTGGACCCTGGACGAGACCACCGGCCAGTATTACCTGCACACCTTCGGCGACTTCCAGCCCGACCTGAACTGGGATAACCCCGCCGTCCGGCAGGAAGTGTTCCGCATGATGCGCTGGTGGTGCGACAAGGGGGTGGACGGCTTCCGCATGGACGTCATCAGCATGATCAGCAAGACCCCCGAAATGCCGGACGGCGAACGGAAACCGGGCAGCAGCTACGGCAGCTTTGCCCCCTATGTGGTCAACGGGCCCAACGTCCACGCTTACTTGCAGCAGATGAACCGGGAGGTGCTGTCTCAGTACGACCTGCTGACGGTGGGCGAGTGCTCGGGTCTGACGGTGGACCAGGCCTGCCGGTACGCCAACGCCGACGGCACCGAGCTGACCATGGCCTTCCAGTTCGAGCACATGGACCTGGATGGCGGCGAAAGCTTCAAATGGAACACCCGCAAGATCGACCTTGTGGAGCTGAAAGCCCTGCTGACCAAGTGGCAGAAGGGCCTGGAGGACCGGGCCTGGAACAGCCTGTACTGGTGCAACCACGACCAGCCCCGCATCGTCTCCCGCATGGGGGACGACAGCACCCCCGCCCTGCGGGAAAAGAGCGCCAAGGCTCTGGCCCTCTGCCTGCACATGATGCAGGGCACCCCTTACGTCTACCAGGGCGAGGAGTTGGGGATGACCAACGTTCCTTTCGGAGGGCTGGAGGATTTCCGGGATGTGGAGAGCATCAACGCCTATCACGAGCTGACCGCCAACCACACCTTCACCCCCCAGCGGATGCTGGAATGCCTGCGCTACAAGAGCCGGGACAACGCCCGCACCCCCATGCAGTGGGACAGCTCGGCAGGCGCGGGCTTTACCACCGGCACCCCCTGGATCATGATCAATCCCAACTATACCAGCCTCAACGCCGCCGAGCAGCTGGCCCGGCCCGACTCGGTCTTTCACTTTTACCAGGCCTTGATCCGGCTGCGCCACACCCATGAGATCATCGTCTACGGCAGCTACGACCTGCTGCTGCCCGATGATCCCCAGGTGTACGCCTACACCCGCACCCTGAACGGGCAAAAGCTGCTGTGCGTCTGCAACCTCACCGGCCGCCCCGCATCCTTTGCCCTGCCCGCCGGCTTTGCTGGGGTCAGGCTGCTCATTTCGGTGGGGGACGCCCCCAGCCTGGACGGCCAGGTCACCCTGGGTCCCTGGGACGGCTTTGCCCTGCTGCAAGACAACGCTGAACTGTAAAGGAGACAACGCTATGAACTATCAGGCAATCATTTTCGATCTGGACGGGGTCATCTGCTCCACCGACGAATACCACTACCAGGCATGGAAAAAAATGGCCGACGGGATGGGCATTCCCTTCGACCGCACCATCAACAACCGGCTGCGGGGGGTATCCCGCATGGAGAGCCTGGAGATCATCCTGGAGCAGTACCACGGCCCCGCCCTGAGCGAGGAGCGCAAGGTGGAGCTTGCCACTCAGAAAAACGACCTGTACCGGGAGAGCCTGCACCAGCTGTCCCCCGCCGACCTGTCCGCCGAGGTCAAGGATACCCTGGACGCCCTGCGGGCCGCCGGCCTCAAGCTGGCCATCGGCTCGTCCAGCAAGAACACCCAATTTATTCTGGGACAGCTGGGTCTGGGCAGCTACTTTGACGCCGTCAGCGACGGCAACAACATCACCCATTCCAAGCCCGACCCGGAGGTCTTTCTCAAGGCAGCCGGCATGCTGGGCCTCGAGCCCGCTGTCTGCCTGGTGGTGGAGGACGCCGTATCCGGCGCACAGGCCGGCCACGCAGGCGGCTTTGCCGTGGCCTGCGTAGGGGACGCTTCCCAGGCCGGCGCAGGCGATTACAACCTGTCCGCCTTCTCCGAACTGCGCGCCATCGCCCTGGGCTGAAAACCTTCCAAAGCCAAAACCGGCCCCGCGCCTGCATGGCGCGGGGCCATTGTTTTGCGCCGCCCACATACAAACAATGCGGGGGCCGGCTTTGCAGCCGACCCCCGCAGAGGGACCCTATCTTTCGTGACGCAAAAGTTCTTTTGTTTTGGTGCGATCAACAACAGAAGGAATATGGTTCTATTCCTCTTTGCCGCCACATCGGATGGGTGTTT